>JAFQNF010000021.1 GCA_017396025.1 bacterium
GTTAAGAAAAGTTGCCAGTGGCAAGTTTTTAGCATAAAGCGGGAGCAACTTGTTGCGGTCTGGGTCGACAAACCGAACCCTTTACGCGCTTAATCGCTTCCCAAAATAAAAAACCCAATTAAACAATATGCTTAATTGAGTGCTAATTGGCGGAAGGTTAGGGATTCGAACCCCAGATAGCTTGCACTATGCCAGTTTTCAAGTTTTTCCAAACAAACTCCACCAACGATTAGATAAGATTATCTAATCCCGCCTTTTCCCTAGAAATAAAGGGAAAAACTACCGATTTACAGTTTCATAAAGATTATACAAATATCATCAAAGATTGTCAACGATTATGTAAGATTGCTCAAAAAAATGAGCATTTTTTTAGAATTTTATTAGAACACCCCGTCAGTTTAAAAACAGCCAATGTTTTGATTATTTTAGATTACAAAGGAGATTAAAATTGAAATTATATATATTTGAAGAAAACAATAAGTATGTATGCACCAAAGATGAAAAGAAAACAAGATATAAAGAATGTGTTTATGTTATAAACTCTGTTGAAGATGTTGGAGATTTTATGTTAAGCGAATTTGAAAAAGATAAACACGATGTGGACTACCTTATAGCATTTGCTTATTCTGTAAAGAAAAGATTTACAAAACAAAAAGAAGATATTGAAATGTAAAAACATCTAATAATTATAAAAATAGGTAAAATTGTAGAGTTTTTTATAGGTTTATACATATTCCCTTTGAAAAATATATGTTATAATACTTTCGTAAAAAGGAGAAAAATTATGAATATTATTGAAGAAAGAGTTTTTATTGAAGGAGAAAATAAAATAGGAGCAACTATTAGTCGTCCAGATGATAAAAAACGACCACTTGTTCTTTTAATTATGGGAACAGGCAAATTAGATAGAGATGGAAATATGAAAGGATTTAAAACTGACTTATATAAAAATATGTCTGATATGTTTGTTAATATGGGTTATGTTTGTATAAGATATGATAAGCGAGGAACTCACGAATCTGGTGGAAAGTTTAACACCGCTGGCTTATCTGATTTGGTAAACGACTCTGCAAGTGTTATTGAATATGCGAAAGGTTTGCCTTATGTTGACGAAAATCGAATAATTGCTTGTGGACATAGTGAAGGCTCAATGATTGCCACATTACTTACTAAACAAACAAAACTTGAAAGAATAATATTACTTGGTGGTGCTTGTATGTGCCTAAAAAGTGCAATGGAATATCAAAACTTTGCGGTATTAGATGAGTTTAAAGATAAAAAAGGACTTCTTGCTTGGTTTATAAATAAAACAATGAACAAAGAAAAAGTAAAAAAACAGTTAAATGCTCTTTACGATAAAGCGAAAAACTCGCCAAAAGATACATTCTTTTATAAAGGAGCGTTCTTGCCTGCAAAATGGATGCGAGAACACGGTGCTTTGACTGATGAAGATTATATTAAAATGATTGAAGAATATAATGGAAAAGTTTTAGCAATTACAGGGCAAGCAGATTTACAGGCAGATTATACTTATTTAGATAAAATCGCAGAATTCGAAAACATAACAACCTATACTCCCGATAAAGTAAATCATATGTTAAAAGAAATTGATGATAACAATAGTATTTTAACTGTGCAAAAACAATATAAACGACTTGCAAAAAATCCAATGCACGAAGGAACACAAAGACAAATCGAAGAATTTTTAGAGTTATAATAAGAGGTTAATATGGATTATAATAAAATTGGTAATTTTATAGCAACTGAAAGAAAAGCAAAAAAACTCACACAAGCAAAACTTGCTGAAAAAGTTTTTGTTAGTGAAAAAACAGTGTCTAAATGGGAAAATGGAAAAGGTCTTCCAGACACAAATTCACTTCCAAAGTTATGTGAAATTCTAGGTGTTAGTTTGAACGAACTTTTAAGTGGAGAGAAAATAATTATAGAAAATAAATATCAAAAAAACGAACAACTTTTACTTGATATGGCAAAAGAATTGGAAAGAAAAAACAAAACAATTTGGAAAGATATGTGGGTTATTTTGACTATAAGTATGATTGCATTATTTGCTGGCATTTTTCTTACTGCGTTTTTAGTTCCTGAAGGAATCTGGCAACTTGTATCAGTTCTAAGTTTATGTGTTGTGTTTTTAATACCTTGTTTTTACGCATTAAAACTTGAAATTAGTATTGGTGCTTATAAATGTAAAAATTGTGGTTGCGAAATTATTCCAACTTACTCACAAGCACTTTGGGCAATGCATAGAGGAACTACTCGTTATTTAAAGTGTCCTAATTGTAAAAAACGCACTTGGTGCAAAAAAATTATAAAATAACAAAAAGCACTCCCAAATAGAGTGCTTTTTTTGCTACCTATTATATA
>JAFQNF010000022.1 GCA_017396025.1 bacterium
CAACTTGAAGCGGTTGAAGAAGCAGAAGGCAAAGCAATCGACAGAGCTACACCAAAATTCAACGGTGTTGGTTAATAAAAAAAGTTTTAAATCTCGTATTCATATTAATTCTAATTTTCGTATCTATAAAAGAGGAACATTTGTTCCTCTTTTTTACTCTTATAATATAGATTGTTTTTTCTTTGGAGTATAATATTCTTGAGAAAAAATTAATAAGGTAGATTAATATGTGGAATTATACAGAAACAGTTATGGAACACTATAGGAATCCAAGGAATGTTGGCTCTATTGATGATGCTGATGCAGTCGGTGAAGCTGGATCACTTTCTTGTGGTGACATGCTAAAACTATATTTAAAAGTTGATAAAAATGGAATTATTACCGATGCGAAATTTCAAACTTTTGGTTGTGGAAGTGCTGTTGCTAGTTCAAGTATTCTAACTGAAATGGTTATAGGCAAGCATATTGATGATGCTAAAAAAATTACAAATAAACAAATTGCAGAAGCTTTAGGTGGGTTACCACCAGAAAAAATGCACTGTTCCGTTATGGGACATGAAGCGTTAGAAGCAGCAATTGCTGATTATTATGGATTGGAAATTCCTGTTCATAGTGAGGAAGAAATTGTTTGTAGATGTTTTGATGTTACAAAATCTTTTTTAGAAGATGAAATAAAAAATAATAATTTAAAAACTATTGAAGATGTTATTAACTATACTAAAGCTGGTGGTGGTTGTGGTAGATGTAAAGGTAAAATTAAAGAAATTTTAGAAGAAAATCTAAAAAAACAACAAGAAACTCAACTTACAAAGACTCAAATGATTATTAAAGTTAATAATGTAATAGAAAAACATATTTCTGCCGAGTTAAGAAAAGATGGTGGAGATATTGAATTGATTGATGTTGATGGAAATAAAATAAAAGTAAAATTAACAGGTCGATGTCAGGCTTGTAATCGTTCACAGATTACTTTGACACATTTTGTTGAAGCAACATTAAAACAACATATTAATGACGAAATAGAAATTATTCAGGTGTAAAAGATGACTAATTCAAAGCTTATATATTTAGATAATAATGCAACAACAAAAGTTGATGAAAAAGTTGTTGAAATTATGTTACCTTATTTTTCTCAATATTATGGTAATCCATCGAGTATGTATGAGCTTGGTGGAAAAAATTCTCGTGAGCTTCAAAATTCACGCGAAATTTTAAAAGAATTTTTTGGTGCAAAAAATTCTAAAGAAATATTTTTTACTGCATCTGGTACTGAATCTGCGAATATGGCTATTCGTGGAGTATTAGAAGCTGATAAATCTAAAAACCATCTTATTACCTCAAAGGTAGAACATCCTTGTGTTCTAAATTTACATAAACAATTAGAAAAAGAAGGTTATGATGTAACATATGTTGGTGTAAATGCAGATGGTGAGATAAACAAAGAAGAACTTTATAATGCTGTAAATGAAAAAACAGCTTTAGTTTCTTGTATGTATGCTAATAATGAGACAGGTGTTATATTTCCTGTTGAAGAGATTGCGCAAGTTGTTAAGTCCAAAAATAAATCTACAAAAGTTTTTGTAGATGCTGTTCAAGCAGCTGGAAAAATTAAATTAGATGTAAAAAATACAGATATTGATATGATGGGTATTTCCGGTCATAAATTCCATGCTCCAAAAGGAGTTGGTGCTTTGTATGTAAATTCATCAACATTAATTTCTCCATTAATTATTGGTGGACACCAAGAACGTGGAAAACGTGCTGGAACTGAAAATGTTCCTTCAATTGTTGGTATGGCATTAGCTGCGCAAATGGCAAATGATGCTTTGGACTATGAAATTACAACTGTTAAAAGATTAAGAGATAAACTTGAGACAGGCTTATTATCTAAAATATATAATGCAAGGTTGAATTCCTCTGCATACAATCGTGTTCCAAATACAACGAATATTGGTTTTGAATATGTTGAAGGCGAATTAATTCTTTTGAATTTGAATGATTATGGTATTTGTGCTAGTTCTGGTAGTGCTTGTACTTCTGGAAGTCTTGATCCTAGTCATGTATTAAAAGCGATGGGCGTTCCGTTTACAGCTCTTCACGGTTCAATTAGGTTTAGTTTGAGTCGATATACAACTGAAGAAGAAATTGATTATACTATCGAAAAGATGCCTGCAATTATTGAAAAAGTAACATCAATTTCTCCATTCCAAAAAGAATTAAAAGAATTAAAGCAAAGAAAAGGTTTTAATTAAAGTATAAATAACCTACAAGATTTAAATCGATACTTCCATACATGAGGCGAATTCTATTGTCGTCTATGATTTCTGCGTTACAAAATTGAATTGTTTCTTGTTCTAAGTCTTGGGTTGTTTGTTGAGCTTTTACTGTCAGAATCTTTTTTGTTCCCTGAGATAATTCAAGAATATATTCATTGTCGGCAACTTTATGGCACGCTAGTTTATAATATCCGGGAGCTATGTATTTCCCTTCTTCATTGTATGCTTTAACAGGAATTGTTACTGTTAGGGTTTGACTTAATTCATTTTCTGGGTCTTGTAACTGGGTAAAATCTTGCAAATGTTGCATGTCAACAGATGGAGAAAGGGGTTGAACATCATTTCTAATTTTTCTTTGTTTTCTTGACAAGTTCCGCTCTTTTAACTGATCAATTACCTTTTTTAATTTTGTATCACTAACTGCTTCTTGATTTTCAAAACCAGAATTAAATACAGAAGAATTTTCTCCCCAAGCTGAACTCGCAGATTCTTTTTTATCTTCCTCTGCGAATGAGAACATTGGTAATATCAATAGACACAAAATTATTATATAAAAATTTTTTCTCATATTTATATCTTACTAATTTTCTAAATAAAGTAAAGTCTTACAAAATTCTGTCTTTATTTTTCAAAATATGTTATTATAGCTTTGAAAAGTTTAATGAAAGGGTTAGTTGTATGTCAAAATATAAAAATACATTGATGATTTTTATAGCTTTAATTTTGTTTGCGTATGCAGGTATTATTTCAATTGTTCCAAAAGTTTTCACAAGTTCATTTAATGTTGATAAGTTTGAAGAACAAGTATATGAAGCAACAAGTTTATTAACAACTTTAGATTCAGTTCAATATAAATTAAAGCCAAATTTAACTGCTGTTGTTACAGTAAAAAATCTTTCATTAAAATATATTGATTATCAGCCATTATTTGATGCAAAACATATTGAATTTGAAGCATCACCAACTGTATTTTTTGGAAGTGATTTCAATATCAAATCTATGTACATGAAAAATGTTGTTTATGCTGATCAGATTTTACCAAATGGTCAAAATAAAATTGCATTCTTACCTGAAGCTTTTAATTCAGAAGTGTTTGGTAAAAAATCAATTTCCGTTTCCCCTAGTGATCTAAAAATTAAAAATTTAAAAGTTACTTATGTTACTCCAAGAACTTATAAAGAAAGAAATTATAGAGAAAAAACCTTCTATAAAGATGAAGTTAATGATTTCTTAAAATCTTTAGTATTTTCTCATGTAAAAATTAAATAAGAATTAGGTGAACTATTTATGAACAAATTCGTTATAATTATTGGATTGATGTTTTGCTTATCTGTTAGCTGTGTATATGCTAATGAAGGTGTTGATACATTCGTTCCCTCAAGTGGATTGAAAATGAATCAAAATTCTGCGGGGATGAAAATAGAAAATTTCTTTAAAAATAATCAAGTAAAAAATAAATCCTACGAGCAAAGAAAAAATAATTACAATAATCGTAATAACAATTATTACAATAATAATCAAAATAACCAAAAACAAACGTCAAGTTGGACATAGTTTTCAGACAGGATAAGGAGAAAAAATGAAAAAAAGTTTATTATCAATTTCTTTAGTAGTTCTTACTGCAATTGCATTTTGTGGTGTTTCAAAAGCGGCAACAGTTACATATACAAAACCAACGATAAAGGTAAATACAGCTCAAGAAGAATCAATTATTTCTAAAAAAATGAAGGAAATTGAAAAGAAACAAGCTGATGCAAAAGCAAAAGCAGAAGCAGATAAAAAAGCAGCAAAAGAAAGACAAGCGAAAAAAGAAAAAGAATTAAAAGCAAAGCAAGATGCTGTAAAGGCTGACGTAGAAAAAGCAAAAAAAGATTGGAAAGCAAAAGAAAATACAGTAAAATCTGATATTGAGAAAGCAAAAAAAGATGCAAAAGCTCAATCAGAAGCAAACAAAGCAGCTGCTAAGGCTCGTCAAAAACAAAGAGCTGAAGCAATGGATGCTTTTAAAAATTCATTTAAATATTAAAAAAAAGACCTCAGAAATGAGGTCTTTTTATTGACATAAATTATATTTACAAGTTAAAGTATATGTAATGGGGAGGGATATTATGAAAAAAATTTTGTTTATTCTTGCTATTTCAATATTCTTTATAAATGCATTTGCTGTTGAGTCTATGGCAAATCAACCACAACCAATTGTTTCTGTAGAGGTTCCTACAGAATCAATAACATCAAAGAGTAATACTGTCGCAGAACAATCAAAAACTTCTAAAGCTATTGAGGCAACGAAAGAGGCAACTGATAAGTCTGTGAAAGCAACAAAGGATTTTACAAATAAAGCTGTAAAAGCAACAAAAAAAGGTTATAAAAAGACTGTAGAAGCTACAAAAGATTTTACTGGTAAAACAGTTGAAAATACAAAAGATGCGCTTGAAAATATGAATCCTAACAAGCCTGTTACTCTTGAAGATTTAGAAGACAAGGCTCGTATAAAGACTCTTAAAAATGAAAAAAAAGAATTAAAAGCTGCATATAATTCAAGAATTAAGGATATTAATGCAAAGGTTAAAGCAACATCTAAAGCTACAAATATTTCTGATGTTCAAAAACAAAATAAGATTTATACTTTGAATAAAGAAAAGGCAGATTTAGAATTGCAACGTGATGCAGCAATGGAAAAATATAATAAAAGAATAAAAAATTTAAAAGAATTAAAGAAAAAAGAGAGTTAAAAACTCTCTTTTTTTATAAATCATTTGAATTATATAGTTCGTAGCCTTCAATGTATGCTTGTACAACTGCTTTAGAAAATTTCTTTCCAGTTGCCCAGTATGATGTATGTGCGCCAAGAACTGTTCTTCTACTTTTTATATCTGATTTGCTATATAAAAATCCTTTATTTGGCGTTATTTCCATATTCAATTTGTCTTTTAAATCTACATAAGATATATTTTTTGTTGTTGGATAACCAAATGGATCATCAGCATAATTTACTGTTAACCAAAAAATGTCATTTTCGAGTAAATATTTGTATAAAAGCTTGTTATGGTATGTAAGCGGATAATCTTTGTTTGATATATCAGAATAAAATAGAACAAGTGGACTTGCAAAATTTACTATACCTTTTATGGCTCCTTTGGGCATACAAGATTTACACGTGTAATCATCTAGTTTATTAAAATTTTCTTTTGCTAATTCGAAATTTGTATTTGGTATAAGCTTTTTTTCAGCGCTATATATTGCTAATTTGGAATCAATTAATGCATCAATACAAGTGTTTTGTTTTTTATTTTCTTTTACAAAATTTTTAAATTCATCAGATACATTTTCTTTATTAAAATAGTTTTCTACATTAATGTTTGCAAATTTATTGAACATATACTCGTATGTTATAAAAGAACCTGCACTATAACCAAATAAAATTACAGGCTTACCTTTTTTGTAGTTATTCATAATTTGTTTATGCAAGTCATCAACAATTAAGTGCATATTTCTATAATGCGAAACCCAAATTGCATCGTGTAGGCAATGTGCCATAAAAGAACGAATTCTTTGTGCTAATCGTGGGCTAAACATTTTTGTTATGCCTAAATCAGTATTTATATTCTCTATTTCTTCACTACTTTTATCACCCCAGAAAAAAGCCTCTGGTTCTTCTGCTATTCTGTAATTACCATTGTCTAGCAATTTGTTTTTTATATATTCTGATTCCGAAAATTTAGCACTCATTTGTGGATGAAGTTTTTTCATTCCATTAAAGAACCAGTTTTTCATTTTTTTATCATTGTTATTTGAACCATTGATGTATATGAATTGTATTTCTTTTTCTGCAACTTCAGCAACAGAAAATGCACTTGGCGTGCATAAGCATAAAATTAAAATTAATAAAAATATTTTTTTCATATTTACATTGTACAATACTTTTAAATTTATAGTATTATTGTTTTATTCATTCAGTTAAGGACTTTTTTCATGAACGTATTATTTGGAATTTTGGGTATTGTAGCAATGCTTTTAGTTGCTTTTTTGATGTCTAACAATAAAAAGGCAATTAATTATAAAACTGTTTTTGTAGGTTTGGGGCTTCAGTTCTTCTTGGCTGTTTTTATTTTAAAATTTGAACCTGGTAAAAAAATATTTGAATATATTGGTTTGTTTGTAGAAAAAATATTGGAATTTGCAAACAAGGGGGCAGATTTTGTGTTTGGTCCTCTTTCTAATAGTCCTGAAATTATGCATGAACTTTTTGGTGATAAGTCATTTATGTTTGCAATGAACTTGATTCCAGCTTTAATTTTTATGATGATTTTAGTTAATATTTTATATTACTACGGAATAATGCAACGTGTTGTTGTTTTCTTGGGAAAAATTGTGAATAAATTGATGGATGTTTCTGGTGCAGAAGCATTATCAAATGTTGCAAGTTCTTTTGTTGGTCAAATTGTTGCGCAAATTATGATTAAGCCTTATTTGCCAAATTTAACACGTTCTGAAGTTTTAGCGTCTATGACCGGTAGTATGGCGTGTTTATCTGGTGGTTTAATTGCTGTATATGCTGGACTAGGTATTCCAGCCCAATATATGCTTGCTGCTTGTATTATGGCAGCTCCTGGTGCTTTAGTTGTATCGAAGATTATTTATCCAGAAACATTAGAACCACAAACAAAAAGTGATTTTAAAATTAGAAAAAGAAGAACAGATGTAAACGTATTAGATGCAATTTCTAAGGGCGCTTCTGATGGCATGAAGGTTGGTTTGAATGTTATTGCAATGTTGATTGCGCTAATTGCATTAATTGCCTTGCTAGACTATTTCTTAGGCAAGTTTGGTGTTTTTGCTCACAATGTTCTTCATTTAAATCTTTCATTTATTGGTTTAGATGTTGAAAATTTATCAATTAAAATGATTTTTGGTAAATTATTTTCTGTATTTGCTATTCTTATGGGTATTCCAATGAATGAAGTAATGCAAGTTGGTTCTTTATTAGGTACAAAATTTGTATTAAATGAAGCTATCGCATTCACTGATTTACTTTCAATAAAGAGTTTGATATCTGAAAAGAGCTTTATTATTGCTACATTTGCTTTATCTGGTTTCGCTAATTTCTCTTCTGTTGCAATTCAAATTTCAGGTATTGGAGAAATAGCTCCAAATCAAAGAAAGAACCTAGCTAGAATGGGTATAAGAGCGCTTATTGCAGGTACACTAACATCATATATATCAGCGTGTATGGCTGCAATGTTATTGTAGTGAAAACTAAATATTTGCAGAAAGTCTAGAACCTACAACATCATTTACTGCTGAGTTTTGTTTGTCACGTTCACAATTAGTGTATTTATCTTTTACTTCTTCGTGAATTCTTTTTATACTATCAGTTAATGTTGTAAATGAATGTGCTATTTTATATTTTTCATAATCTGTTTTTGTAAAACTAAGTGGAGCACAAAGTTTGCATTCTTTAATAATATAAGTACATTCTTCAGTGTTAATATATGCATCTGAATTTCTTGTCATTGTTGATAAAACTTCTTCGTGTGATTCATCAGCAAAAGGGTGATAGTATCTTGTTTCTCTATTTGTGAATACACCCATTCCTGGATCTTCATCGCTTACTAAGCTACTTTTTCCCCATAACCCTTTAAAAGATTGATTGTTATTTAATTTATTATTGAAAGAATTACTAACTTGTGTAATATTCATACAAACCCTTACTTCTTCATATTTATATGCTTTAAGTCTTGTAAATATAAAATTTGCTAGTATTTTTTAAATTGTTTCTATTTGTTAATTGAAAAATAGATATCTTTTAAACGTTTTTTACTAATGTGTGTATATAACTGTGTTGTCGACACATCACTGTGCCCTAGAAGCTCTTGTACAACTCTTAAATCTGCACCATTTTCAAGTAAGTGCGTTGCGAAAGAGTGCCTTATAGTGTGTGGTGAAATATCTTTATTAAGATTTTTCCCCAAATTGTTAATAAAAAGGTATACATCTTGTCTTGTTATTTTTTGCCCATTTTCTTTTATAAAGCAAAATTTTGTCTTCAAATTGTATTTTTGTATTATGTAATTTCTTTCTTTTAGATAGCTTGAAACCGCATTACAAGCTTTTTTTCCTATTGGGACAATTCTTTCTTTTGAGCCTTTTCCTATACATCTTAAAAATTTTGCGTTTAGGTCTATATTTTGTACCTGAATATTTGTTAATTCACTAACTCTTAAGCCTCCGGCGTATAACAATTCAAGTATAGCTTTATCAAGTTTTGTCATATCTTTTTCCAATAGACTATTAATTTCTTTCATTGTTAAAACTTTTGGGAGTCTTTTTGGTAATTTGGGTTGTTCAATCGCAAGTGATGGGTTATGTCCTATCATTTCATTTATATCAAGCCATTTAAAGAAGCCCTTAATTGTTGCAATTTCTCTTGCAATGCTTCTTGGCGTGTATTTTTTATCATATAAATTTTTAATATATAAATTTAGTTTAATTCTTGTTATTTCATCTATTCCAAGTATATTATTTTCTATAAAAAATTCGTTTAAAGAATACAAGTCTGAACGATACGCTAAGATTGTGTTCTCAGCAAGTCCTCTTTCTATTTCTAAATATTCAAGATATTGAGATATGTAAGGAATCAACATATCTCAATATTATCATTTATTATATTTTTTGTTAATTATAAAAGTTTTTTTGCTTCTTTCATAACAGAATCTGTCGACTTCAAAATTTGTTCAACATAAGCATCTATTTCTTTATTGTTTTCTTCATATTGAACATTAATTGAAGGAATATATCTTTCTTCTTTTTTCTTGAAGATATTTAATGCTGGAATTTCTTGTTGGGGCGTAACGTTATTTGTAATTGAAACTGTTTGACTTGGTACTGTATTTTGTTGATCAATCGGTGCTGCAGAAATTGTTGTATTGGTTTTTGGTAAAGATGCACCCCATTGCTCTAATAAATTTGTACTGTTTGTATTTGTTCGTGCTGTCGGAGCTGAAGAAGCTACTTGTGGTTGTTGAACTTGTTGTTCTGGTGTTTCTCCAGAAGCTGCTTTTTGTTTTGCTAAGTATGTTTTTGGTTCTCCAAAAATTTTATTTATCAATTTTGTAATTGGTTTTTGAATAAATGGTTGGATTACAAACATAATTAGGGCAAATCTAGCAAAACCACCAGCAAATCCTTTTATTTTATTACCAATTTTACCTGTTTGTGTTGGACTTTTAATTGTATCTAAGCCTGTATCTAAAAGTTTACCTAAGAATTTTAAAGGTTTTTCCCAGAATTTAAGTTTTGCACCTTCTTTTCCTAATCCTTTAGCTAGTTGTTTTGCTTCTTTTATTCCTTTTCCTGTAAGTTCTGCAACTTTTGATTTATCAACACCTTTTAACAGAAGTTCTTTTTGTAGGTTAGCAACTTTTGCACCTTCTTTTATAGTTGGCAAATTTTTTGCCGCTTGTTCAGCAATTTCTTGAATTGCGTCTTTTGCTTGTGCACTTATTTCACCTTTAGGTGCAAACAATTTACTAATTGTGGCAACTGGTGATTTTATGAATTTAAATACTTTTGCTAATAATCCGCCACCATTCAATGCTGTTGCAATTTTCTTAGCCTCTGCTAAACTTTTACCAGTCATTGATTTCACAGCTGCTACATCAGCACCTTTTTGTAATAACTTTTGTTGTAATTGTGAAATTTTTATTGCATCAACACTTGTGTTTGCTTTTGTAACAAGTTCGGCTAATGCTTTTCTTCCTTCTGGTGTCATACCTCTATATTTATTACCACCAGCTTTGTATAACATACTAATACTTGGTTGGAATAAAATCATACCTAAGTATTGTTCAGAAAGAACATGCATGAATGTACTTAATTTCTCGCCTTTTGGTGCTTCTTTTGTTTCTTTTACTGTTTGAGCAATAGCATTTGCGGTGAAAGCTAAGCTTATTAAACCACCACCAAAAGTTAAAATATTTTTCGCTTTTAGTGAACCTTTTGCAAATAATTTGCCAAATAATGTTTTTCCAGATTTTAAATTTAAATCTGCTGCATTAACTTTGTTTCTTAATCCTGCAACTTTGCCTGTAATATCTAAACCAGAAGTTACTAATTCATCAGCAAAAGACATTACTTTTTCTTTTGATAAGTTAGCAAAAACATCATCTGCTCCATCTGCTATTTGTGTGAAAATCTTTTTTGATTCTGGAGATAGAGTTATTGCATTGCTTCTTATTGCTTCTGCTACTGCTTCATCTGCATTTAGTGTAGTAACTAATGATGAAATTTCGCTTGGTAGTTGGCTAAAAAATTCTTGGCTCATACTTCTAGTTTTAGCCATACTTGATTTTGGAATTGCTTGGTAGTCTTGGGTAAAGTATTTTGTAAAAGGATTTTGTTTAATCCATTTTGTAAAATTGCCAGAATTTTCATGTGATATTATTTTATCTAAATGAAATGCATTAGAAATTTTATCGCCAAATTTTGCGATGCTTCCTAAAATGCCTTCTCCACCTTTTCCTGATATTCCTTTTTCAACTGCTTTATCAAGTAATGCTAAACCAGGTAGGATTAACATTGTATTTTGCATTACTTTTGGGTCTGATGTTGCTCCAGTGACCGCTTTACCTGCTGTTGTGCTTTCGAAATTATCACTTACTGCTTGTTTTGATTTAGCAAGTGTAGCTTGCATGTCTTCTTGTTTAATGCCAGCATTTGAAACTTGATATCTATTACTAACAGAATTAATTAAATTTGTCATAAACCTACCCTTATATAATAATTAAAACAAATAAAATTTAGAATTGCTTTTTCTTCGGTGATAGGTTTTCTTTTTTAACAAATTGTAATAAAAGAAAAACAGACTTTTAAAGTCTGTTTATAGTATTATTTTAACCGTTTGAGAATAATTTAAATGTTCTATCAACGTTGTTCTTAATAACTTCTTTTACCGAGTCTATTTCCTTAATAACAGCGTTGTGTTGAGTTTCTAATTGATCTAATTCTAAATCAAGTTGGTTTTCTTTTCGTTTGATGCTCGCCATTTCGTATTGATACTTACTTTCAGCTTCTGCATCATCTGATGTGTCTAATACGTATTCAATGTATTTATCTGATTGTAATAAATCCATTGTCATACCAACATCGTCAGTATGTGTATTATTTACAAAAACCATACCATTCATAATTAGATTTTGTAATATATTTTTGTTGTTTAAGAAACTGCTTCCGTCTTCAATAGGATATTCTTTTCCATTTATGGTTGCAGTATCTCCAGAATATGTAAGTAAAGGTTTTCCATCACCATCTGTTGGTACTTTCCATCTATATGCTGTTTCTGTATATGTGGTACCATTTGCAGCTGCTTCTGTATTCTTTTGAGTTACTTCAGCAAGTTTTGCTTGCAAAGCAGTTTTTTCATCTTCATCTTCTGTTTCTGCTATTTGTGCTTGAAGAATTGAAACCATTTCCTCACCAGTTAGTTCATACTCTTCTTTTTCAAGATAAATAGCACCTTCTGGGTTTGAAACTAGATATCCCATTGAAGTCATATTTGTATATGTCAAATCTTCACGTCTAAATGTACTATCTTCAGTAGCATCTGGCAATTTAATTGTAAGTTTAAAATTGCTCATTGCTGCATTATAAACTTTTGCGGCCTCCTCTGATTGCCAAGCAAGCTCCATTTGACGTTGCCCTACCATAACTTCTTGCAACTGTAAATCACTCAGTCTTGAGGTTAACATCAATAATCTGCCTTGTGAAGATGATAATCCCATCTGTTTTCTCCGGTTCTTACAATAATACTAATGATATTATCGGCATTTTTCATTAATACTTAAGTATTTGGAGTATTTTTGTTAACATTTCGAAATATTTTATCTATTCTTCACGTAATCAGAAATATCAATAACCTTATTTACTTCTTCTGGAATAAAATATTCACAAGACGACCATAATAAAGTTTCTGGTAGTTCACTACAATTCTGGTCATCTACTGCCTTTTTGTTGCAGAAGCCTTTTACCATATTGTTTGTGCCGTCAATTTTTGGAGAAAAATATGCACAAGATTGACAAATTTTAATTCTAAAACCGTGTTGAGCCAATGTGTCAGAAATATTTTTTACTGCATCGCACATTCTAACATAGCTTTGAGCTGTTTCTTGTTTTTTATTTTTATAACGGAATACAGCTTTTTTAAATCCGCCTTCAGAAATTAGGTCTATTGAACAAGGGAAAACATTTCTTCCGTTTGTTACATTTACAGGCACCGTTATTTTTTCAATATTTGTTTTTTCTTGTCTTTTTTCAAATTTAAATATTTTCTTCATTAATTTGTTTTCGCAAATTGTTTCAGAAAGAGTGTAGAAAGGGCAAGAACATAAATATAACAGTGGTTTTACGTATAACTGTGATTTGTATACTGAGGCCCCAAACGCTACAGCTAAAACAACAGCTAGGAATACTGCCCAAGGAAAATCAAATACAAAATAGTATTTAAAAGAGTATGTTCCAACTAATACAAGCATTGCTATCAATAAAATTGGATTTGGCTTAAATAAAGAAAATAAGAACTCTGCAAATTTAAAATTTGTTATTGCTCTTAAGTTTAGACAATGAGCAAATAAAGACATTTTAAATCCAAAATCTGGGCGTCTTAATTCATAATCAATAGATGAAACGTAGGTTTTGATTTCTGGTACAAACTTTGGCGTATATCCAACGCTAGTTAGTAAAAATGAATATTTTAATTCTGAATTTGCATCTTTAAAATCTATACATTGTATTTTCTCTAATACTTCATGTTTTATAGCCATAACATCTGAATCAATTGGAACAGCTAAGCCAAGTTTTGAACGGCCGATTCTCATAATGTTAGAATTATATTCATTAACGTTTGACCAAACTTTTTCGTAATAATCCGCATCTTCTAAAAAGATATTTGTTGAACCAACGACAACAGCATTATCTTGTAGTGCTTCATTTACATTGAATAAGAAGTCGTTTCTTACAATTCTATCTGCGTTTAAGAAAACATAACCATCAACTCTTTTGAAAGACATCAGATTTTCTAATAACCAAGATATTGCTTTATCTCTACCTAAAGGTGTATCATCTGTTAATCTCCATAATTTTGCCCCACCAACAAATTCTAACTTGTTAGAAGAATCGTCACTACAGTTATCTAAAATTATATGTGTTTGGTAGTTTCCTTTTGGATAATCTTGTTTATTTAATTGTTCTAAAAGATTTACAATGGTTTTTTCATTGTTGTGAGAATAAATTATAACAATGAGATTTTTATATTCTTTTCTTTGTTCAGCATTTTTCTTTGGTTTTAATTTTATAAAACTAGCTGCGACAATAACTGTAAAATATATAGTAAATATTGCAATATAGATAAAAAATATAGCTAAAATAAAAATATAGATACTGTTTAACATGCTTCCACCTCTTACATGATTTTATGAAAAAAAGAGAAAATTTTCCACAAATAAAAAGAAAAATAAAATCAATACAATGTAAATTTTTATTAAAATTATAACGAAAGCTGTAAACATTTTTGCTCAACTGAATTATTATAGTTGTAACAAATCCCCAAATCTCCTCCCAAGATTATTAAGTATTAGCTGCAGTGCAGCTTTTTTTTTGCCTAAATTTATACTTGATAATAAAAATTTATGTTGTATTATATATATAGCCTTGTGCCTGTAGCTCAGCTGGATAGAGTGTTTGGCTACGAACCAAAAGGTCGGGGGTTCGAATCCCTCCAGGCACGCCATTTTATTTAAGCTGATGTTTGATTTTTTTAAAAAAAGTTATAGTATAAAAAAAGATTTAGGCCTTTCTCTCACATTGGAAAAGCTTAGAGCTTTGTATTTTTCTCTCGGGATAGAACTTACTGAGTATATTTTCGTTCAATCTAAAAAAAATAAAAATGCACCTTGTTCTCTTCGTTTAAATATTGAAGGTACATCGTTGGGTGCTAATGGAAAAGGTAAAAATATTGATGCCGCTCTTTGTAGCGCATATTCTGAACTTACAGAAAGGCTTCAATGTTTAGCTCTTATTCCACTTAGAAATGATGATTTCCAATACTCTCCCGATGAAATTTTTAAAGAAATAGAGTCTTTATCAGATGAAGAAATTGAGTATATAAAAAGGACGTTTTCTTCAGTTATATCTGAACAAAGTATTTCTACTAAAACACTTAAAAAAAATTTGATATTGCTATCTCAAACATCTAGTAATCCTAATTATACAAAAGAAAATCATAAGCTTTCTTTTGTTCCATTTTATGATGTTTTAAATGATAAAATTACATATTTACCTTTAAAATTTGTATTGATGAAAAACCATACTAATGGTATGGCTGCTGGTAATACATATGAAGAAACTTTGGTTCAAGGAATATCTGAAATATTTGAAAGATATTCAACAAAACAAGTTATTTTAAATGAGTATTCATTACCAACTATTCCAGAAAAATATTATAAAAAGTATATTGAGCTAGATAGAATAATTTCTTATCTTAAAAATAATAATTATGATGTAATTGTTAAAGATGCATCACTTGATAAAAAAATTCCAGTTCTAATGGTATTATTTATCGACAAAAAAAATAATAGATTTTCTTTTCAATTTGGGGCTCATCCCGATTTTCCAATTGCAGTTGAAAGAGCTTTTACAGAATTTCTTCAAGGTTATAGTGTTGAAAATCTTGATGACTCTATTAGTACTGTGATTGAAAACACCATTGAGTCTTTTGACGAAAATATTTATAAAGAACAATTAGTTACAAGGGGTAAACTAAGTTTTCTAGATTTAAGTCATCCGATTTTTGAAAAATTAATTTCAGATTCTTCTAGTTTTTCATTAAATAAAAATTTCTTTTCTAGAAATCTTTGTAAGAACAACAGATTGCTATTAAAAGAAATGGTAAATTTATCTAAGAATTTGTCTTCAAATTTATATGTTAGAAATATGAGTTTTTTAGGTCATAATTCTTTTATTATTGAAATTCCAGAAGTGTCAGAATTGCAGGTAAATGCTGATAAATATATATATAAAAACTATTGTGAATATAAATTTAAAAATTATTTGAGTAAAAAATATCCTGAAATTGCCATTACTGCTGATGAAATAATTTCTTCAATAATGATTTCTCCTTCTTTGTATTATGATTTTAGTTACTATTTTGTTCCTAAAATTCCAAATCTATTCATTGCAGCAGTTGCATATTTGGAAAAAGGCGATGTGAAAAAAACAATAGAGCTTTTGCAAACCGTTAAAGCACATGATAAAAGCTTTAAGGATAATTCTTTGCTTGTTGATACTTTAGTTTCTGTTTTAAGTGGTAAATGTACTTTAGAACAGATAAGTGATGACAAACTTAAAGTTCAAGTTAAAAGTTTTATCCAAACTCCTTTGGAACAACTATTTTCCTTTATTGATGAAAATTATCCTGTTGTTACTAGAAAGACGAAACGTAAAGAAAAAATCATTCAAAATGTAAAAAATATTTTGATTGAAAAATATATCGAAAATGTACCAAATCAAGATGATTTAAGAATTTTCTTTAAAGAAATAATGTCTTAAATTAAGTTCATCTTTCTTGATTCTCTTAGAGCAAATTGTGCTTCTTTTGTAAAAGCTTCTTTACTATATCCTTCTGGCTCAGGTGTTTCACGTTTGAAATCAAAACCGTATTGAAATGCTGATGGAACTTGTACAACTATTTGTTCATATTCTCCAAGTACAGAATTGATACAATGTTCAACTCCTGCATCTATAACAGCTAAATCGCCTTCTTTTAAAATTTTTACTTCTGGTTTGCCATTTCTTACTACAACTAGTGCTGCGGCACCGCTTGTAATCATATAAATTTCTGTTTGTCTTTTTTCTGCATTATTTGGATGTTTATGTAATTTTTCACCTTTTCTTAGTTCATCCATTGCAAAAACTCTCTCTTCATCAGTTTGAACCAATGAAGTCCCAATAAACGGTGTTTTTCCGCTTTCATTTGTTAGCGCAGTTGAGTTTGTTACCCAATTTGTTTTTTCTAGTGTCCAATTGTTTAATTTGTCATTTAAATTGTATACGGCAGCATTTTTATCTATAAATTTTAGACCGCTAATGTCATAACCACTATTATTTATATTTCTCCAAACTTCAATTATGTGAGATTGTTCTTCTTGTGAAAAACCTTCATTCGAAAGTCTTTCTCTTAGATTTTCTTCTGACGCAAATGTTTCTTTCCAAAAAATATTTTCTGTCTGTTTTTTATTGTCGTGAAGGATTCCGCATTTTTTTAATTTTTCTACTTCTTCAGCTGTAAAGTTGTTTGCATTTCCTTTACGACAAAATCTTGAATCACCGTGAACCATTCTTGTTTGTTCAAAAATTGGCATTGTTATATTTATTTCGTCATCTGAAAAACCTTCTTTTTTCATTAATTCTCTTTGATATGTAGGATTATAGAAAGTATTAAATCTTATGTAACCATCTTGTTTTTGACTGATAAATCCTTTGTTAAATAATTTATCTAATAGTGATTTTGATTTATCAAATTCAGCTCTATCTTCATCAGACATTAAATCTCTTTTGTTTGCTAGGTCGTATACTAAGTAGTTTTTTGATTGCCATTTGTTTATTCCTAGTGAATTTAAATAACTTTCTGATGTGAATTTTGAACCTAGAAACATATTTGGAGAAAAATCTCCATTGTACAAATGCGAATTATGGTATTCTAATTCACCAAATTTTGCTTTTATTGATTCTGTTTGCGCATGTTTTGTATATCTTTCATACCAATCATAATCTTTTTTTGAAACGATTATCATTGGAAAACCTTTTTTAATTCTTACTTTTGCATTAGTACCACCGTTTATCATTACTGCAGAATTCTCTTTTAGTGGGACAGTTTTTTCTTTTGTAATGTATTCGCCTTCACATTTTTTTGGGATTATTATTTGAGTATCATATGAAAATTCACTTTTTTCTCTTAAATAATTAAGTGCATCAATCCCATAAATTACTTCTGTTTGAGAGTCAAAATCTACAATATATGAACCATTAACTTTTGTTTGCATTAATGGTAAGTCATTTTCTTCTTTCGTAATAATAAATGCGCTTCTTATTTCTGGAATATTCCCTTTGAATGTAATAGGTGCAAAGTTTGCTCTTATATTTTCGCTCGTGTATGTTTTTTGTGTCTGTATTTTTGCATCACAATTTTTGAGTGTTTGTTTTGGTACTCTTGCTACATTTATGTTATTAGTTATTGTGTTAACAGCTGCTATTTTCATATTTTACCTTACGCTATTTGTAAGTAATCTCAATATAATAAATTGTTATTCTAATTAAGAAATGTTAATTTATCTCATCTTTTTCTTCGTAATATAATAGTTTTATAAGGACTTTAGTTATGAACAAGAAACAACTTTTAGAGGATGATTTAAAATATATTTGGCGTCCGTTTACACAAATGAAATCGTTAGAAAAGGACGAAAATAAACCAATTATTATTAAAAAAGGCAAAGGAATATATTTGGAGGATATTGATGGCAACAAGTATATTGATGCAGTTTCATCATGGTGGGTTAACACTTTAGGTCATTCAAATAAAAGAATTAATAAAACAATAACTAAACAACTTAAAAAAATTGAGCATGTGATTTTTGGTGGTTTTTCTCATGAACCAGTTATCGAATTTTCTAAAAAGCTTGTTTCTTTAATGAATAATAAACTTACAAAAGTTTTCTTTTCTGACAATGGTTCAACCGCTGTTGAAGTTGCTTTAAAAATGGCATATCAGTACCACGTTTTAAAGGGAAATCCTCAAAAAAGAAAATTCGTTGCTCTTAAAAACTCTTATCACGGTGATACTCTTGGGGCTGTTTCTGTTGGTGGTGTTGATATGTATCATAAGCTATATAAGCCACTTTTATTTGAAATTGAACAGGCAGAAAGTCCATATTGTTACCGTTGTCCTATGGGTTGTGAAAGAAATACTTGCAAAATTGATTGTTTATTATCTATTGAAAAAATATTAGAAAAGGATGCAAATAATATTGCTGGTGTTATTATTGAACCTTTAGTTCAAGCGGCCGGTGGTATGATAATGTATCCCGCAGAATACATTACAAAATTACGAAGTATTTGTGATAAATATAATGTCCTTTTAATAGATGATGAAGTCGCAATGGGCTTTTATCGTACAGGAAAACTTTTTGCATATGAACATGCGGGTATTGTTCCTGATATTATTTGCTGTGCAAAAGGAATCACTGCTGGTTATATGCCTTTGTCTGTTACTGTAACCACTGATGAAATATATAGTGCCTTTTATGATGATGATGTAGATGGTTATAAAACTTTTTATCACGGACATAGTTATACAGCATATCCGCTTGCTTTATCTGTTGCACTTGAAAACTTAAAAATTCTGGAAGAAATGAAAATTGAGGAATATTTAAAACCTAAAATTTCTAAATTTTCAAAGGAAATAGAAAAATTTCGTTCTCATAAAAATGTTGGTGATATTAGGCAAACTGGCATGATATGCGCAATAGAACTAGTTAAAGATAAACAAACAAAGGAACCATTTAGTTATGAAGATGGTATTGGTAAAAAGATATATCTTGAAGGATTAAAACTAGGCGCGATATTAAGGCCAATGTGGAATTGTATTTATTTTATTACTCCATATATAATTACTGAAAAAGAAATAGAGAAGCTTACTGATATTGCTTTTAAAGCATTAAATAAAGTTCTTCCTAACGAGGAAAAATAATGCAATATTTTATTACTGGTGTTGATACAGATATAGGTAAAACATATGTAACAAAAGGTCTTGCTCTGTCTTTCGCAAAACAAGGAAAAACTGTTGGTGTATTTAAACCGTTACAGTCTAGTGCTATTAAAACACCAACTGGATATTTGGCTCCAGATTTAGAAGCTATTAAAGAACTTTCATCTGATATTAGTACGAAATGTTCTTATATATTTGAGGGTGATGTTTCTCCTGCTTTAGCTGCGAGACTTGCTAATGTTAAAATTGATATTGAAAAAATTAAATATGATTTTGAGATTTTCTCTAAAGAAAATGAAATTGTGCTTGTTGAAGGGGCTGGTGGAATTCTCGCTCCAGCTACAGATGATTATCTTTGTGCAGACTTGATTAAAAAATTAAATATTCCAATAATTATCGTTACGGTTCCTTTTTTAGGCAGATTAAATCACACGCTTTTAACTATTAATTATGCAAAATCTGTTGGTATTGATATTAAGGGAATTGTTATAAATAAAGTTCCTATTCAATCATCTGATTTGGCTACTAATAATTTCATTGATGAGCTTAAAAGATATACAGATGTTGAAATCTTAGGAATGATTCATAACTCAAATGATATTGATATTGAAGAGTTTAATAAAATAACCTTATAATGGTTTCTTTTTAACAAGTCCGTTTTTCCTTGGGTAAGAGGATGGGATATCTTTTGTTTTTTTGAATATCAAAAGAACTCTTGTTCTATTTTCTTCTATAGGTAGAGAATATTCGATTGTATCAACTAGAACGGTGTTTAAAGTTTTTAATGCATTTTTTGCGTTGTTAATTTCTTCTTCCGCTTTAATTGCTTTATATGCAACAAAATATCCTCCTACTTTTACATATGGGATTGCGTATTCTAAAATTTCTCTTAAGTCTGCCATTGCTCTTGTTGTTACAATATCAAAACTATTTTTTATGTTTTCTGGTAAGTCTTCAATTCTTGAACATATTGGTTTTATATTTTTTATTTCAAGTTCATTTTTTGCTAAATTTAAAAAATTTATTTTCTTTTTTATTGAATCAACAGCGGTAATGTTTATATCTTTGTAGAATAGAGCTAATGGTAATGATGGGAAACCACCACCAGTGCCGATATCGAGAATTTTCTTTGTTTTGTTGTCTTTTAAAAATAAATTCAAAGCCAGACTGTCATAAATATGTTTTTCAAACAAAACTTTTGAATCGTTTTGGCTTATTAAATTAACTTTGTTATTGTATTCTAAAAATAAAGAAATGTACCTGTTAAAAATTTCTTTTTGTTCTTCACTAAATTCTAATCCAATGTTTATAAGGTTATTGTACATTATCTTTTTTTCTTTATTTCATCTACAAGTTCTAAGAATTTTTTTTCACCAAGTAATGATTTCATTTTATTAATTCTTATATTAATTTTTGAAATTATATCTTCTGTGCTGTGTTCGGGCACAAGTCTTTTTGCTAAAATATAAGCTTTAAGTGCTTGTTTGTAATCCGTACTATTTAGATAGTTATCCCCAATTTCAATGTATATGGAAATTGAGTAGTTTATATCATCAAATCTTTTTGATGCTGAAAGTGCTTTCATTAAAATCTCGTGAGTCTTTTCTGGATTTTCTTTTTTATAAAGTGCAGATAATTTTAAATATGAATAATATAGACCTTCAATATTGTTTTGTTTTTTATCTGCTTCAATTGATAAATCATAGTACATCTTTGCAGCTGTGGTATTTTTATTAATTACTGCGATTTCAGCTAGATTTGCATATGCTGACGACATATATGAATTTATTGCTGGATCATTTGCAGTTTGTACACATCTTAAATAGTATTTTGAAGCCATTTCTATATTATTAGTATCATCAAGTAACAGTGCATATTTAAAATAGCATTCTGATAATAATTTAATATCTGTTAGTTTCTCTGCTTCTGTTAATGCTTTTTGAGTATATTTTATTGCTGATTCTATTTCAGAACTATTGTCTTCAATTTCTGCCAAATCAAGATATACTCTTACTATCATTTCTGATGAAACACCGGTTGGTGAGTATAGTATTCTTTTATAATATTCTTGTGCTTTATCAAATTTATATAATTCAGAGTACATTCTTGCTATTTTTATAAGAATATCGTTTGATTTTTCTGGCGTTTTAATTAGATACAGATTATACACTTTTTCATATAATCTTGTGGCCTCTTCTACATCTTGTATTTTCTTGTAGCAAGAAGCCATTTCAAGATATATAATTGGTTCTTTTTCTTCATAGTATAAATCTGCTTTATATGATAGTGCTTTTTTGTAGTATAAAATTGCACTTGAATAGTTGTATGCACTTTGATAATTTTGTGCAATTTCAATGTAGTCTTCTAAACAATCTGGCACACTATTTTCAAGAAGAGTTTCATTATTTATTTCTTCTGTATTTATTTCTGTATGGTGTATTTCAGATATTTCCATTAAATCTTTTGATAGTGCATCTTCGTTTTGAATTGAGTTAAGTAATAGCGAATCTTCACTTGTAAATGGATTTTTTCTTTTATCTCTTTTTCTTATTTTTTCGGTATATTTTTTTTGTATTTCTTTTCTCTTTTCTTCTTTTTTATCATATCCACTTGTTCTAGAATAACTTAAGTAGTTGAAGTCTTGAGTTTCTGGAAGCTTTGTTTTTCCAGATTTTACCAAGTCTTCACTTAGTGATTTTATTTTTTCGTGGTGATATGCAATTTCTTGTCTCATTGTTTGGCGAGATAAGAAAAGAGTTCTTTCAAACGGTTTTAATGGTAATTCGTTCTCATATAAGTCAATAATATATTTATGAACTTTTATTCTTGTTTCTAAATTTAAGTTTTTTATAAATTCATTTTTCAAGTAATCTTTTAGGTAGTATTTATTAAATTTTTCAGAGATTACGTGTTTTTCAACAAGAAAATTAATATCATCAATTGATGCCATTCCTTGTTTTATTAAAAACTCAATAGAAATACCGTGTCTTATTATCGATAAAAATAGTAGTAATTTTATATATTTATCAGATGTTGTACTTAATACTTTTGAGATTAAGAATTCTAAAAAGTTTTTGGTTGATTTTTTATATTCTGTTGAAAAGTTTGTTAAGGTAAGTCCCATTATTTGCATTATTAAAATTGATAATTCTAATAATAAATAATGTCCTCTTGAAACTTTATAAAGCTCATCTTTTTCATATGAGCTACCATCTATTTTATTTGTCTCTAAAAGACTATATACTTCCTCTTTTGATAGTGATTTTAAATTAAAACTTGTAGAACCAATTGGGGATATCAAATCTTCTTGTTTAAATGTTCTTGAACAAATTAAGATTTTTATTTTTTCGAAATGGCTTAGATAATTAATAAAATCAAGAATATCTTTTTGTGTATCTTTGCTTCTCATATTTATTTCGAAAGAATCAAAGATAAATAGCATTGGTTTTGAGCAATGTTTTATGTAAGTGTTAATTTTTTCTGAAAAGATATTTGTATCTACTTTTGGTAGTTGGATTTTTTTATCGTTGTGGTAAATGGAAAAATCCTTAAATAGTGAGAGTAGAATATCATCTGCGTTTATAGCTTCTTGGTATGAATTTTTAAAAACAAGAACATCTTCGTCAATAAAATCTAGAAGAAAATCTGCAACAAAGGTCTTTCCTGCACCCATAAATCCATTTAATATAAAAATATTATCAGCTGAATTTAAAAAACTAAGTAGTGATGAAATTCCATCAATATTATGGGTTAGTATAAAAGATTTTTCTTTTCCGGCAATAAAAACTTCAAGAGCAGATTTATCTACTCTTAAGCCGTTTATTATGCTATTTAAGTTTCCTTTTATAAAATTGTAATTCATAATAATTATTTTATAATATAATTCCCAACTAGAAAAGTGTTAAACGATGGAATTACCATTTTTTAAATATAAAAAATACAGCCATTATTATAAAGAAAAATCCAACTAAGTAGTTCCAACGAAACTCTTCTTTTAAATAAAGAATTGAAAATATACTAAATACTATTAGTGTTATAACTTCTTGTATTGTTTTAAGCTGTGCTGCATTGAAAAACTCGTGTCCAATTCTATTTGCAGGAACTTGAAAACAATATTCTAATAAAGCAATTAGCCAACTAACAAGTATGACAATCCATAGTGCTGTACTTTTAAATTTTAAATGACCGTACCAAGCAAATGTCATAAATATATTCGATATTGTTAGTAAAATTATTGGAATAAATTGTCTTATCATATATTGATTATAATATTAAAATTTTTATTTAAACAATTTTGACCAAAAATTTTTCTTTTCTTTATTTATAGACATATACTTGCTTGCAAGGAGAAGCGTATCAAAGGAACCTTCAGAAAAATTATTATTTTTTTCTATTTCTTTTTTTAATAATTCTATTTTTTGTTCATAGTACTTGAGATCTATTTTAATACCTAGATCATTTGTAGTAAAAGAGTTAATCCCTCGTTTGTGAGCTTCAACAATCTTTATTCTGTTTTCGTTCAGTCCAAAATTTGATAGGTTTGAATATATATACGAATTTTTTTTTAAGTGAAAGTAATGTTCTGCTATTGATGATATTCGCTCTTTATTTTTGTATATGAAGTCTATTGTAGTATTAAATTCTTCTTGTGTTTCTGTCGGAAACGCAATTATTAAATATAAATGATTTGATATTCCTATATTGTGTGAGTCAATTAATATTTTCTGAGTTGTTTCTATATTTGTTCCTTTGTTCATCAATTTTAAGATTCTTGGTGATGCGGATTCAAATCCCCATCCGGCACAACGTAAGCCGGAATCATATAATCTCTGTAAAAATTCTTTTGTATATACTTCTTCAAATCTTAAATTTGTAAAATAATATATTTCGAGTTTTTCTTCTATTATTTTACGTGAAAATTCATCTAGAAACTTAGGTGACAGAGCAGCATCGACAAAATAAAAATTATTTACTTTATGTTTTTTTATTAGAGTTTTTATTTCATTTATTACATCATCAGCGGTTCTTGATTTGTATTTTGTTAATACATTATAATCACAGAATGTACATTTCCCCCAATAGCATCCTGTTGACGTTCTGATCGGTAATACATTTTCTGGTAGTGTGTAATCTTTGATATCATATCCTCTGTATGAAGGTGTTATAAATTCCGTGATATATTGATTTTTGATTTGATTCTGTACGATTATGTTATCTTCTGTTTTGTACATAATGTTTGATATATCTTCAATTCTACGTTTGCCTTTAATGTATTCAAAAAGTTCTTTTGTTGGTACTTCACCTGCTCCTAACATAACAGAATCTACAATTTCCTCAAAAAATCTGCGAGAGCTCTTGATTACGTTTATTTCTTCGTTAATACTAGTTCCACCCCAACTTATATGTCCGTTATAACCTTTTTCTTTTAACATTTTTGAAAGTAAAAATGCTGTATTTACTTGGGCAGAATGATTAACAGAAAATCCTATATAGTCATATTCGTTTTTTAGAATTTTTTCTATGATTTTGCCGTAGTAATTAATTAAAGGCTTATCAAAATTATTGTTAAAGTATGTAATATAGTGGTTAGGAGAAAAGGTTATGCTATTTTGTAATGAAATACAAATAAGATCATTGATTTTTATTGTTTCATTTGCATATTTACTGAGAGTGTTAAGTGATTTGTCTTTTTTATGAATTAATTCTGAAAAATCATT
Organism: bacterium; assembly: GCA_017396025.1. Lineage (GTDB taxonomy): Bacteria > Cyanobacteriota > Vampirovibrionia > Gastranaerophilales > Gastranaerophilaceae > Avigastranaerophilus. The sequence continues at coordinate 24,807 of JAFQNF010000022.1, forward strand.
TATTGCATGTTTCAGGATTTTATCATCTTTGATTTTTCTTAAATAGCTATCATACGTGTAAAAAATAGACTTTTTAACATTGTATGTTTCTATTTTACCGGTTTTGTCAAAATATATATCTTTGAATAGTCTGTTTTTTTCTTTTCTTATATCTTCTAGTAGCTTTTTTAATCTTGACTTTTTGTAATAATATCTGTGAAATTTGATATTTAAATCAAGTGCTTCAACATCTTCATATCCATTTTGAATAAGATACCCCATAATTTGAGGAATACCTGTACTAATAGAAAAAGTACTCCAAGTTGGAGGAAATATAAAAAGTGCTTTTATCTTTTTTTCTTTGTTAGTAGTCATTACTAAATATTATCATAAAACTTTATCTTCTGACCAAAATTTTTACAGGTGTTATAATGCAACTATGACTACATTTATTTTTGGATTGCTTATTCTTTTGTTTGGGTATATTTTTTATTCGAAATATACTGAATCACAGTTTGAAATTACAGAAGAAAATACACCTGCAAAAAGAATAAATGATGGAGTCGATTTTATACCTCTTTCAGATAATAAAAATATGCTTATTCATTTGTTGAATATTGCTGGTTTGGGGCCAATTTTAGGGGCGATACAAGGAATATTATTTGGTCCAATTGCTTTTATATTAATTCCGACTGGATGTATTTTTATGGGTGCCGTTCATGATTATTTTAGTGGGATGATATCTGTCCGTAACAATGGCGCCCAAATTACAGAGTTAATTAAAAAATATTTGGGTGATAATTTTTATAGATGCTTTATTGTTATTGTTTCTGTAATGCTATTATTATTGGCTTCTGTTTTTGTATATACAGCAGGGGATTTAATGGCAGAAAGATTTTTTAAACAATCTGATTTTTCTCTTTCTAACCCAATTGTACTTACAATATATTTTTTAATAGCTGCGTATTATATTCTTGCTACTTTATTTCCTATTGATAAAATTATTGGTAGATTTTATCCATTTTTTGGATTACTTTTACTTACAGGTACTGCATTAGTTCTTGTTGGATTTTTTTATAAAGGAGTTCAAATTCAGAATCTCGATTTTATAAACTTAAATCAACATCCTTTAAAAATGCATATTTTGCCTATGTTTTTTATGACTGTTAGTTGCGGGTTGCTTTCCGGATTTCATTCTACTCAGGCAACTATTATTTCAAGAACCTTGAAAACTGAAAAAGAGGGTAGAAAAGTTTTTTATGGAATGATGTGCTTAGAATCTTTAATTGCTATGATTTGGGCTGCTGGGGCAATGCATGTTTATTCGTTAAATTTGGTTCCTGAAAATATTATTGGAACTGCTAATGTTATAAATAGTATTGCTGATGCTTTTGTTTTGCCTGTTCTGACTTTTATCGTTACGATTGCAGTTGTTGTTCTCCCTGTGACATCTGGTGATACTGCACTGCGTGGTTTGAGAATGATTTTGGGCGAAGCTTTTAAATTAAACCAATCTTCAATAAAAAATCGATTATTAATTATTGTTCCAATATCATTAATAATTATTGGGATTATACTTTGGGCAAAAACGAATGATGGTAGTTTCTCTCTTGTTTGGAGATATTTTAATTTCGCTAACCAACTTATTGCTGTGCCTACGTTTTTATATGCAACTGTTTATCTTTATAAAAATAAAAAAAATTATTTTATAACTCTTATACCAGGTGCATTTTATATTTTTATAACATTATCTTTTATTCTAAATAATAAAATTGGATTTAATCTAAGTTATAATGTTTCAGAAATTACGGCACTAGTTGTTACGTTTATAAGTATTGTTTTATTGTTTAAATATAAATTAAAAGGTTAGAATATGATAAAAGTGATTACTCCTAATTCAAAACAATTAGAATGTATTAAAACTATAGATGGTCCAGTTATGGTTTTGGCCGGACCTGGAACGGGAAAAACTTTTACTATTATCCAACGTATTAAATATATGCTTTCTGTTGGGATTGAACCCGCTAGTATTCTTTGTTTGACATATTCTGAAGCTGCCGCTAATGAAATGAAAGGTCGTCTTGTAAATGAAATAGGAACAATTGCTGCTGCTGTTACTGTTAATACCTATCACGCTTTTTGTAATGATGTTATTAGACAATTCCCTAATGAATTTGAACTTTTAGAAGGGGTTTCGCTTGCAGATGAAATAACTAAAAGAAATATTATGGCTAAAGTTTTAGATGAAATAAAACCTAATGCTTATCGTACAAAATGGGGTGATTATTTATATTATGTTCCTGAACTTTTATCTTCTGTTAATGATATAAAAGCGAGTCGTATCTCAAAAGAAGAGTATTTTAATAATTTGAAAACTCACCCTATGTGGCAAGGTAAACTTGATGAATTAATGGCTGAATATGCTGAACGTGAACAAAAAGGAAAGCTTGTTAAAACATTTTTGAATTCTCTTGAAACCCATAAAAAGAAAATGGAAAAAGCAGTTGAAGCTTGGGATATTTATGAAAAATATGATATAGAGTTAAAGAAAAATAATTTTATTGATTTTAACGATATGATTAACCTTGTTTTAAACTCGTTTGAAACAAATGATGAACTTTTAAAAAAAGTTAGTTCTAATTTTAGATATTTTTTAGTTGATGAATATCAAGATACTAACTATTCACAAAATAAAATTGTTTTCGATTTAGCTCGTGGTTCTAGTAGTGAAAATATATTTGTTGTTGGTGATGATGACCAAATTATTTATGAATTCCAAGGTGCAAAAACAGATACTTTAGAAAAGTTCTTGAATTTATTTCCACAAACTAAAGTTATTTGTTTGAATGAAAATAATCGTTCTACTCAAAATATTCTAGATTTTAGTTATAGCATTATTTCTCAAGATAAGTCGCGTTTAGAATTTAATGAACAATTTAAAAATCATAAAATTGATAAAAAGTTAATTGCTAAAAACCAAAAAATTCTTACATTAAACCAAAAAATTCAAATGCATGGTTTTGCTGACAATAAACAAGAAAATAATTTTATTATAGATAACATTGAAGCTCTTATTAAATCTGATAAATTACCATTAAATAAAGATAAAGAAAAAGATTTATCTAAAATTGCTATTTTAACTAGAGAAAATGGCGAGCTTTCAAATTTCGCTTCACTTCTCGAATCAAGAAATATTCAATATCAACTAAAAGAATCAAAATGTATATTTGATATTAAATCTTCTTTAGTTGTTTATTTCTATTTGAAAGCGTTAGTTAATCATCAATATTTTGGTGATAAATTATTTGGACTTCTTCTTTCTGAACCTTTCTCTTTTGATAACGAAGATTATTCCTATCTTCTTTCGCAAAATCGTGTAAATCATAATGATTTGATTACAAATATAAAAGAAGCAATTTCTCAAGATTATCAATGGAAAAATCCAGCAAAAGTAAAAACGTTTATTAAAACTTTTGATTATTTATTGGATATGAAATCTTCTTTGAATGTTAAGGATTTGATTGTTGAAGTTGTTAACAGAACAGGTATTCTTGATTTCTTTATCAAAAGTGATATTGATAAGAGTGATAATGTTTTTGCGATTAAAAAAATTATTGATGAAGCACAGTCTTATATGTATTTAAATAGAGGTTGTTGGCTTGGTGATTTTCTTACTCATTTGGATACAGCCTTTGAAAGTAATATTCCGATTGTTATTGATAAAGATGAATATACTCAAAATGCTGTGCAATTAATTACCTTGCATGGTTCTAAAGGCCGTGAGTTTGATTTTGTGTTTATGCCAAATTTAATCTCTAAAAAGTGGGAGGGCAAACGTGTTAATAATGGAATGTCACTTCCTATTGATAAAAATGATAGTGGAGTGGATGAAGAACAGGCACGGTATTCTGAACAGTTAAGGTTATTATTTGTTGGCGTAACTCGTGCAAAATATTCTTTGACAATGTCTTATTCAAACTCTATTGATGCTAGACCACAAGAATTGACTTCTTATTTGGCTGAACCAATTAAGAATGAAGAACTTATTGAAACTACTAATCACACTTTAGAAAAAGATGAATATTTGAATGAAATAGCAATTATGTTGAAGAAGCAACCATTTGATTATTCTTCTGCATTTACTGATGAATTAAAAGCAAGACTTGATAAGTTCACATTAAGCCCAAGTACATTAAATTCTTATTTGGCTTGTCCGCGTGCATTTTTATATTCAAATGTGCTATCTATCCCTATCTTAGATAAAGATAGTGCTAATGCTCATTTTGGAAGTGCAATACATAGAACATTACAATGGGCGGTTAATTATGCTAAATTAAATGACAGATATCCTGATAAAACTATTGTTGTTTCTGCTTTTAGTAAAAATTTGGCTTGTGAAAAATTTGATTCTCAACAAACAAGAGAAGATTATATGAATCGTGGAGTAAAGTGTATTGATAAGTATTACAAACAATTGCTAGAAACTCCTTATAATCGAATTTTTGCTACAGAATATTCTTTCAATTTTGTACCTTTTAACGAGAATTTCTTAAAAGGATTTATTGATAGAATTGAAAAAAATGATAATGGTGATGTTGAGGTTTATGATTATAAAACAGGTAGTGCTAAAGCTAAATCTCAAATTGCAGATGGAAAAAATTATGAGCACTATCTAAATCAGTTGAGATTTTATAAATATGCTTATGAACTTCAAAATCCTGAAACAAAAGTTGTAAAAGCTGGTTTGATTTTTGTTGAAGAACCTGATTCAAATTTCTATGTTGAATTAACAGATGAAGATAATAAAATTATTAAAGATAAGATTGAATTTGCATATAAAAATATTTCAGAGCTTAATTTCAACCCTCCTAAATTAGAAGATAGAAAATGTGAGTATTGCGATTATAAGCATTTGTGCAAGCTAAATGAGCTATAACTAACTTATAAATATTAAATATTATAAAGAATATACTACGAAACTAGCAAAAATATTTTGTTTGGAATATTATATCCTTTGTCGTCTTTTTGTGTTAAGGAGAGTAAAATGAATATTAAGAGTATTGGACATGCATTGGGCGTGTCAAAATTAGGGGTTGTGTCTAAAAATGTTTCGGTTCCGATGATACAATCAACACCAGCAGATAGTGTTAGTTTTTCTGCGTTAAAAAGAGTTCCAGTAAAAAAAGATGCTGAAACGATTTATAAAGCTGCTGATAGCTTAAGTACTTCAACATCAGGACATAGAGCTATATATGGTTCTGAATTATTTGATGAAGAGTTAATGAAAGTATTCTCAGCTGGTATTGCACAATATGCACAAGAGCATGCTGCACAAAATGGCAGAAAAGATGCATATGTTATGCTTGGCGGTGACACTAGACAAGCTACAAGAGAGTCTATGCCAATTATTGAAGATGTTTTAAAAAGATCTGGTGTAAATGTATACACAATAAAAGAACCTGTTGCTACACCAATTGTTGCTGCTATGGCTGAAAACTTAGCAGATGAAGTTGATCTTACAATTCTTATGACTGCTAGTCACAATCCTTGGGAATATGGTGGATTTAATCTTGTAACTTCTGATGGTGCGATTGCTCCTGCGGATGTTACTCAAAAAGTTGCAAAGAAAATAAAAGGTGTTGCAGATAAAGGATTTTATTACTTAAGTGATAATGAAGGGGCAAAACAAGCTCGCTCTATTTATCCTTTTGAATATTACAATAAATTGATTGATGAGTCTAATTTAATTGATTTTGATAATCTTAGAGATTCTGGTATTAAAATTTATTATGATTCGTTAACTGGTACTGGCGATTATTCTGTTCCTAGATTGATGAAGAGTCATAATGTACCTTTTGAAGAAATTTCTGCTGCTGGTAGAAATTTAGAAGGACCAGACCCAAGTGCTAGTAATTTATCATTATTAGCTAAGAAAGTAGTTGATGATCCTGCAACTTTAAAAATTGGTCTTGCAAATGATGGTGACGCTGATAGATTTGGTGTTATTGACTCAGATGGTAGATTTTTAACTCCAAATGAAGTTATTTTCTTAACTGCGTACCATTTACATCACAATAAAGGTAAAGAAGGAAGCATTTTAAGAAGTCAAGTTACAACTTCAATGCTTGATGAATACGCAAAAGCAAATAATTTGCCGCTAGTTGTTGCTCCTGTTGGATTTAAATTCTTAGCAGAAGATATTATTGCTGATAGAGAACAAGGTAAAGATATCGTTGTTGCTGGTGAAGAATCAGGTGGCTTAACTGTTGCTGGTCATATTCCTGAAAAAGATGGCATTATTGCTATTATGCTTATGGCTGATTTAATGGCTCAAGAAAATAAACCTTTAGGACAAATTCTTGATGATGTAAAAGCAGACCTTGATTTGCATTTTGATTCATTTACTTTGGCTACTAAATTTGATAGTGATGAGAAAAAAGATGCAGTAATGGCAAAAATGGAAAAAGTATATCAAGATGCTATTACAGGTAAAAATGATGAATTTATTCCTGGATTCTATATTGATGCTGAAAAATCAAAAGAACATAGAGATACTATGATTAAATATAAAGGTAATTCTGATGGTGTTAAACTGTATTTTACTAATGGGTCTCAATTAACTGTTCGTAAGAGTGGTACAGAACCAAAAATTAGAGTTTATGTTGATTCTAAAGGAAATACGGATGAAGAGGCTAAACAAAACTGTTCTGCTCTGAAAGAACAAATAAGTTCAATACTTAGTGTTTAACATCGAAAGAGGAGATAAAATCTCCTCTTTTTTTAACGAAAAAGAGAGCTTAATGCTCTCTTTTAAATTTGGACCTAGCAAATTATATTGATTTTATTCAATAAAATATGATATCTTTCTCGTTCGCGTTAAACGGCGTTCAAAAAGAAAATTCATCATTTTCTTTTTTCAGCCTCTGCTCACTCGCGCCGAACCTCAAACAAAACTTTGTTTTGTGGGTTCTCATCCTTCCATAAAAAAAGAGAGCTTAATGCTCTCTTTTAAATTTGGGCCCGGCAGGATTCGAACCTGCGACCAAGGGATTATGAGTCCCCTGCGCTACCGCTGCGCCACAAGCCCATGCTTATTTAGTCTTTTTTGCGGTATCTGAGCTTCCTCTCAAAAAATAATTCACTGGATTATTTTTCTCGGCAGAGTCTACCTCTCACAAAAAGATATTGAATCTTTTTGTTCGGCAGAGTGCCACAAGCCCAGAAACAACTCTGTATCTATAAATTATCATTAATACAGGTGACAGTCAAGTATAACTTTTATTCTCTGTAATTCTGTAGAAGCGCCGCTCCTATTACTCCAGAAAAGTCCCCTAATTGCGCCTTAGCAAATCGTATATTTACTGCTGGAGTTGGTAATGATTTTATTTTTGCTATTTCTATTGAGTGTCTATAAAAATAATCAACTGCATCCATTAAACCGCCACCAAGAATTATCAATGATGGATTATAAAAGTTTATTACACTAGCTAATCCTGACGCTAAATATTCTGATGCTTCATTTATTATTTGTGTTACTAGCTCATCATTATTTTCTAATGATTTTCTAATCATGCTTGTTTTTATTGGTTTATCTTCTACTAAATAATTTTCAATATCAGATTTTCTTCCTTTTTTTAGTGCACCAATAATTCTTTTTTCAATTGCAAGTCTTGACGCATATGCTTCTAAACATCCACAACCACCACAACCGCAAGGACGTCCTCCAACATCAACAATAATGTGTCCGATTTCTCCTGCTGTTCCAGTTGTTCCATATCTTAGCTTTCCATTTTGAACAATGCCAGAACCAATACCTGTTCCTACAAAAATGCAGACAAAGTCTTTTTCTTCTTTTCCTGCACCAAAATACATTTCTCCAATTGTAGCTATTTCAACATCATTACCAAGTAAAACTGGTTTATTGAATTCTTTTTCTAATATTTCTTTAATATTTAGTTCTCTGCAGTCTATATTTGGTGCATTTATAATTATTCCATTATCTCTGTCTACTTGACCTGCTGCACCAATACCGATTGTATCTATTTCGTCAATTTGTTTATTGCTTGTTTCTAAGACTTCATTAATTGAATTAATAATCTTTTTGATTATTTTTTCGACACCTTTGTCTTTTTTTGTTTTCTTTTTTATGTATGAAATAACTTCTCCATTTGTTTTATCAACAATTGCAGTAAGTATTTTTGTTCCGCCTAAATCAATACCAATAGAGTAATTACTCATATTTTATTTTCCTTTTCTTACGTAGAAATTATATCATTTTTTTTTATTTTTCAAAATTAAATATTATTTAATGGGTTTAAAACTTGCCATGAATAGGGTATAATATCTAAGTGATAGTTTATGGAGGCATATTAAATGCGCATTACAGTTAAAGGGCGTAACATTGAAATCACAGATGCAATTCGTGCATATGCAGAAGAAAAAATCGGGAAGGTAATGAATCATTATGACCAAATTCAATCTATTGATGTGGTTTTAAATGTTATCAAAAATCCTTCTGTGTCTCAAAGTCATACTGCTGAAGTTATCTGCAAATTTGTTTCTGGTTCAGTTAAAGCGGAAGAAAGCGCTGAAACAATGTATGCTAGTATCGATTTAGTAGCAGATAAAATCACAAGGCAAGTGAACAAATTTAAAGAAAAACAAATTTCTTCATCTAAATCTGCATCAATTAGAACGGATGTTGTTGAAACAGTTGAAGCTGAATAAGATTTATGAAGTAAAAAAAGAGCCTTTTTAAGGCTCTTTTTTTATTTGTTTAATTTTTCTCTTGTGTAATTAATTAGTCCACCAGCATTTACTAGTTTTTGAATTTCGTCAGGAAACTTTGTACACTCATATTGTTTCCCTGTTGTCAAATTTCTTACTATTCCGTTTGTTAAATCGAATTCAATCGTGTCGTTTTTCGAACATTCATCACTTAATGTTGGATGTTCAAGAATTGGTAACCCAATATTAATTGCATTACGGTAGAAAATTCTTGCAAAACTTTTTGCAATTACAAGTGAAATTCCAGATGCTTTTATTGCTATTGGAGCGTGTTCTCTTGAACTACCGCATCCAAAGTTTTCTCCAGCAACAATAATGTCTGATTCTTTTACTTCTTTAGCGAATGTTTCATCGATATCTTCCATGCAATGTTTTGCTAATTCTTCGTGAGATGCTGTATTTAAATATCTTGCGGGTATGATAACGTCGGTATCAACGTTATCAGCGTATTTCCACACTTTTCCTTGACTCATTTTTTTCTTTACTTCCTTATTAATCTAGTATATACTTAGATTATACATTTACATGGTAGAAATGTTAATAGCACTTACGTAAAAGGAGAGGTAAATGATGGAAACTATCGGACAAACAGCTGGACAAATTTGGAACTATTTAAATGAAAATGGCGAAACAACAGTTGCAAAAATGAAAAAAGAATTAGATTTAAAAGGTAACTTCGCTGAATTAGGTCTTGGCTGGTTAGCTAGAGAAGGCAAAGTTGAAATGTCTAAAAAAGGTACATCTACAAACGTTAGATTAGTATAGTTTTTAAATTTAATTAAAAAACTCCGGAGTGTTAACCGGAGTTTTTTTATGCAATAATTGTTTTTAAATTCGAGGTAATGATGAGATTAATTAAAAAAGTATTCTCTATAATAAAAGAAGACATTAAAACAATTTATGAAAAAGACCCAGCTGCTGAAAATATATTAGAGGTCTTATTTTGCTATCCGGGATTGCATGCTCTTATTTGTCATAGAATTGCGCATAAATTGAATTATTGGAAAATACCTCTTATCCCAAGAATAATATCTAATATTTCTCGTTTCTTTACTGGCATTGAAATTCATCCAGCTGCAAGAATTGGTAGAAGATTTTTTATAGATCATGGTATGGGAGTTGTTATTGGTGCAACGACTATAATTGGTGATGATGTTCTTTTATATCAAGGTGTTACACTTGGTGGTACTGGTAATGAACATGGTAAACGTCACCCTACATTAGGTGATAATATTGTTGTTGGGTCTGGTGCTAAAGTTCTTGGAAATATTGAAATTGGTTCTAATTCTAGAATCGGTGCTGGTAGTGTTGTTGTTGATTCTGTTCCTGAAAATTCTACTGTTGTTGGTATTCCTGGTAGAATTGTAAGACAGAAATTATTAATTCAAGGTCAGTTAATGCACAATAGAATTCCTGACCCTATAACTTGTCAAATGAATAGAATGAAATATGAAATTCAAGATTTAAAAGAACAAATTGAAGAAATAAAAAAAGGCGGTTAAAATACCGCCTTTTAAATACTTTTTATAATTATTCCGCCAATTCCTCCTGCAATGATTGCGAGTAGAGGATTTTTCTTCATAAATGAAAATGGAATAATTAAAACGATAAAAAGTATTAATGCTTTATAATCTATTTGTAATGGCGCAGAAAATTCTGCTCTTGTATATGTAATTGTTTTTATTATTAAATCAATGCCAATAGATGTTAATAGCGCGCATGATGCTGGTCTTAGTCCTAAAAATATGTGACTTATCCAACTGCAAGTTTTAAATTTATCAAATAGTTTTATTATTGCTATTACAATTATAAATGGAGCTGATACAATTCCTGCTGTGGCTATAAATGAACCAAGAAAACCTGCTGTTGTAAAGCCTGTATATGTTGCCATATTTATTCCTATTGGACCAGGTGTAATATTTGATACAGCAATCATATTTGTTAATTCTTCAATTGTGAACCATTTGTATTGTTCTTGAACATAGTACAAAAATGGAAGTGCAGCGTATCCTCCGCCTATTGCAAAAACACCAATTTTTAAGAACTCGTAGTATAGAAGGAAATATAATTTAAGCATTATTTCCTCCTTTAATTCTTGCATATATTAACGCTGTTATTGCAGATAAAATAATAATTATTGATGGAGAAACAGGTAAAAATATAAAAGCTGCCAAAATCAAAAAGAAAAGTGTATAAGTAAATTTAGAGTTTACGCTTTTTTTCCACATATCTTTTATCGTAACAAGAATAAGTATAATTACTGAGATTCTTATGCCCCAGAAAGCATCTTGAACGTATTTATTATCTACTGCTGTTGTTAACAAGTTAGCCAGAGTTAAAATACAAATAAAACAGGGTGTAATAATACCTAGTATAGCCATAATTGAACCAAGTAGTTTTCTTGCTTTATAGCCTGTAAAAATGGCTATGTTTCCAGCTATAATACCTGGAATACATTGGCTAACTGCAAAATAGTCTATTAATTCTTCTTCTGTTATCCATTTTCGCTCATCAACTATATATTTTTGCAATAGTGGCAGTATTACATATCCGCCACCTAAAAGCTGAAAGCCTATAATAAAAAATATTTTGTATATTTCTAATAATGATATTTTTTGCATATTTTTATTATTGCACAACTCTGTACAAATGGCTCAATTGTTTAAAAAACGCTAAAAACGGGAATACTACAATTGTAGGAGTTAATTATGCAAAAGGTATTATTACTTGATAGTCATAATAGGCCCATTAACATTTGTACGTGGAAACGTGCATTGGTTCTTTTACTTAAGGGGAAAGCAGAAATTGCTCGAAAAATTAATGATTTAGAAAGTATGATTAATATCGACAATTATTTAATTCCTAGAGTTATTCGATTAACGTATGATTTGGCAGTTCAATATAAAGAACTGCCTTTTTGTCGCGAAAATATTTTAGTTAGAGATGAATTTGTTTGCCAATATTGTGGTAAGAAATTTCCAGCATCAGAACTTACCCTCGATCATGTATTTCCAAAATCTAGACTTGGCCCTGATATATGGGAAAATATTGTAGCTTGTTGTAAAGAGTGTAATCAGAAAAAAGCTGATAGAACGCCAAAAGAAGCGCGCATGAAACTTCTTCGTCGTCCTTATCGTCCTAAAGATTATTTATTGTTTGAATTGAAAAAATATCCTGAAAGTGTTGCTAATTATTGGCGTCAGTTCTTTGAGGCTTCCTAATTAATTCAGGGAAACAGCATCTAGCATAATATCCAATTAGTCGCATATCTTCTTGTGCTGTTTCTTCTGCTTTTTTGAAATTAATACTTGTTTTTAGCTCATAATCTTCATCTGGATTTATAAGAACATTCTCTTTTATCATTTTTTCTACTCTAAATAAAGAACGATGTTTTCTTGCATTTTCTCTTATATCAGATTCCCAAAGTATTTGTTTAAATTTACCTTTAGCACCAGATGTGCTGTCTGCAAAACCCAGCCAAGTATCTACAACAACTTCGTCTTTTTTATCTTTGCCCATTTTTGCAACTACAGTTGTATGGTCAATTGGTTCTTTTGCTGTGTATTCTACTTCGCCTGTTTTTTTATTTACATATTGAAATTCTGCTTCCAAATTCACTCTGTTTACATCATATATTCCGTTTGCTGTTAATGCTGCAATAGTTAGTGCAGCACATTCATGGCAGTTTGCTACTTTAATTAATTTTATTCCTCTTAATGTCTGAAAAATAGGAGCATTAAGATTTCTTTCGTCGAAGGTAATTCCTTCAAATGCTGCTTCTGCAGATAAATCTCTGATTGCTGATAATTTCTTGTCAGCTCTTGTTATTACTCTTTCATATTTATCTTTAATTTCTGGCGTCCAATTTTTGCTAGTTTTATAAAAAGCATCACAATAAGTTGGACTAGTGTATGGGAAGTTGTTTCTTGCTGTCCTTTGTATATCGTCAGCTTTTCTTATGCTTTGATTTCTAGATTTAAAACTTGGGTTAAATGAGATTTTCATATTCGGTTTAAAAACAAAAAAGATTTTTTTTGCTTTGTTGTATAATCATCTTATGAATAGAGTTTGTATTTTTGCGCATTATGATAAAGATAATATTATAGATGATTATGTCATTTATTATTTAAATGCTCTAAAAAAGGATTTTAATAAAATTATTTTTGTTTCTGATTCTGATTTGCCAAAAGAACAAACTGAAAAATTATCTTCAATATGTGATTATGTTCAGGCATATCATCATGGGGAGTATGATTGGGGTTCATATAAATTTGGTTATATTATTGCAAAACAAAATAATTTATTACAAAATGCGGATGAATTATTGCTTTGTAATGATTCCGTTTATGGACCTATTTCTTCGCTAAAGTTAGAAAAAATGCAAGCTGATTTTAATGGCTATTATGAAAATAAATTTGGGTTAGATAAAGGCGTTGAAGAGCCACATTTGCAAAGTTGGTTTTTGCTTGTGAAAAAGCAAATGTTTAATACGCCTGCATTTGATTCATTTTTAATGTCTATAACTAAGTTCAAAGATAAATTGGATATAATTAGAAATTATGAAATTGGTTTTACTAAAACTTTTTCTAAAGATTTTTCATATAGTGCTTTATATAGTTCAAATTTATCCGATTCAATTACAAATGCACCTATTCAAATGTTAGAAAATTGTTTCCCTTTTATAAAAACTAGAATTCTTCGTAAATATAATATAAATAAGTACCTAAAAGAAAATCTTGATGTTGAATTGTATAATGCAATACAAAAACATTCATCAAGATTTGAAAAACCTAGTATTTTTAAGATTATTTATAACAATTTAAAACTTAAAAATAAAAGTAAAAAATACGTTATAAAACACCTTTAGTTGAAGGTACTTTATCCTTGTTGTTTACATCATAAGATACTGCAATTCTTAATGCTCTTGCAAAAGACTTAAATACAGCTTCAATAATGTGGTGTGTATCATATCCATCAAGCATTTTTATATGAATTGTCATTAAAGCTGCTTGTGCAAAGCTTGCAAAGAAATGTGGAAGAATAACTGTTTCAAAATCAGAAGTTTTTTCATCTTTCACCACAACATCTGTTTTGGAAAATACTCTGCCAGAAATATCAACAACACTTAAAACAAGTGCTTCATCCATTGGAAGAATTTTTTCACCATATCTAGTTATTCCTTTTTTATCGCCTAATGCTTCTAAAAAGGCTTGACCTAATGTAATTGCAACATCTTCTACAACGTGGTGATTGTCTTTATCGTGAGATGTTACATCTATTTCTAAGTCAAATCCGGCATGATGCGCTAATTGTTCAAGCATATGGTCAAAAAACTTTATGCCTGTATTTATTTTATAATTACCGTTTCCATCAATGTTTAGGTTTACATTGATTTTTGTTTCTTTTGTTTCTCTTAATTTAGCACTTTGCCTCATTTTTTTGCTCCAATATTGTTTGTATTTCATTAACTGAATTTAGTGTAGCTTGTGCGCCTTTAGATTTCAAGCTGTTTATTAGCTCTTGTGATTTATCTTGCGGTGGAAGTACACCAATTGCATTGTAGTCTGCTCTTTTTGCTGCAAGAATATCATCTGATGTATCACCAAAATATGTATAGCTACTTGCTATTGTCATTTCTTTTGTCAGGTTTAATCCGTAAGGATTTGGTTTTCCCATTCCTTCTGGAATATCATCTGTTGTTAGAATTGGGAAGAATAAATCAACTGCATTGAATTTTTCTAATGCAAACATTGCTTCTGCTCTTAATCTTCCTGTAAAAATTGAAATGTTATAGTCTTTTGATAGTTCTTCAAATATTTTTCTATCAAATAGAGGTTCTTCATCGTTTATAACGCCTTTTCCGTCATTCCAATATATTTCTTGGAATACATCAACTATATCGTTATATGAAACATTTCTGCCTTCTTTTTCTAATAAGAATTTAGTTAAATCCCAATCGTTGTTTAAACCACCAAGATTTTTTGCAGCTTGGATTTCCTCTTGAGATACTTTTTTGCCTGCAAATTTTTCGTATGTTTTTTCAATAGCAACTCTGTATGATTTGCGTGCGTCAACTAAAACGCCGTCCATATCAAATACTAAAGCTGGCTTTACTTTTAAAAATTCCTTTATTCTTTCAACGCCTTGTTTTGTTGGAATAGTAATCCTTAAGTGATTTTCTAATAAACTTCCTTTTTTAAATAATTTTACGGCTATATTAGCTTTTCTTAATTTGTTATAAATAAAGTCAGCTTTTTTACCAAAATCTATAAGCAAGAAGTTAGCAAATGAAGGATAAACCTTTGCCCCTAATTCTTCAAAAAATACTTTTAATTCATCTTTAGATGAAAGTATTTCTTCACGTAATTTGAAAAAATATTCATTATCTTCTAATGCCGCAATTCCAGCTTTCATTGCTAATGCATTAACACTAAATGGGCTTATTACTTTTTTAAGGTTTTTAATGTTTTCTTCATTACTTATCACACAACCTAATCTCATTCCAGCTAGCGCAAAGTCTTTTGAAAATGAGCGTGTAATAAATACATTATCAAATTCATTAACATATTTTTTATATGTCGTTCCTGAATAATTTGCATAAGTTTCGTCAATCAGAACAACTTTGTTTTGTGATTTATCTAAAATTCTTTTTAGGTCATTTTCTTCAATTAAGTTACCTGTTGGGTTATTCGGTGAAGCTAAATAAACTATTTTAACATCTGGTGTGATAGCTTCTATAAATTCATTTATAGGAAATACCCATTTTTCTTTGAATGGAACTCTTTTTATTTTTCCACCTTGGATTTGTGCGTAAACAACAGGCATTTCAAAAGAAACATCAAGAGTTAATAGTGTTTCATTTTTTTCAAGGTATGTTTGTATAATTCCTTGAATCGCCTCATCTGCACCATTTGTAACTTTGATATTATTTATGTCGAAACCATAAAAATTAGCAATTTTTTGTGAAAGTTCACCATAAAATGGATAAAAACTAATATCTTTTATACTGCAATTTTTTAGTGCTTCATATACTTTAGGTGAAGCACCATAATTGTTTTCGTTACTATCGATTTTAATGTCCCAATCATTTTCGTACATTGGAACAAAATAGCCTTGCATTTCTTCTACTGATTTTTTCGGTCTCATGATTTTTCCTATTTTACGTAGAAGTCTGCATTAACATAAACTCTGATTTTAACTTTTCCTGCTTCAACAGGTGTTGATGTGGATTCTCCAACTGTTGCATCAAACGAAGCATTTTTTGCATAAAATCTTCCATTTGATACAAAACTATCCATATTGCAAGAAGCATTCATATGTTTTAACCCATCAAGTGATGTTCCTGCTGCAAGTGCTAAAACATTGGCTTGCGTTTTTAAGTCTTTAATTAGTTCAGGATATAAATCTGTGCAAACTTTTTTCTCACCATCAAAACCATAAGATAAGCCATTAACTCTGTTAGAACCGTTTGAAATTGCCGTATCTATTAATTTTGAAACTTTTAATATATCTTTTGTTTCGACAGTTACAGAATTTACTGCTGTATAGTTTTTTATTGTTCTTTTTCCACCTTGTGTTGAATAAACAGGTCTAACTGAAAAATTTGTTGTTTTTATAACATCATCTTCAGAGTTTGTTATTTGTTTTAATGCTGTAATTATATTGTTTGATATCGTGTTGTTTTCAGTTGTTGCTTTTTGTGCATCATTGCCTATATTTTCAACAGCAAATGTGATTTTAGCAATATTTGGTTCTACTTCAATTTCTTTGCTTCCATTAAGTGAAATATAGCCAGCTTCCTTTTTTATATCAGGGGTTTGTGCAGCATCAGCTACAAAATTGTTAAATGTTCCAAAAACTAAAAGTGTTACCGCTAATATTGTTTTTTTCATTAAACTTCAACCTTCTCTTTTTCATTATCTGTTTCTTCATTTTTTGTTATATTTTCTTCCATTAAAGAAACTTCTTCTTTTTCGATTTTTTCTTTTGCCATTGCTTCAAGTTGTTTTAGTATTTTGTCCTCAGAGTCTTTTGCTCTGGACATAATATCTTTTACTTGTTCAGGAGAAAGTCCTTTGTATGAACCAAAACCAATTAAGGCTCTTTTGTTATTTAGTGCATATAATGATAGTGCTATTATTGCCCAAAGCATTATTCCTTGGTAAATATTCATTGTTGATACAACTAAATTAAATTCTTCAATTGCTTGATTCCAAAGTTGCATGCAAACCCAACCAGGAGAAACTATGAATCCAGCTATTAATCCCATAACGATGAAAATAGCTGCAATTGCACCTCTTATTCCATTTATAGTTATTACTTTAAATTCTTTCTTCATTGTTATTTTCCTCGGATAATGCGTCAAAATCCCTTTCAGTTAGTATTATAACACCTAAAGCAGAAGCTTTGTCAAATTTTGAACCTGGGTTTTCACCGGCTAAAACGTAAGAGGTCTTTTTGCTTACACTACCTGAAACTTTGCCTCCATATTTCTTAATTTTTTCTTCAAAAATATTTCTAGGTTGTGATAGGGTTCCTGTTATTACAAAAGTTTTTCCTTCAAAAATGTTTGAAACTTTTTCAAATGCGCTACCTTGTGGATTAACACCATATTCTGCTAATTTTGAAAGTATCATCTTGTTGTTTTCATTATTGAAAAAGTCAACGATGCTTTTTGCTGCTTTATCACCAATGCCATCAATTTTGATTAAGTCTTCAATTGTTGCATTTTGAATTGCCTCTAATGTTGGAAATTCATTTGCAATTAAGTCAGCTGTTTCTTTTCCAATATGTTTAATACTTAAGGCTGTTAAGAATTTTGTCATAGATGGTGTTTTAGACGCTTGAATAGCATTAAATAAATTATCTGCAGATTTTTCTTTTATTAAATCCAATTGCATAAAATCTTCAATTGTTAGATTGTATAAATCCGCGAAGTCTTTTATCAGTCCTTCATTATATAATTTTTCAACTATTGATTCTCCAACGCCGTCTATATCCATAGCTTCTTTTGAAGCCCAATATTCTATTCTGCCTTTTATTTGTGAAGGGCAACCAAGTGTATTTGTGCAATATAAAACAACTTCACCATCTGGTTTTGTTACAGGTGAATGGCAATCCGGACATTCTGATGGGGTTAAATAAGTTCCAAAGTCTTCGTTTTCTTTCTTTCTGATTACTTTTGGTATTATTTCAGCTGCTTTTTTTATAAGAACTTCATTTCCAATATTTATTCCTAATCGTTGAATTTCGTCAAAGTTGTGCAAGCTAGCCCTTTTTACAATAGTACCCGCTAATTGAACAGGTGTTAAAAGAGCAACAGGTGTAATTGCGCCTGTTTTTCCAACGCTTAATTCTATACCTTCTAGTTTTGTCCAAACTTCCTCTGGTGGAAACTTGAATGCAGTTGCCCATTTCGGTGCACGAGAAGTAAACCCTAATTCATTTTGCTTGGCTAGTTCGTTTACTTTTATAACCATACCATCTGTAGCGTAATTTAAGTTAAAACGTTCTTGTCCCCAATATTCGCATTTTTCAATAATTGGATCAACGCCTTTAACTAATGCATAATTGAGGTTTGTTTCAAAGCCAAGTTCTTCTAATAATTTTAATGCATCATAGTGCGTTTTAAAAAGTTCTTTGTCTTCAGAAATTGCTGTATATGCGAAAAAGTGCAAATCACGTTGCGCTGTAATATTTGAGTCTAATTGTCTTAGTGAACCAGCAGCTGCGTTTCTTGGGTTTGCAAATTCTTTTTGACCTTTTGCTATGTTTTCTTCATTTAGTCTTTCGAATGATGAAACAGGCATATAAACTTCGCCACGTACTTCTAAATTGATTGGTTTTGAAAGTTTTTGAGGAATAGTTTTAATTGCTTTGATGTTTTGTGTAATATTCTCTCCAACAATACCATTTCCTCTGGTTGCGCCAATCTTTAGTTCGCCATTTTCGTAAGATAGCGCACAAGAAAGTCCATCAATTTTCAGTTCTACAACTAAGTCCAAGTCTGGTTCATTTGGATATTCTTTTTTTGTTCTTTCATACCATTTCTTTAAGTCATCATAATTATTTGAATTATCTAAACTGTATAATCTGTATTTGTGCTTTAATTCTTTAAACCCCTGCGCTACTTTATCACCAACTTTTTGTGTTGGTGAATTATCTGTTATAAGCTCCGGATATTCTTCTTCAAGTTTTTTTAGTTCCCTATATAGTTCATCATACTCAAAGTCGGTAATTTTAGGTGCATCAAAAACATAGTATGCTTCATTGTTTTCTTCAATGATTTTTCTTAATTCTTCAATTCTAACCTTTACTTGTTCGTAATTCATATCCCTAGCCTATTTATATAAGTTAATAAAATTGTTTACTTAATTGTTTCATTCTATAATAATTGTATGTCAATCATTAAATTTATTCAAAAGTTTAAGAAAAGCAACAGAACTTTATTTACAACCCCATCACACGGACAGGGTGACTTTGTCGCTCCAGATTGTTCAAAAATGCTTGGTCGCCGTTTTTATACTTGTGATTACTCGGAAATTGAAGGATTTGATAATCTTGCAAAACCAACAGGCATAATTAAAATTACTCAAGATGAAGCTGCGAAAGTTTATGGGGCAAAAAATACTTTCTTTTTAACTAATGGTTCTACATCTGGCATTATTGCCGCGATGTTAACAGTGTTAAATAAGAACGATAAAGTTTTAATTGCTCGTAATTGTCATAAATCTGTGTATAATGGACTTGTTTTGACCGGTGCGGTTCCAATATGGGTTATGCCACATTATAACCGTGATTGGGGTATTTATGAACCAGTTAATTATGATTATATAGAAGAAACTCTTCAACGAAATAGAGATATAAAACTATTTATTATGACTAACCCTACCTATGAAGGGTTGATGACAGATGTTTATAGAGTATCTCATATTTGTAAAAAATATGGTGTAAAACTTCTTGTTGATGAAGCACACGGTGCATTGTGGACTTTTCATAAGGCATTAGGAACACCATCTTTAATTCAAGGTGCGGATATTGTTGTTCAATCTTTGCATAAAACAGCTGGGGCTCTTAATCCATCTGCTTTATTACATCTTTCTAAAGAAACTGATATTGATGCAAGTAAAGTTCAAAAATCACTTAATTTAATTACAACTACATCTCCTTCTTATCCCCTTTTGATTAATATTGAAGGAACAATTAATTATTTGAATTCTGAAAAAGGAAAAGAAAAACTTTCTGATTTAGTAAAACACGTTAATAGGTTAATTCGCACGCTTAAATCAATTCCTAATTTAGAAGTTTATTCTTATAATAATGATGTTACTAAATTATTGGTTAAAGTAACTAATATGTCTGGATTTGAATTATCTGATATTTTGTTTGAAAAATATAATATTGAAGATGAGCTTGCTAATGAAAAATCTGTGCTTCTTTTAATGGGATTGGGAACAACAAAAGCTAAACTAAAAAAGATAGAAAAAGCATTAACAGAAATTTGTTTGAATAATATAAAAATTACATATGAAGATAATTCAAACGTACCGGTGTTTAATCCTGTTGAACCAAGAGTTAGATATATTCCCTCTTTGGTATGGAATCAACCGTATAAGGAAGTTGAATTAAAATACGCACTCGCGCGTGTTTCTATGGAGCTTATAATGGATTATCCTCCAGGTATTCCAATTTTAATCCCTGGTGAAGTTATAAAAAAAGAACATATTGCGTATTTATCTGGGAGACAAAAAATAAAGGTATTAGCATAAATATATTAAACGCGAAAAACGACCGATTTCTCGGTCGTTTGTTTTTGTTATTATGTTTCGTCTTATGCTGCTTCTTGTTCGATTCCTGTATAATCCATATCTACGCCTAGGTCTTTTTTCGCTAATTCGATAGCTTCTTCCATTGTTTTACCTTGTTGTAGGTATTCATTAACTGCTGTGTTGAAAGATTTTTGTGTTGCTTGAGTAGTTGCTTGTTCTTCATTTTCAGCTGCTAATTCTTCCATAGAACCTGTATATGTCATACCATCTGCATCTAAGTCTGCTGCTGCACTTGCTGTTGCTGTTTCCATTGAGTAACCTTGGCTTAAGTAATCTTCTACTGCTGAGTCAAAGTCTGATTGTGATACTTCTTCTTCTGCTTCTTCTGCTTTTGTTTCTGTTACTGTTGTATTGTCGCCGAATAAGCTATTATTTCCTGATGGTCCTTGTGCTGAACCTGTCCAAGCTGCACCGTTTTCTTTGCTTGCTGCTAAGCTTTCAACATCTACTGCAACGCCTTGTAAGATTTGGTTCATAAATAATTCTTCAATTTCTAATGCGCCGTTACCGTTAGCATCTGCGATTGTGATTTGTCCGCCTTTGCCGTCAGAAATTGTGTATACACCGATGTGTGCGCTTGAAATATCTGTGTCGTAACGTCCATCTGCTTTGTTATCTGGAATATAGCTACTTTTTACATATTCAACGTTTACTTCGAAACCAGCTGCTCTACAAGCTGCTAAGAAATCACTTCTATGTAAGTTACTTTTGTTTCCGTATAATGCAGCAATTTGTTCTTGTAATGCATAGTCTTCTGGACAATCAAAGCTATCTGTAATCATTGCTTGTAATTCTGGTGATAGCGCGTTGCCGTAATCAGAAAAGTCTGCTTCGCCTCTTGCTGTGTTAAGGTTGGTTGTGTTGTAACCTGCTTGTTCTAATTGATTAATAAATTCTGAGTATCCAATAGTCATGTTTTTATCCCTCTAATAATATCCTCTTACACTAATAAAGTTTTTTTTATTTTTAAAATTGCTTTTTTATATAAAAGTGATATACAAATGTTACATTTCTTAAAATTATGGTATATGATATAATATAAATAAAGAAAAGAAGGCATCTAATGAATAAAAAAGAAATGTTATTAATATTTCCTCCCCAGTGGACTCCTGTTAGCCCACACTTTGCAGTTCCATCATTACTTGGTCAATTGAAAGCTGAGGGATTTAATGCAAGTGCTATAGATTTAAATATAGAGTTTTATGATTCTTTATTAAATAAAAATAGGATACAAGATGCCCTTTTTCAAATTCAAATCCAATTTGAAAAATTACAGAGAGAAATTGTTAATATATATTCTCCAAAGAAAAAAGAACATGATTATACTCTTCAAGAAAAGATAATTTTCTATAAATATAATAAGCTTAAAACATTTATTCAAACAAAGTTGGAAAGTTCGAAAAAAATTCCTGCATTTATTGATAGTGCAAGAAATACATTTAAACATGATGGATTTTACGATCCAATAATGTTGATTAAATCATTAAACGTTGTAGATAAAGCTTTAGAAATTGTTTCTTTGCCATATTCTCCAACAAGGGTAGATTTTGATGCTGTTCAAAATCCATTCTTTAAATTTAATTATGAAAGTATTAAGTTCTTTGTTTTGCACAAAGAAAGTAATATTTTTGCTGATTTTTATGAAAAGAAAATTCAACAAATTTTAGATAAAAATTGTGAATTTATTGCAATTTCTATAAATTCCTCAAGCCAAATTGTTCCTGGGTTAACCTTGACACATATGTTAAAGCAAAGAACCAATGCTCATATTAATATTGGTGGAAACTTCTTTGGTCGTATTGCAGAAGAATTAAAAGCTCATCCTGAGTTTTTTGATCTATTTGCAGATAGTATTTCTATTGAAGAAGGTGAAGGACCTGTTTTGGAAGTTGCTAAGTTTTATAATGGCGAAATTGCTATTGAGCAAGTTCCAAACTTTATGTATAAAAAAGATGGCGAAGTTATATTAAATCCTAAAATGAAGCCAATTAAACTTGATGCTATGCATAATATGTGTTTTGATGGTTATGATTTAACAAAATACTTTGCGCCAGAGATTGTTGCTCCGTTCCAATCTTCTCGTGGTTGCTATTGGGGTAAATGTTCATTCTGTGACCAAGATTTTGGTCAAAACTTCAATGTTAAAAGTATTGATAAAGTAATTTCAGAATTCAAAGAATTCAAAGAAAAATATGGAATTAGTAAATTTGAATTTATTGACGAATCTGTTTCGCCTATGTATATGAACGATTTTTCTGATAAGTTAATTTCAGAAAATATGGATGTTCAATATTTCTGTGATGCTAGATTAGAAACAGCATTTAATTCTGATATATTGAAAAAAGCTCATAAAGCTGGTTTAAGAATGATAATGTGGGGCTTAGAGTCTGGCTCTGAAAAAGTAATGCAACTTATAAATAAAGGTATAGACTTAAATAGACGATTTGATATTTTAAGAGATTCAAAAGAAGCTTTAATTTGGAACTTTGCTTTTATATTCTTTGGTTTCCCTGCAGAAACAAGAGAAGATGCATTACAAACACTTGATATGCTTATTAAAAATAAAGATATTATTCATTCTTATGGTAGAAGTGTTTTTACAATGGGTAGACATGCTAAATTGGCTCAAGACCCAGAAAAATATGGAATTACAAAAATTTACCCTGCAGAAGAAGAGTTTTCGCCTAATATAAACTTTGATTCTAGTGGTTCTAATCAAGCACAACTTAGAGAAATTCTTGAATTATGTAGACAAGAATGTGCAAAGGCTTATGAAAATCCATTATGGATGTATTTAAGATACCGTGAATGGTTGTTCTTGTATATTTGTAAGTACGGCGCAGAATGGGTAAGTAAATATAGTGTAAATATAAAATAGAGGGCTAACTTTATGAAATTTTTTAGAAAAATTGGTGAATTTCTTGGTTTAGTTGAAGAAAATAAAACTGCGGAAATAATGGAACAGCGTGATGGTATTAAAGGTACCTTGGTTAAAAATTTAAAGGGCATTGGTTTTACAGATGATGAAATTAATGAAGTCCTAGCAATTATTACTAAAGCAGAAGAAGATGTTCAAGTACAAAAAGATATGCTTATTGGTACTAATATTAACAATCCAAATCCAAACGCTATAATGCGTGAAAAGTTTGCAGAGATTAGAAGAATTCAATTGCAGTCGGGTGAAGATATAAAAGCTAAGATTGCTGAAATTAAAGCAAGAAAAGGTATGTAATAAATCTAGGCTCTGAGTTAATCAGAGCCTTTTTTGTTTTATTTACATAAATAGTATTATCACTATGTATCATGTATAAAGTAATTTTATCTTTAATTAAAAGAACTAACTATTCGTCACTGCGATACAAAGCGAATGTGCGCAACATTGTGAGCAACAATGAGCCTGTATGCGAAACTAAGTGTAGCTGCAAACAAAGTTTGCGTGGCAGTCTTTTATAATGATTTTTCATCATGAGATTGCTTCGTCACTTTGTTCCTCGCAATGACTTAAATTATTTATTAATAAAAAAAGAGCTGGTTTTTAAACCAGCTCTTTCCTTTTGGAACTTTTACTATAGAGTAAAGTCAGCTTCTGCAGGAAGTTCATCTTTAATCTTTTGAATAAAGTCTTTAGCTTCCTTATCAGCTTTTGTCCAATTGATGTTTGTAAGTGCTCTTTGTACCCAAATTAATTCTTTGAAGAATTCGTTTTGAGCGTTCATAGCTTCAACTTTAGCTTTTGTATAAAGTTCTTGAGCATCAACTAATTGAGTAATTGGACATTTTCCTCTTAAGTATTTAGCTTTAACTGTTTTGTAGTTTTCAGCTTCAGCAAACATAGCTTTGTAAGATTTTTCAATAATAAAGTATTTAGAAATAGCTTTGTTGATTGTTTCTCTTACGTGCATTTCAATCTCTGTGTTTACTTGAGTTAAATATGTATTTAATTCATTTAACTCTGCTTTACATCTAGCAATTTCAGCAATCTTAGAACCACCTTCGATTGGCTTCCATTGTGCAGCAATCATAAATCTTGTAGATGTTCTATCTAGCAATGACTCTGGAATAGCTCTTGGATTTGTATATACAAATTGTCCATTAGATACACCACCAGCACCTGCAGCTTGTAGAAGAGAAACTTTACCAGCTTGTTCATATGGTAAGTTTCTATCGAATTGGCTACCGAAGTCAACAGATAATTTTGCATTTGGAAGGATGAATTTTTGTGCATAGTTTGCCATTTCAGCCTTTTTCATTGCAATAGCAGCTCTTAATTTAACTGTTTCTGGTGAACGGTAGATTGCTTCTTTAACTAACATTTCTGTAAAGTGACCAAGTTTTTCTGGTGTTCTTACGTGGTCGATTACGTGGATATCAGATGTAAAGAATGCTGGATCTAAAGCTGTTAAAGGTTTAAATGTATATTTTTCCTTTTGATCTTTGAATAAGATTTTGTTAATAGCAATTCTGATGTTGTTATAATCAGCTTTCATAGCTAACAATTTCTTTTCAGCTTCGTTAACTTGACCAGCCCAACGAAGAGCTTCTTCTGTTCCGCACATGCCAGCTTTTTCTCTAACTCTAGCAATTGCTAAGTTTTCACGAGTTTCTTTAACATATTCTTCTTGAACTTTAATCATATTTTCAAAGTTTAAAGTGTCAATGTATAAGAAACCAAGGTTTAAACCTAAGCTTTGTTCTGTTAAAACTCTTTCAGCTTTATCAAATTTAAGCTTTTTGTGTTTTACGATAATGTTAGTTACTAGATCTGGTGCGTAAATCATTTGGTCAATACCAAAAGTGAATTGACCTACGTGTGTTGGCACATCAGTATATGATTTTGCGTACTGATCATCATAAGTTTGATAGCCTAAATCCATTCTGATTGTTGGAAGATACTTTAAGTATGCGCTATATGTTGCACGTCTTGCAGCATCAACTAGATATTTCTTTCTTTTAATATCTAAGTTTTGTTCTTCCATAGTGTTGAAAATGTATGTTAAATCATACTGTGGAATTTCTTTGTGAGAAATGATTTGACAGTTATTTAACAATCTTAATGGTGCATTGTAGCCCAATAATTCGCCTGTATCAGAGTTGTAATAAATTACTTCATCATCATAGAATGGAATTTTTTCATTCTTAACAGCGTTGCCGTGTAATACACCATGAATACTGAATGATGTAGCTTCTGCTAATTTTCTATCAGTATCAGGAGTAGATGTACCTAACAATGCACCTAGTTCAACGTCTTCATCACCAATTGATGAGAATGATGGCAATTTCTTATCATTGATATAAGAATATAATTCTTTTCTTTGTTCAGTTGATAAGTTAAATAAAGGTGTTACATAAACAGAATCAACATCATCAGGAATTTTATTGATTGCTGCTTTCATGTCTTTGTCGCTAACCGGAATTACTACGAAATCAAGGTCAACTTGCTTTTCAGCAAATTTTTTCTTAATTATGGAATTCCAATCTTTTTGAGTTTTGTAGAAATTTTCGTTCAACAAGATAGCTGTTTTGTGTTGTGTTGGAACTAATTTCTTGAACAAAATAAAGTCGTTAACATATTGCTTCAATGGGCTGAAGAATGCATCAGAACCTAAGTCTCTTAATCCATATTCATCAATAGTTACAACAAATTTGTTTGCATTTTTCTTCTTTGCAAGATATTGGCTTGACATATAGCCAAGTGAAATAACCATTTTACCTTTTGAAGCTAATGCTTTGTTAGAAGCTTTAACAGCTCCTTCTTCTGTCCAGTCACCTGTAAAAATTAATTCTTTTGGGAATTGAGCCTTATAATCTGGCAAAAGTGACTTTGAAATTGTGGTTTGAAAAGTTTTTAATACTGCTTGGTTTTTATCCGAAGGACCATCAAAAACGAATGCTAAATCAATCGGTCTTGCATTCGGTGCTGCTTGAACAGCTTTACTTGCTGATGGAGCTTCATTGATTGCAAGTGCAGCTAAACCCGAATAATTCATCAAGAATAGTGCCCCAAGAACCAAACAGGAAAGTTTTTTAAAATTCATACTTCCTCTCTTTCTCTCTCACCCATCTTCATAACTAACAGACCTAACTTTATCAGCAATATTTTTTTCTGTATATAAATTTTATCTTCAACTTTACAAAAATTATCTAAGTTTCATAATTTTGACTTTTTATAAAATACAAATATAATTACTATATGGTCTAGATATTAGGTTATTAAAAGAGGGAATTATGGGATTAAGAGAACGTGATTTTTTCTGGTTAATGGAAAAGAAAACATTTACTTATGAAGATAGAATTGCACTTGGTGTAAGAAGTAACTTTGGTTGGAAAGAATTTACATACAGAGGAATTGGTTTATTAACAAGAAAACTTGCTACACACATGATTTATGACCTTGATACAAAAAAAGGTCAAAGGTTGGCTATTTTATCTGAATCAAAACCAGAGTACGGAGCTTGTGTATTTGCTTCTGCATTAGCTGGTTTTGTCACTGTTCCATTAGATATTAAATTAACAAAGCATGAATTAAAATCTATTCTTTTAGATGCTCAACCAACAGTTATGCTTGTTTCTCAACAATTTTTAGAAATGGCAAAATGGTTAAAAAATGAAATTGACTCTATTAAATATATATTAGTAATTGATGAACATGCCAAAAATGAAGATGTAATGAACATTTATGATTTACCAGATAGATATAATGGTAAATGGAGAAGAAGAAGCTCTAAATCTACAATGTTTATTATTTATACATCTGGTACAACAGGTGCTCCAAAGGGTGTTGAAATTAC
This sequence comes from bacterium, assembly GCA_017396025.1. Classification (GTDB taxonomy): domain Bacteria; phylum Cyanobacteriota; class Vampirovibrionia; order Gastranaerophilales; family Gastranaerophilaceae; genus Avigastranaerophilus. Next base: position 52,189 of record JAFQNF010000022.1, read on the forward strand.
ATTTAGAAATATCATTAACCAATTAGAAATATTAAAAGATCCATTGGATGCAATTCTTCAAGATAGAAAAGTAACTGTTTTATCTATCCTTCCAATGAACCATTTGTTTGAAATGACGGTTGGTTTCTGTACTTTCTTAAATTTTGGTTTTTCAGTTTATTACACTCAAAGCTTAAAACCTCAAGATATTACAAGTATTATGAGAGATAAAAAAGTTGAGTTTATGATTGTAGTTCCAGCGTTTTTAAAATTGTTAAAAGCTGGTATTGAAAAAGAAATCAAAAACTTACCTAAGTTTGCACAATTAATGTTTAAGTTTATCTATCATTTAGCTAAATTTATTCCATCATATGAAGTTAAGAAAATTTTATTTAAAAAGATACATGATAAATTTGGCGGAAACTTCATGGGCTGTATCGCTGGTGGTGCACCTTTAGATGTTGAAGTTGGTAAATTCTTTGAAAGAATTGGTATTAAAGTATATCAAGGCTATGGATTATCAGAAACATCTCCGGTTGTTGCAGTTAATACAGATAAACGTTCAGTATTAGCGTCTGTTGGACGTCCATTAAAAACATTTGAAACAAAAATTGTAGAGGAAACCGGTGAGTTATGGTTAAGAGGTCCATCTGTAATGAAGGGTTACCATAATCAACCAGAGATGACTGCAGAAGTTTTAGATGCTGATGGCTGGTTACATACAGGTGATATTGCAAAAATTGATGCTGATGGCCATATATATATTACAGGTCGTATTAAGAATATGATTGTTCTTCAAGGTGGCAAAAAAGTATTCCCAGAAGAAGTTGAAGCAGTATTAGAAAAAAGTGAATACATAGCTGAACTTTGTGTTCTTGGTGAAAAGAGAACTTTTGGTGCAAAAGATGGTGCTGAAGAAGTTACTGCTGTTATAGTTCCAAAAGAAGATTTGTATAAACAGCATTCACCTGAAGAAGTTGAAAAAATGATAAAAGCTGATGTTAAATTATTATCAAATCAATTAACACAGTATAAACGTCCAAGTAATGTAATAATTGTTCGTGAGCCATTACCAAGAACAACTACTAGAAAAGTTAAACGTTTAGAAGTTAAAAAATTAATTGCAGTTTAAATGAAAAGAGGAGGTTTAAAACCTCCTTTTTTCTTTCATAAATTTTGTTTTTTTATTTTTTTTCTTGTGGTAGTATTTTTTTGAAATTAAATTATTTTTTAATTTCTAATGGTCTTATATGTTAATAAATGTAAATTATATTTTCATTTCTTCGTGAAATGAAGAAAGTTTTTTCTTTAGGAACATTAATTCATTGAGTTAAAAATGATTTTATTCACATTAAATAAAGGGTAAGTTGAAAGGAAATCCCACATGATTACTAAAATTTCTGCAGTAAATCCAAGTTTTAAAGCACAATCTGCTCAAAAAGCTGCTTCTAAAGCAAATGCTGAAGCTACTCAAAAACAAGGCGTTACTTTATCAGGTGCTAATATGGTTGGTGCACTGCAAGCTATGAACGGTATTAAAACAGCACAAACAGTTAGCTTTGGTGCGTTAACACAATTTGAAAAATCTATTATTGGTAAAAAAGAAATTAGAATCGATAATTTATTAGCAATTCCAGAAAATGTTAATTTGCCATATGCAGAAATACCAGAAGGCACAGAACATTTAAATGCTGCTGGCTTAAATGTTGTAAAAATTTCTGAAGGTGACAAAGATACATATACTATTTCAAATGATAGTGGACATCCTATTTTTGTAGGTAAAGTTGATAGTTCTAGAAAAACATTACCAAAAGTTACTTATAAACAAGGTAAATTCATGCCTGAAATTACCGTTAAAGATGAATCTTTAGATGGTAAAGCTATTAAAATGTTAGCAGGTAGCCGTTTAAAAGGTAATGGTTTTGATTTTAAAATGATTGGTGAATTCCAACCTGTTCCAGGTGAAAAATCTAAAAAAGTATCATTTAAAGGTAGAACAGCTATTACAACATTAAATAAAGAAGAAAGAACTTTAAGTGCTGTAGAAAAATACATGGCATCAGGTTTAGCAAAAGAAACTGTAAAAGGTGACTATTATGATATGGTTAAAGCTGATGACCCAACAGTTGTAATTCCTGCTGGTGGTTTCGGTGAAAGATTCTTCAATATTACAAGAGAATATGAAAATAAACCATCTGCAAAAATGCCTACATCTGATAACTACCGTATTATTGCAACAGCATTAAACTTAGCAGCTTCTGCTGGTATTATCAATGGTGATAAAACAGATTCTGTTAAATACTTAAGCCAAGCACACGAAATTGCTGAAGGTGATAATGTAAGATATGTATCTAAATACAAAACTGATGGTGGTGCTATTGCTGAAGGTTTAAAACGTGACATTATCGATAACACAAAACCAACTGTAATCTTAAATGCTGATATCTTTACTAATGCAGATATTACTCGTACATACAAAGCATTAAAAACTCTTCCAAATGCAGCATTAGTAATTCCTTACTATCCAGTAAATTCTGAAAGAGCAAAATCATTTGGTTTATTAGGTATTGAAGAAGACCAAGCTGGTAACTTACAAATTAAAGAATTCTTAGAAAAACCAAAATATACAGCTGAACCACCACGTCCAACTGACTTTACTCAACCTGGTGATTATGATAAAGCTATGGCTGCTTTCAAAAAAGCTCAAACAGCTAAAAATCCTAGCGATGGAAATTCATTCTTAGCTAACCCTGGCTTCTATTTCTTAAGCCCACAAGCTATGAAAGTATTAACAGCTAAAGGTATTTTAGATTCTTCTAAAACAGGTTTAGGTGCTCACGTAATGCCAGAAATCGTAAGATTAGCTAATGAAGGTCAATTGCTTGATGAAGAAGGCAACCAAATGAAAGTTTACACAGTTCCATTGGAAACTAAAGGTGGTAAACCAGCTGTTTGGGACGATATCGGTACTGCAGAAGCATACTTAAAATTAGTTAAAGAAGTAGCTCATGAATATAATACAAAAGGAAATACTCCAGAAAACAAATACTATGGTGTTCCAGAGTTTGTTATGAGTGACTTTGCTGACAATACTGATTTAAATTCTGGTATGGTATTTGACTCTGCAAAAGCTAAAGATGTATTCCAAGACTTTAAAGCAAAATATAACGTTAAAGTTTCAGAAGGTAACATCTTTGTTGCAAGCCCAAACTAGTAAATAAGTAAAATATAAAAAGAGCTGTTGAGTTTTCGATAGCTCTTTTTTTATGTGATTAATTTGTTTATGAGCCACGTTTCACTCTACCGAAAGAAAGTTGCCACTGGCAAGTTTCTTGAGAGGGGAGAACCAAAATTTGCGAAGCAAATTGTAGTGAGATTCCGAGACATAAAAAAAAGAGGCATTTAAGCCTCTTTAAATGGTGCCACGTCTCGGAATCGAACCAAGGACACAGGGATTTTCAGTCCCTTGCTCTACCAACTGAGCTAACGTGGCTCAACCTTATGTAATTATAATATCAACTAAATTTTATTAGTCAACTTCTTTTTTTAGGTACTCTGCGTATGAAATGACTTTTTGTTTTAATAATTTTGAAAGTCCCCATTTTGTAATGTTGCAGGTAGTTATAGTTTCTTCGTCATTTTTATACTTTATGTTTTCAGCAATCTTTTTGGCTAGTTTTGGATGTTTAATTCCAAAGAAATTTTCCATTAAAGAACATGCTCCCTTTCGATTTATTGTATTTGTATTGTCTGGCACATTGCCGTTTTCTTTTCTATTTAGGGGTTTAAAATAGGAAGTTTTTTGACTTGTATTTATTTTGAAATTATTTATTTTCAAAAATTCGTCTAATCTTATAAGTTTTTTGTTAAATTCTTCATTTCATATTGTTGATAGTGTTTCATAACAAGTATCACAAGAACAGATTATGTATTTAGCATTTGAGTTGCAGTTTTGAATAATTTTTTCTTCATTTTTCTTTAATGCTTGTTTGTCATTGTTTGATAAATATATGTAACCACAACAATCTGATATGACTTTTTCAACTTCAAAACCTAATTTTTCAATTAGTTTAATTGAAGCATTTCTATCATCGCAATTAACATATTTGTTGTAACAGCCTTCAAAATAAAGTATTCTTTCATTTTTTTTATTTCGTTTTGGATTATATTTTTTATAAAAGTTAAAAAGTCTTGAAAAATTGAATATAAAAAATAATTTCACGTATAGAGATTTTGATGGCTTTTTTAAATTATTAAAAATTTCACTAGCATCTATGTCGCTTGGGCAAAAATCCTTGCAAAGTTTGCAGTTTAAGCATATATCTAAGTTTTTCAAAAATTTTTTTGAAGGTTTTTTATTTCTTTCGAAAAAATTATTTAGAACAATAAATCTTCCTCGTGGCGAGAACATTTCATTTTTTGTTGCTAAATAAACAGGACATACGCTTTTGCATAATCCACATTTAGAACATTTATATATTTCTTCTTTTATATTTTCATCCATACTTAAATTATCTTATAAAATAAGCCTTGTATCAATTGCATTTTATTTTTAATTATATGATAATTTATAGTTATGGCACTAAAAGATTTAGTTAAAAATAAAAAAAATTTAGCATATATTGTATTGTTTGCAATTGTTCTTATTGCTTGCGTTTGGTCTTTTATATATGCGGGCATGATTACTAAAAATTTTAAAGAAAAGATTATTGATCAAACATATAAAAATAAAGAAGCTAACATTGAAAATCTTTTAGTTACTGAAACAAAAGATGGAAAAAAACTGTGGGAGTTGTACTCTGAATCTGGTCGATACAGTGATGATGACTCAGTTGTGCTTTTAGAAGATGTTATTGGTAATTTTTATGAAGAACAAGCTGTAAAGGCTAGTTTTAAGGCAGATAGAGGAACATATCATACAACTAAAAAGGAAATTATATTAGATTCAAATGTAGTGCTTGTATACAAAGATGGTACAAATATTATGACAGATAGAATAGTATATCTTGGTCGTGATAAGGATATAGTTGCAAGTGGTAATGTGCGTATCGAAAAACCAAAAGAAGCTATTATATATGGTAGCAAGGCTGTTTTAAAAGGAGATTTATCTGATTTCCATATAGAGGGTAGAACGCAAACTAAGTTCTATATGTAAGAGTTGAGGAATATTATGAAAAATAAGATTTTAAATACACTATTTATATTGATATTATCAGCAGGTTTTGCCTATGCTGCTTCATTATCTGTTGAGTCAGATAAACAAGAATTTGTGGATAGTGATAATAAAATTTACCTAGAAGGTAATGTTAAAGTTAAGTCTGGTGATATTAACGTGGTTAGTCCTCGTGCTGTTGTTCAGGTAGACCCTAAAAACAACAAAGTAAATAGTGTTGAATTTACAGATAAAGCTTATTCTTATCAGATTAATGCTGGTAAAAAGCATGAAATTAAAGCTGAAATTTTAGAAGTTTCTCTTTTAGATAAGGTATTTACTGCAGAGGGAAATACTATTTCTTCTGTTACTGAAAATAATAGACCTTTGGTTATTGTTACTGCCGATAAGCAGCAATATAACAAAACAACTAATGTTATGAAAGCTTTTGGGAATGTTAATATCCTTTATAAAAATATTGATACTCTTTCAAATCAAGCTTTTGTTGATTTGACAAAAGATAATGATGTTAAAAAAATTCAATTAATCGGTAATGCAAAATTAAAACAAGACAAAAGCAAAATTCATGCTGCAAAGCTTACTTATGATAATACTTCTGAAGAAGCTGTTGCTGTTGGTGATGTTTATACTGATATTATTACAGAAGATAATAAACGAATTGAAGTGTGGTCTGATTATCAATCCTATGATAAAAGGGCAAAAATTGTTAGTGCTTCAGGTTCTACTAAGATAAAATATGAAGATTATGTAGCGACAGGTCCAAAAGTAAATGTATTTGCTGATAAAACTACTGGTAAATTAAATGAAGCTGTATTTGTTGGTCGTTCTAAAATTGAAACAAAAGGTAGAACAATTGAAGCTGATAGAATAACAATAACAATGAATCCTAAAGATTTTAAAGCTGAAGGTAATGTTCGTTCTGTTATTCCAAATATCGGAAGATAATTTGGCAAAATAATTTTTTACTTGTTTTATCTAAATGAAAATAAGTGGGAATTTATCTGTGTCTGTTATTTCATTTGGAAAGAAAATACCTGTTGCTACGTGTAAAGTCAGAAATAATGAAACACGTAAGTTTGTTCCTGCAAGACTGTATGAATTTGATTGTAAAGATGAAGCAGACATTCAAGAGGTTAAAAATTTACCTTTGGGCTGGAGTTTTGCTACAACAATATCTAGTGAAATGAGAGCCAAAAAAGTAGCTCGTGAAAAATATGATATTTCTACCGGTCATTCATTTTATGTGTTAAAAGATAATAATGATTCTACTATTGGAATTTGTTCTTTAAAAAATGACAAAGACAATTTCGGTGTTAAATTTATTGAAACAGTTACTGATGGAAGTTATAAATATTCTGGGCAATCAATACTAGCTGCTTTGGCATTGATTGGTATTCATGATAAGAAAGATAAGTTTGAAATAAGATATCCAACCGATGAAGCAAAAGATTTTTACACTTCTAAATGTGGGTTTAAACAAGGGGATAATCTCTATCATCTTCAAATGGACAAAAAAGGAATGAAAAAGCTAGTTAAAAAAGTTCAGCAAAGAACACACGCTAGTGTTGTTGATATTAGAGTGTAGATGAATTAATAATCCTTAATAGAACAGGCAATATTTCATATTGATGAGTTTTCATTCCTTATCACTTAATGCGTAAGGTTTATATGAATATTTCAAAACTAACAAATTCTTTTATTTCGGGTAATTATAATAATTTTCAAATAAATAAATTCAGCCATAATCCTATAAGCTTTAAAAGTAGTTTGGCATCTGATACAGTTGAGTTTAGTGCGAAATCTGCTCAGACTGTTACTAATAGTCAAAATTCTCAATTCCAAAAAGAAAAAGAAGCATTAGTTGCGAAAATTGATTCTGAAATTTCAGAGAATAATTCTTCAATAGCTGAATTGCTAAAACAGCAAAAACCATTAGAAGAACTAGAAAGTTTTGCGTTTTCTATGATTGAAAATGAAGAATTTTCTACACAGATTGAAAATTCATTGCTTACATATCAAGTTGATGTTGCAAAGCTACGTGCATTTAGTGATATTGATTCTTTACTAAGAAAACAAAAAATATCTCCAGAAAAAAGAGATAAACAGCTTTATTCATTAATTTCAAAGAATTTCCCAGAATATCTTGAATCTACGACTAGTGGTTCTGTTTCACAAGAGTCTTTTGATTTAGTTGAAGTTGCTAAAAAACTTAGAAAAGAGCAAAGAAAAAATATAGAAGCTTTAGATCCCCAAGTTGATTTTGAACGTTCTGTATCTAAAGCTATTAATTCTTATTCTCAAAATTATGATGTTCAAGTTGACCCTGTTGTTAGTAAATGTATAACAAGTGCACTATTTGATTCTGTAGGAAAGACTTCTGCTGATTTTATAAAGGGACTTTCTTATAAATTCTGGGAAATTAAGGCACCTATTTCTTCTAAAATTTCCCATTTACAAAATAGAAATGAATCTTTAGAAAAAGCTAAACAAACATATTTAACTAAATTTAGTGAAGATCCTGTATCTGCTTGTTATTATGATCCATATCTTTCTTTTTCAGAAAAAGTAGAAAAACTTGAATCTACTGGTTGTTTTAAAACAATTAATCAAGATGATTTCCCATTGCTTTTAATAAGTGATTTCTGTAAGTCTGGTGTTATACGTCCTTCTTTCATAAAACTTAGTGGTTATTTTTATGACAGACTTTTACTCTTTGATTTGAGAGATGAAAAAAATAAAGATGTTGTTACTTATCTTTCTGATGGAGCTGGACACCTTAAACTTCAAACAGATGTACTAAGAAATTATGCTCTTTCTGCGAACGCTATTGAACACTTACCAATAAAGAAGATGTCTTTTAAGTGTGATTCTATAAATTGTCGCCATAAGAATGTTGTTTTGATTGATACTTCAGATGAACAGACCGTTATGCTCCTTGAAGCAGAAAGTGCAAAATGGGCTAAAACAAGAACAACTCGTTCTAAATATGCATTCGAAGAAGAAAAACCTTGTGCAGAAAAAGAAATTCCAGCAGCATATCTTGCAAGTCTTGGCTTTGGTAGTGTTGCTACTCTTAGAAAATTAGTAGAAACTGGAGAGTTGGCTGGTAGAATTGAACAGATTCAGACAGAAGAAGGAACTAAGTTTCGTACAAGCATTGATTCCAGTGATAAAAGATTGAAAAAAGTTTTAGTTGCACTTAGGGATAAAAACCCTGCTATCGCTTCTTATAAAGATCTTGCAAAACAACTTGGTATCTCTCAAAAACGTTTGTTAAATGATATTGCTGATGGAAAACTTGATATTATTCCTGAACATATGTTTGTTTTTGATAATGAGTACAAATATATTGACAAAAGATTAGAAAAAAATAGAGCATATATTGAAACTACTTTGTTTGAACAAGAGGTTGTTAATAAGTTAAAACAAGAACAAGCCGAACAACATCGTGAAGAAGTAAAACAGCGTAGAATACAAAATAAAGATGCGTTAAGTAGATTCAATTCTTTGAGAATGTCTTTAGTTTGGCATTTTTGTCCAAAAACTAGGAATATAGGTTCTGATTTAGCCAGAAAAGATGGGCATCTATGTTCATTGCTTGCTAAAGATGCAGAAGGTGAAGAGTCTTTAACTAGAAGAGAACAAATTAAAGTAGATTCATATAGAAAAGAAATGTGGCTACGCGCTGGAACTGATGAACTAAAAGAAGGTTTTAAACAAGCAACTTCTGTTCTTAAACAGCTTAAGGAAAACGGTTTATCTTCTATCGAAGATAAAGAAATAAGAAAAATTCTTGAAAATTATGGATTTGTTGCCTAATTAGAACCTCAAATTTATATTTATTTTTATCCAAAATTTTGTTTGAATTTTGATTGTCTTTGGAGTACGATTTTATATATAAAAACTGGGTATTAAGACAATTTTTATAGATTACGAGAGAAAACGGAGGTCGTAAAACAAATGTCAAAGAAAACTATGACAGTTGATGGTAACTACGCTGCGGCGCATGTTGCGTATGCATTAAGCGAAGTATCAGCAATTTACCCTATCACTCCATCTTCTACAATGGGAGAATGGGTTGATGAATGGGCATCACAACACAAGAAAAACATTTGGGGCAAAGAAGTTAGAGTTGCCGAAATGCAATCTGAAGCGGGTGCAGCAGGTGCTGTTCACGGTTCATTAGCAGCAGGTGCTTTAACATCTACATATACTGCTTCTCAAGGTTTATTACTAATGATTCCTGTTATGCACAAAGCTGCAGGTGAAATGCTTCCACACGTTATTCACGTTTCAGCACGTGCGTTGGCTGCTCAATCATTAGCAATCTTTGGTGACCACACAGACGTTATGGGTTGCCGTAACACAGGTTATGCTATGTTAGCTGCAAACTCTGTTCAAGAAGAAATGGATATGGCTTTAGTTGCTCACTTAGCAACATACAAATCAAAAGTTCCTTTCTTACAATTCTTCGATGGTTTCAGAACTTCTCACGAACTTCATAAAATTGAAGAAATTTCATATGAAGAAATCGCAAGCTTAGTTGAACCAAAATATATTGAAGAATTTAGAGCTAGAGCTATGAGACCTGAAGCTCCAATTTGTAAAGTTGGTGCTCAAAATACTGATGTATATTTCCAAGGTCGTGAAACAGTTAATAAATACTATGATGCTGTTCCTGATATTGTTCAAGAATATATGGATAAAGTTGCTGCTGTAACTGGTAGACAATATCATCCATGTGATTATGTTGGTGCTCCAGATGCTACTGATGTAATCGTTGCTATCGGTTCTGGTTGTGAAACTATTGAAGAAACAATCGAATACTTAAATGCAACTCGTGGTACAAAATATGGTTTAGTAAAAGTTAGATTATATAGACCATTTGATGTTAAACGTTTCAATGAAGCATTACCTTCAACAGTTAAACGTATCAACGTATTAGATAGAACAAAAGAACCAGGTTCTATCGGTGAACCATTATACTTAGATGTAGTTGCAGCTTTAGCTGGTAAAGACATCAGAGTTATTGGTGGCCGTTATGGTTTATCTTCTAAAGAATTTACTCCATCAATGGTTCTTGCTATTTACAAACACGGTGAAGCTAATGGCTTCCATGGCTTTACAGTTGGTATCGAAGATGACGTTACTAACTTATCATTAAAAGTTACAGAACAAATTGTTACAGAGCCAGAAGGCACAACTAACTGTATGTTCTGGGGCTTAGGTTCTGATGGTACTGTTGGTGCTAACAAAAACTCAATTAAAATTATTGGTCAATATACAGACAAAGATGCTCAAGCATACTTTGCTTATGACTCTAAAAAATCATTTGGTGTAACTGTTTCTCACTTAAGATTTGGTGATAAACAAATTAAGTCAACATACTTAATTACTGCACC
>JAFQNF010000023.1 GCA_017396025.1 bacterium
CAACTTGAAGCGGTTGAAGAAGCAGAAGGCAAAGCAATCGACAGAGCTACACCAAAATTCAACGGTGTTGGTTAATAAAAAAAGTTTTAAATCTCGTATTCATATTAATTCTAATTTTCGTATCTATAAAAGAGGAACATTCGTTCCTCTTTTTTATTGGCAATTTTTATTTTTTTACAGTTTTATAAAATAATAAAAACCATGAAAATTAATAACATAAATTCAAAAATAAATATTAGCAAAAAACAGCCTAAACAAAAAGAAAAACAAAACATAGGTAATATTTCAAATGCAAAAAAAGAATATAATGTTTCTTTTTTTGGATATATTCCCAAAATGGGGAATACATATAAAGGACAAATAATACCCAATGATATACAAATGCAGCCAATGCAAGAATATAGAATAAACGAAGATTCTGTATTTAAATGTAGCAACTTTTATATCAATTTAAACTCTGATGAACTGAAACACAAAGTAAAAAGTCTGAGAAATGGTGAAAATTTTGTCATTGGCAGAGATGCAACAAAACTGGAAAACATGCCAGAGACAATGTCTCGAAAACATTTAAGAATTTCAAAGAATCGTTATGGGCAATTAACAGCTTGCGATTTAAATTCAATGAACGGAACAATTCTCAAATCAAATGTTGAGACTATCCCGCTAAACGAAGGGAAAAAAGCTCTTCAAGCGGGGAAATATTATTTATTACCATTCAATGCAGTTATAAGCGCAGATAAAGAAAAAATTCATCTAAATGAATATAAAAACATCATCAATACATTAGAAAATGGAACTGCTCTTCTTGTAGGAAGAGGTGAAAGTTCTGATATAAGAATAGACAACAAATTTGTATCTTATTACCATATGTCACTTGAACCATACAATGGGCAAGTATTAGTAAGAGATTTATATTCAACAAACGGTTCAAACTTTGAATATTGTGAGCAACATTCTTCTTTGAGACCGCCAAGTCCAAATGAATTACTACCTCCACCAAAACATTATCAAAATGACTATTCTTATATAATAGACACATCAGAACTAAAAAAAGGAATTCCAACAAGAATCCCTAATGATTGCCAAATATACTTAGGTAATCACTTTTCATTGGATATGAGGAATCCAAATATTCTTAACTTGCTTGAAAAAAAAGGTAAAGTTACAATTGGACGTGGAAGTTCTTGTGATTTAACTGTAAGTGATTTTTACTCACATGTTTCAAGAGAGCACTTACAACTAGAGAAAATAGGTAATGATATTATAGCAACAGATTTGAATGCAATGAATGCATCAAAAATAATACCGAAAAATAAAATAAAAGCATTCAATGGTGGAGTTGCGGATATTAAGTTAAGTCAACATAATATCGGTGATTGTTATTTATTAGCAAATTTATATGCTTTATCAAGAACAACTAAAGGTCAACAATTAATTGAGAACATGGTAAATGTTGATGGAAATGGAAATTATGTAGTTAATTTATACGCAAATCGAGGACCAATTGTTGTTAGACCAGATCAACTTGATGGACAATCACTTAATGGCACAAATAAAATATGTGTATCTGGGGATTTAGGAATAAGAGCAATAGAACGTGCATACGGAAGGATGGTAAATAACTTTGAGCCTGGAGAATGCACTTTACATATGGTTCTTGATGATGGAGGTTATCCAGATGTAGCTCTCAAAAATTTAACAGGGCTTGATAGTAAATCTTATAAAATAAAAAACATCAATATACATAAGAAATTATCTGAAATAAGTCAAAAGGGGTTAGATAATTACGTATTAACGTGTACAACTTCAAACGGTAAATACAATGGTTATGTTGATTATCAACGAAGATTTAATGAAAGACACGCCTATGGAATAAAGAATATCGACCAATATTCACAAACCATAGAAATTGTTAATCCACATAATACAATGTTTAGCAAAACGATAAGTTGGAATGAATTTGCAGAACATTTCAATTATTTATACGTAGGAAATTTACAAAATATATATAATTTTTAATTTGTCTTTCGTATAATTTAGTAGGGAGTATTAGGAATATATAAATGCAAAATCAAATAGAAAACAATTTCGGAACATTAACAAAAAAGAAAAAAAAATTATACGATATAACCGAAATTTTAAGTTCAGAAAAAAAAGTACTTGATTCCCTTTTTAAAAATTCGGAACTCAAATTAGAAAAGCTAACCGTAATAGAAGCAGAAAGACAAGCTGCTTTGGAAAATCTTCGCACTTTAACATCACTCCTTCAAACAAAAAGATTAAGAGATAAAGTTAAAGCAGGAAATAAATATTTTACCCTATAAATTAGTCAATAGGATTTACAACAACAGCAACTTTTGCTGGTTTTAAAAGATTGAAGAATTTAACACTTTTAGAAAATTCAACTGATTCTTTCTTTTCTTCGATTTTTTCAACATTTTGCAAATCTACAGCAAATTTTACTAACCTTGGATTCATACACAAAAACTCCATAATACTAACCACATATATATAAAGTATTTTTATCAAAAAAAATTGCGTCAAATAAAAAATAAAATATAAAAATATATCATTACAGTAAATTTATGCTAATATATACATATGTTTGCAGTTAAATTAATCAAGAATAAACAATATCCGCTGGATGTACCAGAGAACGTTTCCGTAAAACACGGAGATATGGTTATAGTTTTAACGGAAAAAGGCGAAGAAGTTGCACAAGCATATCTTCTTCCTCCTCAAGTTGAAAGTATTCTTGTAAGAAAAAAAATACCAGCAGTACCATTTGTAAGAGTCATGACAAGTGAAGATTTGGCTGTATACGAAGAAATTAAAAAAATGGATGAGCAAGGGTATAAAGATTGTCTTGAGTTAATTAAACAGCACAACCTACAAATGAACTTAATTCAATGCAAATACACTTTTGACAGAAGAAAAGTAACGTTTTATTATACAGCACCAGAGCGTGTAGATTTTAGAAATCTTTTGAAAGATTTAACAAGAGTTTTTAAACGAGTTCGAATTGATTTAAAACACATAGGCGTTAGAGATGAAACCTCTTTGTGTTGCGGAAATGGGCTTTGCGGACGACCATTTTGTTGTTGCACATTTAAACGCCAATTTGATTCTATAAATATAAAATTAGCACACGATCAAAGTATGCCAATTACCCCAAGTAAAATTTCTGGAACTTGTGGACGTTTATTGTGTTGTCTAAATTACGAGTACAAAAATTACATTGAAACAGCAAAAGAAATGGTTCCTATCGGTTCTGGTGTTATGACAATTGAAGGCATTGGCAAAGTTTGTGCACTTAACATTTTAACAAATCACGTTTCTGTAAAACTAGCCGATGGAAAAATTAAAGAATTCCCATCTAATGAAGTTGAAATGATAGATACAGAAGTAAATATCGAAATTGATACAGGAAACTCAAGCTATAAGTATGCATCAATGCAACAAGTAGATGAACACATTGATATAAAACAATTTGAAGATGATAGAAATAGTTCAACTGGAAATATTTAGTTCTTTACAGGTAAGGTCAAAACAAATGTAGTAAAACCTTCTTTCGAACAATCAACTTCAATTTTTCCGTTGTGCACAAGCATTATTTGTTGAGAAAGATATAATCCTAAACCTGTACCGGCTTTTCTAAATTTTGATTGTCCAGAATAATATTTGTGAAAAATCATATCCAAATCTTCTGGCGAAATTCCAATACCTTTATTTGTGACAAAGACCTTAATTTTATCTTGATATTTTTTTGTTTCTAGTGTTATTTCTGATGCATTTTGACTAAAAGAAAGTGCATTTTGTAATAAATTTTTTACAACACGTTTTATTTGAAAAGTATCAAAACTAAGAACAACATGATTTGTTTCTTTTAAATCAGCAGTTATATTATGCTTAGTGTTAATTGCAATAGGTTCCATTTCTTTGATAACCATGGTTAGAAATTCATTAAAATTATTTTCTGTCAGACTAAGCTCTAATTTTTTTTGTTCTAACCTATATGTTTCAAGCATATTTTCAATTAAATCTTTTAACTCTTGATTAGAAGACTTCATCAAGTTGAGTATTTCAATTTGTTTTTGATTCAATTCTCCAAATCGCCCTTCAAGCAAATAATTTAAAGAATTAAGTTCAGCAATAACAGGTACTTTCATATCATGAGTCAATGTTGCTGCAAATTCTTCTTTAAACATTTGAAGTTGCTTTTCTTGTTTTAAGACTTCTTCTAATGAAAGATTTTTATTTGATAAAGTAGCTTGATACTCTTTAATCATCATTTCACGATCATACATGGACTCAATCAAGCTATTTATAGTTGATTGAAGATTTTTATTATTTAATTTATCAAGACGGACATTAAAATCTCCATAACGCACTCTTTTAATAGCAATCGCAATCCTTGCAACATCCAAGTTTAACTTTTTGTATTTCTTTTGCAATAAAAAATACATCGAAATTAAAAAAAGAATAAAACAAACTAATATAATTAAAGACCAAATTAAAATCATAAATGGATTATAGCATAAAAAAAGAGGGCTGAATTGCCCTCTTTTTAAACTTTAGTTATAAACTAGTTAGCCATTTGGCTCATTACTTCTTCAGCGAAGTTATCTTGTCTTTTTTCTAGACCTTCACCTAAAGTCCAACGAACAAATGATTTGATTTCTAGTTTACCAGCTAATAAAGCTTCAACTGTTTGGTCTGGGTTTTTAACAAATGGTTGTTCTAATAAACATTTTTGTGCCATTAATTTATTTACACGACCTTCAACAATTTTAGCTCTGATATTTTCAGGTTTGTTAGCTAAGTCTTCTTTACCCATTTCAATTCTTGTTTCTTCATCAATAACAGAAGCTGGGATTTGAGCTCTAGATACAAATTCTGGTGCAGAAGAAGCAATGTGTAAAGCAACATCTTTTAATAATGTTTCATCTTGAGCTGTTGCACTAATTAATACACCAATTTTGCTGTTGTGAACATAAGTAGCTAATTCACCTTCTAAAACTTCAAATCTTCTGATACTAATTTTTTCACCGATTGTAGCGATTTTATCTTTAACAGCATCTTCGATTTTCATATTACAACAAGCACATACAGAAGCATTTAAAGCATCCATATCAGCAGGCTTTGTTGTAGCAATGTGTTTTGCTAAGCCATTAACAAATGATTTAAAATCTTCGTTTTTAGCAACGAAGTCTGTTTCACAGTTAACTTCAACAATAGCACCAACACCATTTTCAATATATGTAGCAACTACACCTTCAGCAGCGATTCTGTTTTGTTTTTTATCAGCAGAAGCAATACCTTTTTGTCTTAAAAATTCCATTGCTTTTTCCATA
>JAFQNF010000024.1 GCA_017396025.1 bacterium
CACAATTTTATGTTTCTGTGTATTCAAAATGGAGTTTTTGAGAAAAATTTATGTGTGTGGCTTTCTAACGAAAAACCATTCTTAAATTATAATTATTGTAACAACAAATAATTAGGAGTTTTTATGGAAATCAAAGAAATCTTATCAAGAATTGGTTATGTTAGAAATAAAGCCAATTTATCCGCAAGAGAAGTTAGTCAGAGAATGGGTATGAGCCCACAATATGTCGCACAGCTTGAAAGTGGTAGAATTGTATTGACTGTTGAAAAGTTATTACAAATTTTAGAGATTTGTGAATTTCCTATTGATAGATTTTTCAGTTCGAACATAGCTGACTACAAAATTGACAATGAATTAAAATCATTAATAGAATCTTTACCATCAGACAAAAAGAAAAACATAATTGAATTTATTAAGAAATAAAAATAGCATTAGGATAATTCCTAGTGCTGTTTTTATCATTATACAGTATTGATGTTTTAGGGAACAATTTAACTATTTTTATCTCGATTTGTTCCCTAAAATGTGTATTACCAAAATCAACTTAAAAAACTTGTTATGCTAAGTTTTTTGGGATATTTTTGGTAGTAATTTTTAAGTAGAAGTAAAAAGATTTAAATAGTTTTAGATAGTTTCAAATCAACAAATTGAACCTAAAAATATGCTTGTAGGTACAGTTAGGTACAGAAGTTTTAAACTTATATGTACCTATTAAAAAAATACTAGCAAAAACACTAGTATTTAAAGTGGATTATTTAGATAGGGTTGAAGTTCTTTCAATTCTATTTTAAGTTGGTAAGGCGGAGGTCACGGGTTCAAGTCCCGTCATCAGCTCCAATGCCTTAAATCCCTTTATTTATCGGGCTTTTCCGGTATTTACAGGGATTTATTTTTTTTGCAAATTTTTCCTCAAAAAACATATAAATTGTGGAGCAAAACTTATTTTTGAACTAGCGTATTAAATCGGTCTAAAATTTTAAGGTTTGCTTTTATGATGAATTTCTAACTTTCCTGTTTTTGGCGTTCTAAGTCGGTCTATGTCGGTATAGTTGGCTCCAAATGGTCCCTGTAAATAAAAAAGGAATGTATCTTTTTACATTCCTTTTTAAATTGCCTACTTAATAATTCCTCCGTTACATTGTAATTCATAAACGAGTTCGTTATTTTTATAAATTCTCTCTAATCCTGTGAAGTTTTCCATACTTCCAGTAACTTCAAAACCATATGAAAATTCACCATTTACAAACTTGCTTGGTCCACGCAATGGTAATACTAAATTATCAGATCCAACTTGCATTAAAGCTGGTCTCAAAGCATTGTCCATAGCTTCTTCGCTTAGGTTAGGATTGATTGTATTTCCATAATAATTCATAGCCCAGATCGGTTTTTCATCAATGTAAACAACTTCTGAGCCTATAAACTTTTCTCCACCGAAATAAGTATCGTGATAGCAAAGTTTTTTATTGTTGATGATTTCTTCATATTGATAATCTTTTGAGCCAATGCGTGAAGAGTTAACTTTCGCAGCATTTCCATTTGCATAAGTATTTTTCTTTGCTCTTATTAAAAACTCCAATATATCTTCCATAACTCCTCCTTAATTACATCATGTAATAGTTATCTGCTCCAATCATAAATGCATTTATACATAATTTTTTAACATCAACTAATGCTTGATATTCTGTTCCGTCTTTTTCTTTTCCTTTAATCATTGCAAATCCAGTAAATTCACAATTTCTATCTATTTCATAGCCATATCCAATGTTTCCACTTTTATCTTTCATTTGTAAATCAATTCTATCTGAATGGATTATTTTTGACAAAGCATCAGAGAAAGAGATATCTTTTGTGTTTGATATATATTTGGCAATATTTGAATATTTAACTTTATTGTTTATAGACTTCCCATATTTTTCTAATTGCTCAGATTCTCTTCTTAACATTATTGACAATTCAATCAATAAGCTTATTGTCTCTTCATAAACATGTGGATAATAATCTTTTATAGCAAAATATTCGTACGGTTCATCTCTCTTAAATTTTTCATTTAAAGGCAAAAGCAATTTATTAATTTTACCTAATGAAGTTATATTTTGTAGTAGTTTCAATGCTTTACTAGAAACAATATTTAACCTCATATTTTCTCCTATAGCAATATTATAACACACATATTCTATATTTGCATTGCTTTATTAAATAATTATTTAAATACATTGTTTATAATCTCAAGCATTTCTTTGTTATAAATACTTACATTATTATAAGTTTCGAGAGTAGTTTTTACTGATTTATGTCCTAATAACAATTGTATGATTTTAGGGTTGATTTTTTTTCAAAAAGCATTGTGGCAAAGGTGTGCCTAAATGTGTGAAAATGAATATCATATTCTGAAAAGCCATATTTATCATTAAATCTTTTTAATAATCGTCTAGTGCCAGAATAACTTCTTAAATCATTTTCGTGATCAAACAATAAAGAATCCTTAACTTTACCATTTGCGACTAATTGTAGAACTTTCCATTCTATTAATATTTTATATAACTCATCAATTATAGGAACAGCTCTAATGCTACAATTAGTTTTTGTTGTTTCTATTTTTCTTTTATTGGATATTGTCTCTCCTTTCTGATTAAATTTGTAGTCTTTGGTCAATGAAGAATTAATATGTGTAAGCCGTTTTTCAAAGTCAACATCTTTCCACCTTAACGATAAAATCTCTCCAATTCTCATTCCTGCATATAAACCTAAATAGCATAAAGTTTTAAGTGGTTGATGATTATTTAATTTTTTAATATAATCTTGTCTTATTTCTTTTGGTAATGCTTTATATTTAATTTCATCTCTGCTTTTTGGATATTTTATATTATTCAAGATTAAAGGATAAGACGCTATATAATTATTTAAAACAAGATAACTAGCAAATTGATTTAATACAAACTTTGTTTTTAAAAACATACTTTTAGGAATTTTGTTATTTAATAAATGATTGAAAAATACAAGCAAGGTATTATTGTTTATAATGCTTAATGTTTTATTCTCAAAATAAGGCTTTATATACAACCTATACACCATTAAATTACTGCAGAGTGTAGAAGAACTGACACTTAATCTTTTCACATTCATTAGCCAATAGATAAGAACTTCATTTATTTGGAGATTGTTTTTATCGTCAATACTTAAAGTGTTATCATCTCCATACTTTTCATAAAACTTTTTTATTGCTTCTATTTTTGTTTTTGCAGAAGTTTTTACTCGCTTTCTTTCTCCATTAATTAACATTCGTTTTGCAAAATACCAATAACCATTGGCAGAATAATAAAGCGACCCATCTCCATTAGGTCGCCTTGTTTTTCTAATTTCTTTTTTCATTTATTTATACCTCCATATGGAGAGTATAAATCATAGATTAATAAAGATTTTTATTTTAAAATAAGTTCTTTATTAACTCTATAAATTTATTTAAAGCTTCACAATTCGGATCAGCAGTCAAATACACTCCGACAATTGAAACCAATAATGCTAATATAGCAATAAACAATGTCCAAGAAATATTTTTCATGGTTGAATAGTTTGCAATGCTATTTATATTTTCATTAAAGAAAGAATAAACATCTTTTAACAATTTTCTGTTTGCATCTAATTCATAAAAGGTTGATGTGTAATCATAATATATTAATTCATGTTTTATTCCCTTCGGTTGTTTTTCTAATGGTTCATAATTTTCTAGAAAACTATTTATGTGCCGTTCTAAAGATTTTTCTGAAATTTGAATTTCGTTCATTAACCGTTTATAAAAAAACAGATCTTTATCAATTTCACGATTTAATTTCATGAGAGATAATATTTTCTTTCCCTTCTTTATGCTATCATTAATTTTTGTGTTTGATTTGTTTATTTTTAATGTGATATCATTATTAATAGAGGTTAATATATAGTATATAGTAAATTTTTGAGCTAAATTATAAAATACTTCCGGGAACCATTTGTGTTCTCCATTTTTTTCTTTATCTTTATCATCAACAATAACTATCGAGTCCATAATATAATTTGGGTGAAAAAATGAATTATTAACTAAAGAAAAAATAATTTTTTCTTTTTTATGTAAATAGCAGTTTTGCTTTATTTGTAAAAAGTCAACAATTTCATTTGAATCTTCAAAATTATCAATAGATAAAACTTCTAGTCCATGAGGTGTTAATTTATTATCAAACATGAAACTCCCTAAAAATTTTTTGACATCACACATAAATGAATGTTTGAGTTCTAAAAAGAAATTTTGTAATGTGTTCTTTTTTGCTCTATCATCGCAACACGAAGAACCACCTATATCTTTAATTTTCCACCATTTATTGTTTGTATAAATAACCGGAGATTCATATACATCTTCTTCTAAAATGTTTTCTATAAGTTTTTGAACAACTTCATTTGGAGTTAATTCATATCTAATAGATAGAAAAGAGTCGCTTATACTATCAATATTAATGGAAACAAAATCAAAATATTTAAAAGAGTTTAATTTTTTTGACAACTTCAAATAATCATGTAGACTACCGCTAGTTGCATTTTTAAGATTATCAAAACTCTTTTGCAAATTAAAGCCGGCAGTCATAAACATGTTATTATCGCAAACTTTACGGAATTTTTTGAAATTGTTTTCAAAATAGGATAAGTTCTCTTTTGGAAGAATATCATATATAAATAATTTTTTTAATTTAAGTTTAGTTTTTAAATCCTTTTTGTAGGTTTTATGCTCAAAATCATAATTGGAAAAAGTGCATTCATGTAAAAATTTTATTTTTTTATTCTTTGAACAAATCTTTAACAATTTGGTTTTGTTTAAAAATTTATAAAAAGATGTAAATAATTTTGTACATTTTCTGTCTTTGTCTTTTATTTTCTTTTTAACATATTCATTATCGAATTTGTATTCAAATATATCTTTTTTTACTTCAATTTTTTTCATAAGCACCTCTAAAAACATTATAACATAATTTTTTAAAAAAACAGGTTTTTATGAAAATAAATTTTATTTTTATTTCTGTTATTGGCGGTTTAGGGCGGATTGAGGCGGTTTTGAACTGTTTAGGCGGTTCCAGGTCTTGGTAAGGCGGAGGTCACGGGTTCAAGTCCCGTCATCAGCTCCATTAAAAAAACGGCAAATTAGCCGTTTTATTTTTTTTGTTGAAATTTGTAAAATATTAAATTGTTTCAATATTAAATCCCAAAGATTGTGCGCGTTTAACAAACTTAATTATGTTAAAAATTCCCCATTGTGTGCAAACAACAACTTTTTCGTTGTTTAAAACCAAAATATCTTCGTCTTTTAAAAAATATCTTTTGCTTGCGTCGCTGGTTTTTATTGCAACATCATAAAGTTCAACAACACCAAGTGAACCTTGCAATGATTTATCAAACACTTGGCTTAGTTCCAAAAAAGTAGGGTTGTGCTCATTAGCATATTTTTTAATAATTGCTAACACAAGTCGGTTTTTAGGAAATACTTTTCCTTCAAACATATATTTTGTTTTGTCGCGGTTACTTTGTTGGTTTGCTTCTATATTTATTGGTTGAACAGTTTTTAAAACTATCTTCTCAAGTTCTTCTATTCTCTTTTTTAAACTTAAAATTTCTAATTCGTAATCCATATTTTTATTATATCAAAAACAAATTTAAAAGCAATAAAAACTTGCGAAAACTAAAAATATTTTTAAAAAACTATAAAAAACTATAAAAAACTATTTACAACTATAAAAAACTGTGATATATTTAAACCAACAAACAAAAGGAGAAGACACAATGAAACAAATTACAACTGTTGCTGGGGTTATTAAAAACGAAAAAGGCGAAGTGCTTTGCACGCTTCGCGACCAAGGAAAATATGACTATGTTTCTTTTAAATGGGAATTTCCAGGAGGAAAAATTGAAGAGGGTGAAACTCAACAACAAACTTTAACTCGTGAACTTCAAGAAGAACTTGAAATCGAAGTTGAAATTGGCGATTTCTTTTATCAAGTAGAGCACGACTATCCAGACTTTCATTTATCTATGGCAGTTTATGAGTGTAAACTATTATCTTCCGAAATGAAAATGAATGTTCATAAAGGAATTAAATGGCTTGCTCCAAAAGACATCATGAGCCTGGAATGGGCTGCGGCCGACGTTCCAGTTGCAAAATTAATTCTAAAAAAATATTGTTAGAATTTAAATATTGCGTTAATTTCTTTATAAGAATATTAACTTTGTAATTAAAACTTCAGTATACTAATATTGGTATAAAGGTTTGCGTGTAATTACCGCTTTATACTGTTGGTAATAACCAACAAACTGGGTGGTAGCATAATTGCTACCTTTTTTGTTCTATTATAAAAAATTTTGTTAAATTTTTTCAAATATCATTTAAACATTCTCTTATTTTTATTTATAATAATATTGACTTTTAGTACAACTTCAGTAAAAAACACTAAGTTATTACAGAATTATACATTTTCAACAAAATATGATACTATTATATAATTGGAGAGATATATGATAAATGTTGTGGATTTATTTTCGGGTGCAGGTGGAATGACACTTGGATTCAAATATATTATAAAAAACAATACTTTCAAAAAAAGTGATGTTTTTGATATTCTTTTTGCAAACGAGTTTGATAAAGATGCTGCTTCAACTTTTAGGAATAACTTTCCTGAGATTAATATGGTTGAGAAAGATATTAAAAACTTGTCAGAAAAAGAAATTCATAGATATTTAAATGGTAAAAATGTTGATTTAATCATAGGTGGACCTCCTTGTCAATCTTTTAGTACAGTAGGTAAAAGAGTTTACGATGATAAAGCAAAAATGTATCAAGAATATTTGCGTTTATTGAAGATAATACGTCCAAAAATGTTTTTATTCGAAAATGTTCGCGGAATATTATCCATGAGAGAGGTGTTTTACAAAACTGATGGAAAAGGGAATATTTTATATGATGAGATAGTAAGTAAAACAGGACGAAAATCAAAGAAACCCCAAATAGATTACTATGGAGAAAAGATTTTAGATAAAATTGAAAAAGAATTTAAGAATATTGATAATGAATTTGGATATAAAATCAAATATCAAGTATTAAAAGCTTCTAATTTTGGAGTTCCTCAAAACAGAGAAAGAGTATTTATTGTTGGAGTTAGAAATGATATATCCAAAGAATGGATATTTCCTACACCTTTAAATAAAAACACTTTATCTATAAAAGAAGCGATAGATGATTTACCAGAATTACAATCTGGGCAAACTATATCAGAATACAACAAAAAACCGTATAATTATTATCAGAAACTTATGAGAAAGAAATCAAAGGTTCTTACACAACATGTTGCCGCAGATTATGGAGAAAAAATAAGAACAGTAATTAAAAATGTTCCACAAGGAGAAGGTAAAAATTATTTTAACAAATTAGTGGAAGCAGGCAAGATTGATAAAAAATATTATTTAACTTCTGGTTATGCAAACACTTATTCAAGATTAATAGAAACAGAACCATCAACAACAATTACAAATAATCTTATAACTCCCTCCGCCCTAAGATGTATTCATTATAGAGATGATAGGGCATTAAGCCCACGAGAAGGAGCTAGAATACAATCTTTCCCGGATTGGTTTAATTTTAGTGGTAATATGGGTAAAGTTGCAATGCAGATAGGTAATGCAGTTCCACCACTTTTAGCAATGGCAATAGCAGAACAAATTAAAAATTTTTTAGAAGGAGTTTAGAATGGATATAAAACAATTGAATGATAAAAATACAATACATTTTAATTTTACCTATGCGGCCTTAGAATTATTAGGTAAAAACTTATATTCAAATGTATGGAATGCTCTTTCGGAATTAGTTGCAAATGGTATTGATGCAAAAGCAAAAGAAATTAAAATCTTAATAGACATGACAGATAAAGAACATTCAACCATTGATATTTATGATAATGGTTCTGGTATGGATTATTTAGATTTGGCAAACAGATATGTATTGTTGGGTAGAAATAAAAGGGATGATATTATTGATAATCATACCATAAAATACCCGATGGGTAGAAAAGGAATTGGTAAACTCGCAGCTTTATATTTGTCAAAAGATTTTTATATTATAACAAAAAAAGATTTTAAGAAATCTACTTGGAATTTAAATTTATTAAAAATAACTGAGAACGATATACCAAATATAAAAAAAGTTGAAGCAAGAAATGATATATCAGAATTAGAAAAGGATTTAAATTTCCAACAATCTGGAACAATCTTACATCTTACAGATGTGGACATGTCGAATATAGGGGTGCAAACTATAAATGCTTTCAAGGCAAGGCTTGCGGATTTTTATTTGGTAAATTCACTAGATTGCAGTATTTCCGTTGCATTGAAAGATAGAAATACAAAAAAAGAAGAAATCGTATTCGATGAGGTGAAAAAATCTATTGCATATAAAAACTTCTTTGCGTTGTATGATAATAGCAATAATAATATACAAAAACATATGAAAAATAATGTTGTTATCAAATCTAGTGTTCCATCTGTAGAGATGAAATTAAGAAATACTGTAATTTTAAATCAAAATGATTATCCTAGAGTATCGGGAGAGAAGGAGTTTGTAGATAAGTTTGGAAATAAGAGGGTCATTCCTTATAATATGGTGGGTTGGATTGCAATGCATTCTGCAATAGAAAAAGATTATGCAGTGAAAAATGACCCCTTGTTTATGAAAAATAATACTTATAGACCAAACCAACTACGGGTATACATAAGAAATAAATTGGCAGTGGCTAATTTTCTACCATATTTAAAAAACACACAAATATTTGGAAATTATATAGAAGGTGAAATTAGTTTTGATATTTTAGATGATGATTTTTTGCCTGATATAACAACATCAAATAGACAAGATTTACAACAAGAAGATGAACGAGTTATTTTATTAATAGAGATATTGAAACCTATAATTAATAAATTGATATCGGAACGTATCAAAGTTGCCAATGATATAAAAAGGGAAGAAGAACTATTTTTTGAAAAACAGAAATTAGAATTACAAAAAATAAAAGATCAAGCTGAACTTAAAGTTGAATCTTTAGAAAAAGATAATAAGTCGTTAAAATATGACATTGCATTAAAAAACAAAGATTTGAAAAGTGAAAAGAAAAGGAATAGTTTTCTTAATAGCAGTTTGAGGATCGATCAAAAAGAATTTATGCAGAGATTGCATATGTTTCAAATTAATTTAGGAACTATTAATAATATTATCGCAAAATGGATAAAAAAGCATTCACGAAATAATTTAAAGATTGAAAACATTTTACCTGACATAAAAACAATTTCTTATACCATAGAGAAGATGCGTGGTAACTTAAAATATAGCAGTTACGCAAGCTTTAATACTCAAGATGAATATATTGAAGGCGACTTATTCGCTTTTATTAACGAATTCTGTAAACTAACTTATGGCGATTATAAGTTATTAAATGTGTATGTAAATAACCCAAACAATTTGGAATGTCAAATAAGTTTTTCTCCTCAAGATATTTCCGTTATAATTTGTAATATTGTAAGCAATTCAGAAAAACACAGGTCTAAAAACTTATTTTTTGAGCTCGGTCGAGATTCTAAAGGAAACTATTTTATTAAAGCTATAAATGATGGTAAGTCGTTTGATTTTAACACGATTAATAATAAAAAAGAATTGTTTGAATTTGGGAAAGGGTTTACCCCAACAGGGAATGGTGTTGGCTTATACCATATCAAAAATATCATTGAAACAAAGATGTGCGGACAAGTGGATATAGATGATACTAGAAAAAAAGGATTTGAGATACAGATGAGGTTTAAAAATGAAAGATTTAAAAATAATGTGGATTGATGATTCTGAAGAGTGGTTTAACAGCCAAAAAGATAGTTTAGAGGTTAATCTTGAAGATGTTGGTATTAGTGTGGATTTTGAATACTGTAAAAATGCAAATATTTTAACAAACAAAGTGTTAAAACAACCAAGGTTTGAAATGTATGATATAATCTTTATTGATTATTCGCTTTCAAATAATATTGTCGGCGATGAAATAATAAAAAGGATTCGAGATAATGATATATTAGTAGATATCATATTTTATTCAGCCTCAAAAGAAAAGGAACTCATTGACAAGATAAAAACGAATATTGCTTTAATTGACGGGTTAACAATTGCAAATAAAGATAATTTTATTGATAAGGCTTTTAATTCTATTTGTAAAATGGCACAAAAGAAAAAATCTATAACTAATATGAGAGGTGTTCTAGCAAATGTAACATCAGAAAATGATTTCGTGATAAATTCATATATTATGGAAAATTTCAAAAATATTTCTGAAACAAAACAACAAGAAATATTAGATTTGTTTTTAAAAAATCAAGAAGATAATAAAAAAGAGATAAATGAATCTATCGATAGTTATAAAAGCAAAGGAAAGATTACTAGTATTAATAAGTTTTTAAAAGAAAAATTTTTTCCTTTGGAATTAAAATATCGTATTTTTGCTATGATTGCTGAAGAGTTGCACGATGAAGATGCAAAAGGTTTTAATATTGAGGAATATTTTAAAACAATAGTATCATCTAGAAATAAGTTATCTCACAAAAAGCTGGATATTTGCTCCAAAGGTTCATATTTAAAATATTTCGACAATCTAAAACAATTTAATGAAAGGATATGCCCTAGAGATTGTAATAATCATTCAGATGAAAATAAAATTTCTTGTTCAGAGTGGGAAAATATAAAATTACAGGCATACTCCTACTGCAGTTTATTAACTTCAATTTTTAACAAATTAACAAATGAGTGAAAAGTAATCACAAAAGCACTAGATTAACCTAGTGCTTTTTTGTATATAAATTCTTGGTTTGTTTTACTTTTGAACAAGTTTTATAGTGCAATAAGCATCACTTTTTGTGGGTCTCTTCAAAATATTAGAGAAAGACACTGCAATTGATGAAACACTATTTTAACCCAACCCAAACATATATTTCCTACCTAAATTCACTTAAAATCAAACATTAAGTGGTTTGTTTAGCAATAAAGTCGCTAATTTTTTGGTAATATATGGAAATTTAATTTATCTATGCTATAATATTTAATGTCTTTATGTATCTAAAAGTTCATATAGTCTCCACTATTGTTTCCAAATGTTCATATAGCCACCACCTAAATTAAATAAAGTCGATTTTTCAAAATGTTTCGTTTTTTATTAGCACCTTTTAAAACAATTTGTGATATACTTAAAATATCAAATACAATAAATATGTATTAGGAGGTTTTATGAAAAAGAAATTTCTAACATTTTTATTAGCAATATGCTTAATTTTACCTTGTGCATTTGCTTTAACAGCATGTGGTAAAGATGATGATAAACTAACAAAGACTCAATATCTTACAATGTTAAATGATGTTTCAACTGCTTGCGAAAATTATCTTTCAAGTATTGAATCTAAACCACAAGTTCTTGCAATGAGTTATAATATAAACGATAATGACTATGAAGAAGTTGATAATGAAGAAGCAATGGTTGATATGATAAAAGCAAATATTGCACTTATTTATTTAGTTGAAAATATTTATAGCAGAGATGACTATGCTGTGAATAATGGTGTTGACGAATATATTGTAAGCACATTAGATTGGACGGCAAGAGCAAGAATGCAAGTTAACTATAACAAATCAACAAACATAACAACAATAACAATTTATTGGCTTAGTGGACACGATATTCAATATTTCATATTTGATATTAATTATAATTATTCAGAAGAAGAGTTAAACTCATTTACTATAACTGGTTTATATGGAACTGAGATGAGTTCTGATTTTGACACAAGAAAATTTAAATATGAAAATGGCAAATTGTATATGCTAAAACAAGAAGTTGAATATTATGGCGAATTCAAAACAGATGTTAAAAATAAAATGCTAGCATTTAGAACTTTTAACAAGCAAATGTCTGAAATGCCAGATTATTCAATAGAATATGCTGGTGCTTGCGAACGAGCAGGAATATAGGAGGAATAATTATATGAAGAAGAAAATTTTAACTTTTATATTTGCTTTATCTTTAATAATTCCTTGTGGGATTATGTTAACTGCTTGTGGTAAAGACCCAAATGAGCCTTCGCCAAACAATGCTGTTTCTGTTACAATAGACTTTATATTGGATGAGGATTTCCAGTTTGGCGATCAGTGGAGTGTTGATGAGGCAACCAACACCTATACAACTACATATTTGAATGGATTTGTTTGGGGAAGTAGTTATATGTTTGAGGTCGTTGCCACAACAGAAAATGGAGATACAAGACACTTATATGAGGTTACAGAACAAAATACTGCTGGTTATAAAGTAGAAACTAACATGCCTGATACGAATGGTCGTTTACCAGTTGGCACATATACATATAAATTATACTGTGAAAGCTTTAATAATGGTATTTATAAAACAGAAGCTTGTGAAAGTGAAACATATACCATTATTATTGAAAAAGAACCTATTGAATTGGAAGGAGGTTGGCAGTATAACGGCGGTAACTCCTATCATGGGGATTATATTTCGGTTGATTTAAATTTGATGGCAAGATGGCAAAATTCACAAATTAGTCTAGAAGATGTTGGCATTACAAATTTAAGTTATGTTGACGAAGCTCCTTATACAAGAAGACAAAAGAATGTTGGTGACTATACAGCAAAGGTAGAATATGAAGCTGATACTGCTAACTTTAATTATATTGGTGATGGTCTTCCTGAAAAAGAATTTGAGTGGTCTATTGAAAAAGGTAATGTTCAATCTTTAATGGGTTTAATTTGGAATAGTTATCAAAATGATACTTTTGAATTTGAATATGGAACACAAGTTACACCTATATATAGTCTTGAAGAACTTTCTCAAAATTTAGATGACCAAAACATTATAACATTAACTGGTCTAAAAGTTAATGGAGTGCTTGTTGATAGCTATCCACTTACATTTTCAAATGTCGGAACATACACAGTTACACCTGTGATTGTTCAAAATGACACAGAAAATTATGAAGTTGTTGACTACGAAAGTGCTGAATATTCTCGCACATGGACAATTACTAAAAAGAAATTTAATGCAAGTGATTTTACTTGGAGCAGTGATAATATTCAGCCTTATACTGGCTGGCCTCAAACGGTTAGGTTCAACTATCCAGACAGTGCGGCAGAATGCTTAAACATACAACCTGTAATAGACATTGATAATAACATCACTAACGAGGCAACAAACGCTGGAACATACACCGCAAAAATAACTTATACTTGTCCTGAAAATTATGAAATTATTGGAACTATTCCAGTAGAATATGTATGGACAATACCAAAGGCAGAACTAACATTTGAAAATGCAAGCTGGCATTTTGACTTTTCAGAAAAAACTCAAATACCATATCATCAGAGTTATAGTTTAAGACCACAAGTTAGATCTGTTGGCTTCCCAGTAACTTATACACATTATGATAGTCAAAGACAGGAAGTTTCCGTTGGTTATTTAGAGTGTGGAACTTACAAGACAGTTGCAACAGTAGATTATGATACAAATAACTATTATCTTGAAGATACAAGTAAACTAGAATTTGAATGGTCTGTTGTAAAGGGAGATTACGTAATCAATTGGGCAGATTGGAAGTATTATAGTGATATAAACACTAATGAAATCACAATTGAAGGAAATAATATAACTTTACAAACCTTGAGTTCTGGAAAATACCATATATATCTTGATTTAATGACAACACCATTTTTTAGTTTTAAATATTCATTTGACGGTGGACAAACTTTTGTTGAACAAGGAATTGCTCCAAACGTTGATGCCGCTGTTGCTGGAAACTATACTATTACTATTGTGATTGAAGAACTAGATTTAGAACATTACAATCCTATTGATGCAACAACTTTCACTTTGAATGTAAACATTGTTGAAGCTTAATAAAATTTAAAACCTATTAGGAAATATCCTAGTAGGTTTTTTGTTTATGGTTATATAGCATAAAAAGCCAAGAGTTTTAACTCCTGGCTTATGTTTTATATATCTAAATTTAGTTTTTTTCAATACCTATCAAAAAACCTATTTTGGATTCTTTCCAGTTTCATTGTTTATCTCTTTTCAAAGTTAAATAGTTTAGTGATGACTTTGGTTCTGGTCTTTCATAGTAAACAATTATGCCAGCATTTCCTTTTGCAAAAACATAATCAATAATTTCAATATAAAAAGTCGCATTTGACCGAGCGTTCAAACGCGACTTTATCTGGCGGAGCATGAGGGACTCGAACCGAACCGCATATTTATATATCATTTTTATTAAATTTGCAGCAATTATTTAGTGGGCAATGTAAACAATTCGGATTAGTTGGATGACAGAAATTTCTTCCTATTTCCCAACATGAACTATCTATTATGCCTGGGAATTCGGGATATAATTCTCGGGCTTTATATAATACAAGATTTATATCTTCTTGATTTGAAATTAACTCCAATCTGTACATTATTCTTTTAATATGTACATCTGGAGAAATATCGATAGAATAATAATCACTTAATTCAATGTTATACTCTCTAACAAGTATGTTAGTTGCCATTGTTGCAATTTTTATTCCACATCCTCTAAATTGCAAAAACTTATAAATAACACTTGCACTACTTGGTTTGTTTTTCCATATTTGTGAGATATCATCATTATAATCATTATGAATTTTTTGAACCCCATCATAAAACACTTTAGCCATATGTTCGTTATATCTGTGTGGTTTAAATTTAAAAAACCAATCTCTAATATTTTCATAAGATATGTGTGATAATTTTTCCATATCAAAAGCATTAAAGTGTTTGCATAATAGATAAGGTATTTTCCATGCTTTTTCAGCCTTTATACCTCTATCCATTAAACATGATAAAACATATAAATGTGAAAATTTTTCTAAATTATTAAAACATGCATCAATTTCATCTTCTCCTGTAAATTGATGTCTTTTTATTGTATTTTTTAAATCATAAAATCTTCTTTTTGATATTTCTACAAGTGGATGCATTTTTTCTCCTTTGCGTTCTATTTATTATACCATATTTTAATTAAAATTTATAATAAAAAATCCACCCTTACCATAATGGTACGGATGGACGATTTTATGTCTTTATGTACCTAAAAGTTCATATAGTCACCACTATTGTTTCCAAATGTTCATATGGCCACCACCTAAATAGAGTAAAAGAAAAAGTCTAAACCTGCGATATAAAGCGAGATTTAGACTTTTTTAATCATTGACATTTTATATGAATATTTTGTGACATTTAAGTGAATAAATATGACTTTTATTATTAGATTCTATCTGCATAAGGCAATGATTTTATATAATCTTCCATAAATGTCCAATCGGGTTGATTGTTTTTTACTGGTAATTTAATTATGTGATTATTATAATCTTTTTGTCTATATTGTCTACCATATGAATTTTTATATTTATCTTTTGTTATAATTGTAGAAATAAATATTGCATTATATTTATTTAAGTTTACATTTTTTAAAACAAGAATATTATCATCACATTTAAATTCATTTTCATAATAAAAGCTATTTCCAAACATATCTATAGTAATTGCATTATAATAACTTTTTTGTTCAGAATTTGATATTTTGGAAACAACACCATAATTTTCATATCCTGCTGTTACAAAAGGAATATGTCCAACTATCCTATCTTCTTTTGTTAGTCTACATCCTCGTTCCATTTTGAAAATTTTTGAAAGTTTAAATTCTTTCCAATTTGTATAATCTGTTAATAGATTGTTTTCTTTTACTCTCGTAGTAATAGTTTTTACCTTATAATCTTGTATTATACTATCGCATACATTTAATTCAGGTATTTCAATTTCAGGAAAAGTTTTATTTGCAGCCCTACCATAACTATATCTATATTTATTTTTAGAAATACACATCGCATAAAATAATTTTTGTTCTAATGTTAACTCAATTTTAGGTGTTAACACGTACAAATCTCTTCCACTATAATAGTCTTCTGTTTGAACAAAACACGACAAAACCGAACCACTTGTTGCTAAACTTAATGTTCCTGCTTTTTGAGGATTTAATCCTTCAATTAATTTTACCCTTGAAACAACTCCGTTATTATTGCTTGTTCTCGCTACAAAGTTAACAGAATTGTCATCTCTATCTTTGGTTTCTTGGCAATTAATCAATTCAAGATTTACACCATATTTATAATCAAATAAGTCTTTAATCTTCATACACATCACCATTTTTAACTAAATATGCAAGATAATCATTGACTGTTTGCTGAAAATCAGATTGGGTTAAAGTTGAGTAGTCAGTTTTCATATATGCTTCACACAGCCATTCATCTTCATGTGTTACGCATTGTAAAGCAGATTTACCGTCCACGACCTTTTTATTTTCATATAAATCAAGCCATTCTTTTTCTATATCTTCCCATTTGTTGTAATAATCAATTCTTCCCATTTTCTTTCTTTTAACAAATCCATCATCTTTACAATATCCAAAGAATGTAGGTTTAGAACTGTCATGAGATTTATGAGCTTCCCATACCATAACACAAACATTTGTTCCAGTTGGATAAAATATATCATCTGGCATGCTAAAAACAGCTTTCAATGTATGATAATTAAATAGTCGCTCTCTTACTTCTTTAAATTTTGTTCCAATTGCACAACTCATAGGAACAACAGCAACAGCTAGCCCTCTAGGTTCTAGAATATTTAAAAGCCTTTCTACAAACTCCAACTCACATTTATCTTCTTGAGCATATGGCGGATTAATTAAACCCAAAGACAAATGCTTATTTTTTAAATTATTATATATTTCTTGGGAGAAACAATCGCCACATACAATATTTGATTTTCCATCTTTACGAATAATCATATTTGTAATAGCTAAAGTGTACAAATCAGTATCAAGTTCTACACCATACAATCCATTTTTCTTTATCTCCAATATTTCAGAAGCATTTGCATCTTTACACATTAAACCCATAGCGGTAACAAGAAACGATGCCGAACCACAACATATATCCACAACCTTACTTTGTTTATTAATTTCCCCCAACTTACACATAAAGTCTGTCAAATGTTTAGGAGTTAAAACAATTCCTAAGCCTTTTCCATCGGTAGAGCTATATTTGATAAATTCGTGATAGAAAATACTTAAAGCATCTTCAGTATATTCATAATGGTTCATCATAGGCAAAATTCTCATCTCAAGTTGCTCAATAAACCAAGCCAAAGAACCATTTTCACCTAAAGGAATTGATTTAATTTTCTCATTACTTTTAATTCTTCTAAAAGAACTTTTTATAGCTTCTATTTTTTCTCTCTTTATATCGCTATTATCAAGAGTTTCCTCAATTGAATCAATCATTAATTTTACTAAACTATTGAATGAATTTATATTATTCCAAGTATTTCTAAAATCTGCATTTTGTAAAGCAATAAGCATTCCGGCAATAAAAATAGGCTTGTCCTTTTCTGAAATTTTAATTTGTCTCAATTTCTCATGCATAATTTGAGACAATTCTCTGATTTCTTGTAAAGAAAACTTTCTTTCAAGTTTTTTACCTTCTACAAGATTTAAATAGTTCAATGGCTCTAATATTGTGTCTTTTGCTTTTTTAAGCTCCTGATAATCTTCAAATCCTTTTTTCCAATAAAAAGTATTAACCTTAACATTATCTTTAGAAGTACCACTAACTGCAACAGCAACAACATTATAATCTTCTTTTAGATGTTTTGCATAAAATAGGGCACCGTCTACAGCATATTTTTGAGGCATATTCTTTTCCATACTCTCATGATCTTTAGTAGACTTCTTGCATTCAACTAAAATAATAGTGTTTCTATCGTTGTTAAAAGTTACTATATATTCTGGTTTTGCTCGACCTGTTCCAACAGTGTCATAGTCGTCCAATGAACAGATAGTAGGTTTTCCACCCATTTCCTTTAATCTTTTCTCTATTTTATCAAAATTATCGGCTTCTCCTTGTGGAAAAACAAATCCAAAATCGTTTTCTCCCAACTCAACACCCATTTCTTTTAGTACAAGATTTTCACTATATCTTTCATTAGCCATTACTTTTTCTCCCTTTTTTGTTTAATTTCAGAACATGTTGATTTAAACTGAGTTTTATTTGAAATCATCATTTGAGCTAAGTGATTAAAAAACTCATCTACATAAATTCCTTGCTTAATTAATTCTCCATGCAACTCAGAATATAAATCTGGAACAAATCTGACCTGTACTTGTTTTGTCTTTTTGTTCATTTTATCTCCTTGATATCAAAATATCTTGATATAATGATATCAAATTATCATAAAAAAAACAAGCATTTTAAAATATAAATTTAGTTCAAATCCCTTCTTCTTCGTACGATTTAAAACATTTTTTGATTTTCGCAAAATCAAAATCAAAATTATTAAAAAAGCAAAAAAGAGCCTAAAATGGCTCTAAAAATGAAAAATGTTCACTCAGTCTCTGGTTAGAGACAAAAGTGAACATTATGTTGGCGG
>JAFQNF010000025.1 GCA_017396025.1 bacterium
CGCACTTGTTATTGACATAACAAAAAAGAAATAACCGCCCCTCGCCAAAAGTGCGGTTATTTCTTTAACCCATTATTAGGCTGACCGTCTATCGGTAGCCTCTCTGCTTATATTATAGCAGATTTTACGGATTTGTCAACTGTTAGAACTTAAAATGTTTGTGAGCTCATCCAACATTATTCAACTAAATAAGTATTTAGCAAAAGCGGTAATTTTGATGTTTAATAGAACTTTGGTAGACATTTGGAAAACAATAAAACTTATATTATTTATAAGTTTACTGAGTTGATATAGAGGTTAAAATATGATATAATATTTTAAAATAAATTCAATAAGGAGACACAGTGTCTATGTACTCTAAATTTGATTTTAAATTAACCAATTCTTTTTATAATACAGAGCTAAATAAATATTTAGAGTTTGGAAAAAAAGAATACGATAATCATAAGGCGAAAGTAAAGCAGGATTTAAAAAAGTTCATCTATGATAATGGGAAAATTAATGGTTCTTCATTAAAGGAACATTGGTTTAATATAGTAGACGCTGATATTTTTATATCTCATTCACATCAAGATATTAATAAGGTTAAAGCGTTTGCCGGATGGTTAAAGCATAATTTTAATCTTACATGCTTTATTGATTCGTGTGTTTGGGGATATTGTGATGAACTTTTAAAACAAATCGATGATGAAAAATGTAAAAATGCCAATTCTTCTACATATAGCTATGAACTAAGAAACTATACTACCAGTCATGTTCATATGATGTTATCAATAGCTTTATCGGAAATGATTAACAATTCTGAGTGTGTTATATTTTTTAATACCCCTGAATCTGTATCTTTAACAGCTGATTTAGAATCTTTAAAAGAAAATAAGCATTCCACTACATTATCTCCATGGATTTACCACGAATTGGCCATGACTAGTTTAATTCGACCAATTCAACCCAAGAGAGAAACAATTATACTTGAACACTCTGATAGAAGAACATTGTTTGCCGCTGAACAAAATACAATTCATATTTCTCATGATGTTGACAAATATATTAGCGAGATGATTAAATTAACAGATGAGGATTTAAAAAAATGGAAACGAACATACGGAGTTCTTACACATCAACTTGATGGTGATAATATTCCATTTATTAAAGGATATGAAGATATTAACGCTTTGGATGTTTTGTATTCCATAAAAGGGATTGTTTAGACAAAAACAAGCAGCCTATTAGTAAGGGCTGCTTGTTTTTTGTAGTTAGATCCAATTTTTGTATGAGTTAACAAACATAAAAATTATTGTCACTATAATTGGTAAATACAGCGGTAGTAATGTTTTTGTAAACATTACTCGCAATATTGAGGGAACTTTTCTTGATTGGTTATTTTTATTTGGAAGCCACATATTTGACTCATATGGATTTAAGTTATAACTATAATCTTCAGTTGTTAATCGGTTGCTAATTACCCATTCATATTTCCAACGATATAATTTCTCCATTTTTAAAAAGAATCCATCCAAATACCAGAAGCAAAGACAGACTAATAATGAAATAATACATAATGCTCTCATATTAAATGTTTCTGGCAATAACGCAAAACCTACTGCTATTAGTGAAACAAGCCAACCTTTAATCAAAAAAGAATTATTAGCCATTCTGGTTATACATGATTGAATAAGGTCAATTTCTTTCTCTAAAATATTTTGTTTATCATTTTTTTTGCACATTGTTTTTTCTCCTTTTAGTGGAATAGTAAAGAATATCACGTCCTTCTAATCGAATCCTTTCTTAGGTGATTCGATTGAATATATTCCCAACTAAAATCTCCTATTGGTTCAGAAATATTATACTCTAATGCTAATTTTTTTGAAAAAATCGGATTGAAAATGATTTTTGCTTTAGTCGTTGTATAATTTTTCGTGTTTATTAAACTTTCAATCGGATCTAGCCCTTCGTTGAAAACGAAAAGAATATTACATTCATATCCGGAGCTCTTTAAGTCGTTTTTTTCAAAGTACAAACCGATAATTCCCAACTGGTATAAAATGCTAATTTTACTTTCAATTGTACCGTTGTCTTTAGCCAAAACTGTTTCAAATTCACACTTTGCAATTCTTTCAATAAATTCACTTACATTCCATAAAATTTTCGAATTTGCAAATTCAGATAATATATCGCTTAAATTATAAAAAACATGTTTGTACTCAAAGTATAATTCATCAGATATAATTTTTTCAGCACTGCCTGTTAATTCTGATTTTATGGTCTTGTGACTAATTGGTATAGTCAGTTTTTCTGCTCTTTTGTGGATTTTTATAAGTCTTGCAATATGAAGTATAATTTCCCTTGGTCTCCAAAATGTTTGCCTAAGTATATAGTTTAAAATTTCAAAGTTGTATGTGTTACCATTGATAGTAACTTCAATATGGGATGGTAATTTACAAGCTTTTTGCGCCAATACATACTTTACTCTTTCTTTAGGGTTTAGATTGTCGGGGGGCGTAACCTTATAAACGTATTCTAATCTTTTAGCTAACATTTCAAACAACTCATAAGCATCCCAGTTTAAATAGCTTAATCGTCTTTTGGCACGGTCGCGATCTATGTTGTGCATTTGATCTATTCTATCTTGAGGCAGCAAAATGCAAAAGTCCATACAAGAACGAAAAACATCTATCGCATTTCCGAAAGTGTCCATTTTAAACTTATCTACTGTTAACATTAAGCCTCTATAATATAATTCTTCAAAATGTGTCCGTTTTTCGAATTCGTCTTTGTCTTTTTTCTTCAATCTTACAGTGCGTATTCGGAAATCTTCAGATGTCACATCAAATCCATCTAAGCATATTAAAATTTTTTTCTTGCATTGTTTTAAGGCGTTAACATATGACTTAAAATTTTTACCAAGAAATTGTTTGATTATTAAATTAGCATTAATATTATTTACATATGATGTAAGAAGATTAACATCATTAGAGAACTTTAATGCACCTTCATGAAGATGGTTTTCAATCAGTTCGATTGTAAGGTTTGATATTCCTTTGCGAAGAGATTCGTCTTCGACTGATTCAAAATTACCACATCTATTTTTTAACAACTTTGTAACAGATTTAAAAATGTTTTTTCTACTATCCGATTGTGGAATAATACCCCTTTCTTCCTCTAACGCAATCACATAAATACACTGCAAAATGAAAAAAAGTTGCCAATAAACATTGATAATATCTGTGTCTTGTAATATATCCAAATCCCTTCTGTAGGTTTCTAATAATTTAAACAATCTAGTGATATTTATATCATCCATTTTTACGGGTGATAGTGTTTTGTACTTCTTTTTATACTCATTAACATTTAGTTTGCGAATTATTTCTAACAAAGTGGTTTTTCCAGACCCTTTTCGTCCTACGACTATAAACACATTTTGTTTAAATACTTCTTCATAGGCATCTACTTCCA
Organism: bacterium; assembly: GCA_017396025.1. GTDB lineage: Bacteria > Cyanobacteriota > Vampirovibrionia > Gastranaerophilales > Gastranaerophilaceae > Avigastranaerophilus. Next base: position 3,454 of record JAFQNF010000025.1, read on the forward strand.
ACATACATTTTTTTGGAAGCATATTATCAGCTTTCGTGTTATACAAAAGTTGATTTTCATGTTCATCTTCACGATCCCACTCTTTAGGCATATTTTCAAAGTTTTCTCGTGCCTCATTGGCAATTTCATAAACAAAATCTTGGAAATTTTTTCTGTTACTGAATTTTGGTCTTCCACCAACTTTATCATAAAATATTTTGCTTGAAAATGGAAAGCAATGATGTTCTACAAATTCTTCAGGGACAGAACTTGTTTCATTTCCCTTAAATAAGATCGGATAAACACAATTACGTCTATTAATATCGTTTTGTTGTTTAACGATTAAAGGATACTCCTTTTTTAAACGTCTTTTTTCTGTGCTTGTTAACGCTTTTTTATATTCAGGTGTAAAAAACACCAGTATTAAATCGGCGATTTTTATATTTTTTTCATGCTCGGAATAATTGTCATTAACATTTGTGCTTTGTCTATCTAAGAAAATATCAACATTGTTATGAAATCTTTCTTCTATTGAGTTTTTTAAATACTCAAGAAAATAATATTCGTCAGAATTATCCCAACAATAAGATATAAAAATATAAGGTCTGGTTCTGCTCATTTTCATAGCCTCTATTCATATCGTTTGTAATACTTTAATAATATCATAATTTTCCATTTTTTTCAACAAGGATTCGGAATTTTGTAAAACCATGACAAAACCACAGTAAATTAATTGTAAATTGTAAAATCAAGTGTTAATACAACAGAGAAATATTACGTAACACCATTTGTTATATTTAACAAGCCGCACTCTTAACGGGTGCGGCTTGTTGCTTATTTTTGTTCTTTTGTCAAACGACGGATATGACCGATATTCAGCATCATATTGTCATCTTTTGATTAGCAAGGAACATTCTGGTTCTGTTCCCGCTAATCCTCCCAAGAAGTCGCGTAAAAGGCCTAGAAAAATTAGAATAATAAAATAAAGCTGTCTCTTTCAACTAAGAGAGACAGCTTTTATTATTGCTATAATACAATTGCAAGTTTTTCTACTGATTGATAGCGTTCATCTGAATTTACAATAGTACATTTACAGATAAATAGTTCGACCCGTTCGTTCTTAATAATAATATCCCACGGATTGGGTACTTTTTCATATTAATCTCCATAAGTTATAAAACGCAAATTCAAATAG
>JAFQNF010000026.1 GCA_017396025.1 bacterium
CACCTGCTTGTGTTTCAATAATAGGAAGAGCTGTAATGCTACCTCCACCTAACTCATCATTTAACTTACAAGCTCTTTCCAAAAGTCTAGAGTGCAAATAGAAAACGTCCCCAGGATACGCTTCACGACCTGAAGGTCTTTTCAATAGCAAACTCATAGCACGATATGCTTGAGCGTGTTTTGACAAGTCATCATAAATAATCAAACAATGTTTGCCTTGTTCCATAAATTCTTCAGCAATAGCACAACCTGCAAAAGGAGCAATATATTGCATTGGAGCAGATTCATTAGCTGGCGCACTAACTATAATTGAATAATCCATAGCACCATAGTTTTCTAATGTTTTTGCTAACTGAGCAACTGTTGAAGTTTTTTGTCCAACAGCAACATAAATACAAATACCATCCTTACCTTTTTGGTTAAGTATAGTATCAATTGCAATAGCTGTTTTACCTGTTTGACGGTCACCAATGATAAGTTCTCTTTGACCTCTACCAATTGGAGTTAATGCATCAATTGCAGTTAATCCTGTTTGCAATGGTTCACAAACTGATTTTCTAGTAACAATACCAGGTGCAACTCTTTCAATAGCACGAGTTTTATCATAATGAATTTCACCACGTCCATCAACAGGTACACCTGTTGGATCAATAATTCTTCCTAACAAACCTTCTCCAACTGGGACTGATGCAATTCTTCCTGTTGTTTTAACGCTCATACCTTCTTTAATATGAGTATATTCACCAAGAATTACAACCCCAACGTTATCTTCTTCAAGGTTTAATACAATACCTAAAGTACCTTTGCCATCTTCAAATTCAACAAGTTCAGATGACATAGCATCACTTAAACCATAAATTCTAGAGATACCATCCGCTACTTCAAGAACTGTCCCCACATTTTTAACTTCAAGTTTTGATTCATAATTTTGAAGTTTCTCTTTAATTATTGAGGTTATTTCATCAGGATTAATCATTACCATATTTATTACCCTTTGTTAGTTGTTTTTGCATATTATCAAATTTTGTTTTTAGACTGCAATCAATAGTTTTATCACCTATTTCAACAATCAATCCACCAATAATATCAGCATTAACGCTATATTCTGGTTCTACTTTTTTGTTTAATTTCATTTCTAATTTTGAAAGTAAATTTGCTCTTTGTTGTTCATTAAGTTCAACAGCTGATGTTATAAGAGGTTTAACAATGTTCTTTTCTTCATTATAAACATTAGAAAATTGATTAGAAATTTCTTCTATAACATCAAACCTACCCGCATCAACTAAAACATTCATAAAATCAAGTGTTACAGTTTGAATATGAACAGCAAATAGTTTAGAAACAACATCTTTTTTATCAGAAATTTTAATAAGTGGGCTATACATAAAATCAGCAAGTTGTTCATTAGATTTTAAAGTTTCAACAACAAAAAGAATATCGTTATAAACTTTATCAATAACATTAGCTTCAATGCCTGCTTCAAACAATGCATTTGCATATTTTCTTGCTATTTTTATATTTTTAACGTCACCTATTTTCATAGACCAATCCTATCAATTTCATCAATTGCTTCATCAATATATCTATCGTGAAGTTCGCGGTTATTATTCAACTGTTCTAGTGCATTTTTTTTAGCCAAATCAATAGATGCTTGAGATAAAACACCAGATAAATGAGATTTAAATTTTTTAGTTTCTAAACCTAAAATTCTTTTTGCATTCTTCTCAATATCTTTCTTCTTCTCTTCTATTTCTTCGTTGATTCGCTTTTCGATACCACGAATATTATTTTCAGCAGATTGCTTAATATCAGCAATTTCTTCTGGAAGATGTTTTATTTTTTCTTTAATTTCATCTAAGTCTTTTTCAGCAGCTTCTTTTTCTTGAGATGATGTATTAACATAGGTTTTTATCTCATCCTTAATAGCTTCAAGCTTAGATTTAACATCAAGTTTAGACACAATAAATAAAACAACCGCAAGAACGATTAAAAAGTTTAAAGTATTAGATTGTACTATTATTTGCCAAATATCAGCCATATTTTTATTCTTCTATCTTTGTTTTATCTATTGTTTCTTTATTTACTGCATCACCAAGAAGCATTTGAGAAATCTCTTTTGCAATATCTACTACATTATCCTTAAGAGTTTCTTTAGCATCTCTTGCTGATTGTTTCAAGCTATCACGCTCATTAGCTATTACAGAATAACGTTCTTCTTTATACTGCGCTATTCTAATATTTCTTTCTTCTTTAAACTTTTGAGAATGTTCGCTAATCAATGTTCTAGCTTCATCACGAGACTTATCCAATTCACCATTTCTATAATTGTGCTGTTTTTCAGTCTCTTTCTGTGTTTCTTTTGCACTATTGAAATTATTTTCAACAAACGCTTGTCTTTCTTGCATAATTCTTAAAATTGGCGCATAGAAAATCTTATTCATTATAAAAATGAATACCAAGAAACTAATTACCGCAAATAAGAATGTTGCATCAAATTCCATATTAGAACATACCTAATAATTTGAATGAAACAACTAATGCATATAATGCACAAGCTTCTGCTAAAGCTGCACCAACTAAGAAGTTAATGAATGCTTTACCAGCAATCTCAGGTTGTCTAGACATAGCTTCTAACAAACCTTTCAAACCAACACCGATACCAAGACCTACACCTAATGCTGCAAGACCAATACCTAAACCAGCACCTAATTGTGCTAAATCTGAAATTACTTTTACTTCTTCCATTTATAATCTCCTTTTCTTTAATGTTCTTCTGAAACTGATGTTGAAATATATGCAATCGATAACATCATAAATACAAATGCTTGAATGAACGCTACAAATATTTCAAAAAACATAGCTGGAAGTGGCAAACCAATTGCCAAAATTCCCAACAATGCACTAACTAATATTTCACCTGCAAATATATTGGCAAAAAGTCTTAAAGACAAACTCAATGGTCTTGTTACCATTTCCAATAAATCTACAAGAAGGGTGATTATACCCGCAAAAGAAAATCCGTGCCAAATAGCATGAATTCCCTTCTTTTTAAAACCTTGATATAAATAATAAAACAACACCATAACAGCCATAGCTGCAGTCATATTAATATCATTTGTAGGTGAAGCAAACTCACCTTCTTTCAAATGTATTAATCTTAACGGCAATTGTCCCATTAAATTTGCAAACAGAATAAATAAGAACAATGAACCAACAAGCGGAATATGTTTTTGCCCATTTGGAAGGTCAGAAACACTACCAATAAAGAATTTCATAACACTTTCTGCAACTGCTTGTTTTTTATCAGGAATAATTTTCAAATTACGAGTTAAAACAAAGGCCAAGATAATAACAACAGCCATTGCAACCCACATTGTAATTAATGTATTCCAATGCACGTGTAAATTACCTATATACCCTACCCAGTGTCCGCCGCTCATAAAATATCCTTAACACTTGTCTATTCTATGGTAACACATAAACATTTTTTTTTGAAGAAAAATTTAACCAACAGATATCATTTTTTCAATTGGAGCAAAAGCTTCCTTGATTAATTTTTCAGAAACACTAATTTCAAATTTTTCTTCTTTTAATGAAGCTAAAACATCCTCAAGTTGAATATATTTCATACTTGGACAAATTGCACGTTCTGAAATATGGATGAATTTTTTATCTTTATAATCACGTTCTAAACGTTCAACAACACCAATTTCAGTAACTATGATAAATTCTTTTTCATCAGAATTTTTAACATAATTCATAATTCCAGTTGTAGAGCCAACATAATCAGCCAAATCAGTAACAGCTTTAACACATTCTGGGTGAACTAAAACTTTAGCATTCGGATTTGCTTGCTTTTGTTTTAAAACATCTTCAACAGTTAAATCATTGTGGATAGGACAGCATCCATCATAACAAATAATTTCAACATCTGAAATTTTTGATTGAACATATCCTCCTAGATTTCTATCAGGAACAAAAAGAACTTTATCTGTATTTAATGACTTAACAATTTCAACGGCATTTGCACTAGTACAACAAATATCACACTCAGATTTAACTTCAGCAGTTGAATTAACATAGCAAACAACCGGAACACTTGGATTTTTAGCCTTAAAATCTTTTATTTTTTCTAGATTTATCATATCTGCCATAGCACAACCAGCTGATAGGTTTGGCAACAAAACCTTCTTATTTGGAGATAAAATTTTTGCGGTTTCCGCCATAAAATATACGCCGCAAAATACAACAATATCAGCATCCGTTTTGGCAGCTTGTCTGCTCAAATACAAAGAATCACCAACAAAATCTGCAACCTCATCTATTTCGGCATGCTCATAACAATGCGCTAAAATAACTGCATTTTTTTCTTTCTTTAATTTTTTAATTTCGTCAATAAGTGCTGTTTTTCCCATACTTTCGACCTATGTTAACAATTATACACACATGTATTCCATGAGGCTTAAAAGATATGATATAATGAAGTCCTTGAATTTACAATGATAATTTTCAGAGTCAATTCTAGCGTGTGTCAAAAAGGAAATCCGAGTGAAAATCAATCCCGTAAATAGCATAAACAATTGTTCTCATTTTAAAGCTTTAAACGTACAACAAAAAAATAATACGGTTACCATTCCAGATAGTGCAGATAAAAAAGATTTAACAATTATTGCACTTGGAGCATTAGGGGTTGCAGCCATAGCCGTGCACGCTGTGAAGAGTAAGAAACCTCAAAACATTCATGAATTAAAAGTAAAAACAAAAAAAGTAACAACCAACATTAATAAAAAAATTTATGCCCCAAAACGCGGAGCAGAAGCTCGACGCAGATATCTTTTTGAACAAAATCAGCGAAAACTAGAATCTCTGCATCAACGTTTATTTAATGGTGAATTTGACGGAAAATCACCAGAAGCAATGGAAAAAATTATACGTAACGAAATAAATCTAGCACACGCAACTGGCAGATTAAAAAAAGGTTAGTTTTTATTGTGGATAGTTTTAAATTTCATGACATAATATTGTTATGAACGATAAAATAATTGTTAGAAAAGCAAATCAACATAACCTTAAAAATGTAAGTTTAGAACTTCCAAAAAATGAACTTATTGTTTTTACTGGCATATCTGGTTCTGGGAAAAGTTCTCTAGCCTTTGACACTATATTTGCAGAAGGACAGCGAAGATACGTTGAAAGTTTATCTAATTATGCAAGGCAGTTCTTGGGACAACTAGATAAACCAGATGTCGAAAGCATAGATGGACTATCACCAGCCATTTCTATTGATCAAAAATCAACAAGTAACAATCCCCGTTCTACAGTTGGAACGGTTACTGAAATATATGATTACTTAAGACTTCTTTATGCAAGAATAGGGACACCTCATTGTCCTGAATGTGGCTGCGAGATTGCACCTCAATCAATTGACGAAATTATTGATAAAATATTTTCACTTCCAGAAGGTACTAAAATTCAACTTTTAGCTCCAATTATTAGAGGCAAAAAAGGAGAATACATAAACTTACTTGAAGAATTAAGACAAGAAGGTTTTGTTAGAGTTCGTATAGATGGTCAAATTTATAATCTTGATGAAGATGAAATAGAACTAACCAAAACACAAAAACACACAATTGAAGTTGTTGTTGATAGGCTTGTCATAAAAGAAAGTGCGAAATCAAGACTAACAGATAGTGCTCAAATAGCCTTAGAAAAAGCAGATGGGCTTTTAATAGTTGATGTAATTGGAGATAAAGAACTAATTTTTTCAGAAAAACTTGCTTGTCCAAACTGCAATTTAAGTTTTGAAGAATTAGCACCAAGAATATTTAGTTTTAACAGTCCATATGGAGCTTGTGAAACTTGTAGCGGCTTAGGCGCACACTTTGAAATGGACCCTGATTTATTAATCCCTGATAGAAAAAAATCATTAAAAGCTGGTGCAATCTATCCTTGGGCAAAAACAGGCAATCAATATTACCAAGAAATATTATCATCTGTAGCTGAACACTACGGAATAGATATGGATCTTCCATTTGAAGAATTATCAGAAAAACATCAAAATATTATTCTTTATGGTAGCGGAAAAGAATGTGTAAAATTACGATTCAAAGAATTTGGTGGAACAAGATATGTGACTCAAAAACGTCCATTTTCTGGTGTTATTCCATACTTTATGAATAAATACAATGAAACAAATTCAGAAGAGACTCGTGATGCAATTCAAGAATATATGTCTCAAATACCTTGTAGCGATTGTAATGGTGCAAGGTTAAAACCATTTTCTTTAGCAGTAACTGTTGCAGGGAAAAACATATACGAAGTTTGCAAAATGTCTATTAAAGAATCATATAAATTTTTCTCTGATATTTATTTAGAATTAGATGACTACAAACTAACAATTGCAAAACAAATATTAGAAGAAATTAGAGCTAGACTTAAATTCATGTTAGATGTTGGCTTAAGCTACTTAGATTTAGCAAGAATGGCAGGAACATTATCTGGTGGTGAAGCACAAAGAATTAGACTTGCAACTCAAATCGGAAGTGGATTATCTGGAGTTTTATACGTGCTTGATGAACCATCTATCGGTTTACATCAATATAACAACGATATGCTTATAAAAACTCTTCTTAGATTAAGAAATCTAGGCAACACACTTATTGTTGTTGAGCACGATGAAGACACAATAAGAAATGCTGACCATATTGTGGATATTGGTGTACAAGCCGGAATAAAAGGTGGCAAAGTAATTGCACAAGGTTCTTTAGAAGACATTATGAATTCCAAAAAGTCTTTAACAGGACAATACTTAAGCGGAGAAAGAACTATTCCTGTTCCAGAAAAAAGAAGAAAAGGAAACGGGCTATCCTTAGAAATTTTAAATGCACACAAAAACAACTTAAAAAATATTGATGTAACAATCCCATTAGGTAAAGTTGTCGCACTAACAGGCGTTTCTGGAAGTGGGAAATCCACCTTAATGAACGACTTATTATATCAATATTCAATCCATAAACTAAATAAAAACAAGCCAAAACCACAAGGTTTAGATACAATTGCTGGTTTTGAAAATATCGATAAAGTTATTTGCATAGACCAATCACCAATAGGTAGAACACCACGTTCTAACCCAGCAACTTATACTGACGTTTTCACACATATACGAGATTTATTTGCTAAAACAACAGAAGCTAAAATGCGTGGTTACACAGCAGGAAGATTTAGTTTTAATGTTAAAGGTGGACGTTGCGAAGCCTGCAAAGGTGACGGTTTAACAAGAATAGAGATGAACTTCTTATCTGACGTTTATATCAAATGTAAAGTCTGTAAAGGACATAGATATAATAGGGAAACACTTGAAGTTAAATACAAAGGAAAGACTATCGCTGATGTGTTAGAAATGAGTATTTCTGAAGCCCTTGAATTTTTCGAAAACATACCAAAAATAAAATCAAGATTGCAGACACTGCACGATGTTGGACTTGGCTATATGAAACTTGGTCAAAGTTCTACAACCCTATCTGGTGGTGAAGCTCAAAGAATAAAACTTGCAAGCGAACTAAATAAACGTTCAACAGGGAAAACTCTTTATCTACTTGATGAACCAACAGTTGGACTGCATTGGTACGATTTAGATAAACTAATAAAAATTATCAATAAATTAGCAGATGCAGGGAATACAATACTAATTATTGAACACAATTTAGACTTAATTAAAACAGCAGACCACATTATAGACCTTGGTCCGCAAGGTGGCAACGAAGGTGGTCAAATAGTTGCAACTGGAACACCTGAAGAAATTGCAAAAAATAAAAATTCCTTAACAGGAATATATTTAAAAAAATTATTAAAAAAAGAGTAACCTAATGGTTACTCTTTTTTATCTCAAAATTTGAATTAGTATGATAATAACTCTTTTAAATATTCTTTGTCATTCATCATTTTTTGCATTTTTTCTGGAGAAACAGGTGCACAAAAAGGAATGCCATCTGGATATTTTTCAGAAACTTGATTTTTTAATTGTTGAATTTCTTTTTCTTCTTTTTTCGCATTACAAACATCAACAATTTTACCTATGCAACCACCAATTAATCTTCCAGCACCGATAATTCCTGCAGCAATCACCCCAGCTGCAATACCAGATGCGGCATAACCAGCTGTTTTAGATAAACCCAATTTAATTGCTTCATTTGGAATTCTATCCATAAATAGTGGTTTAGCATTTTTTGCTATGTATCCTGCTGTAACACCAGCACCTGCTGCTGTACCTATTCTTTTGCCTCTTTGTGTAGCTGTATTTGTTGTAATTGGTGATATATTCATGTTCTTTCCTTTTTCTTGTCTTGTTAAAACAGCTCAATTTCAAAATTTGTCATTACATAATTATTTGTAAAAAAATATTAACAAAAAAGGAGGACTAAAATAAGTCCTCCTTCATAAATAGCACTTAACTATTTTTGGATGTCTTTTACGCTTAATGCGATTCTGTGTTCTTGTGGTGTGAATTTTTTGATTAATACTTCAACTTCATCACCAACGTTGTAGATGTTGAATGGGTTAGCATTAGCTGGTTCCATTTCTGCAGATGGTAATAATGCTTCAACACCTGGATAAATGTTAATGAAAGCACCAAAAGAAGTTACTTTATTAACAGTACCTTTAATTACTTGACCTTCTTTGAATTCATTTTCAATAGATTCCCAAGGATTTTCACCCATTCTCTTTAAGCTTAAGCTGATACGTTTCATATCCATATCAATTTTTAAGATTTTAACTTCTAACTCTTGACCTAGAGAAATAACATCTGATGGATGTTTAATTCTTTGCCAAGAAATTTCAGAGATAGGTAATAAACCGTCAACACCATTGATATCAATGAATCCACCAAAGTCAGCGATTCTAACAACTTCACCTTTAACTACTGAACCAACTTCAAGTTGAGAAATGATTTCATCAACAACTTGTTCTCTTTGTTCAGCAACAGCTTGTCTTTGAGATAAGATTAATTTGTTTCTCTTTGCGTCAGCTTCTAAAACTTTAACTTCAATATCTTGACCGATTAAACCGTCAAATGGAGCACCTGTTCTTAATTGAGAAGCAGGAACGAAACCTCTTAAGTCAGCAACTTCAACAATTACGCCACCTCTAACAATAAGAGCAACTTTTGCTGTAACTGTTTCGTTGTTATATTTAGCATTTTGAAGTTCTTGCCAAGCTTTTGCACAAGATAATTTTTTAAGAGAAAGAACGATTCTGCCATTTTCATCATCGCCTTCTTCTTTTAAGATGTAGAATTCTTTTACATCATTGATTGTTAAGTATTCAGAATAGTTTCTATCTGCTACTTGGTTGTTAGTAATTTCTCTGTTTGGTAAGAAAGCTTCTGTCTTTGCACCGATATCAACTAAGAAACCATCGTTTTCTTGTTTTATAACGATACCTTTTACAACATCAGCTACTGAAAATTTGTAGTTGTAGCTTTCTTCAAGTAATCTGACGAATTCGTCTTGTTCATTTAAAATGTTTGCCATTTTTCTATGTGTCCTTTCTTATATTTTTTCTATTTTTTCGATTACGTTTTTAATTATATTTTCAGGAGTTGAAGCACCAGCTGTAACTCCAATATTTTCTGATTTTTCAATTAGATTTTTAAATTCATCTAAATCATCGGCTGTTTCAATATGGATAGTTGAAGTAATGTCCTTCAAAATTTCTGCCAAATGAGTTGTATTTGCACTATTTTTTCCGCCAACAACTACCATCAAATCTGATGTTTTTGCAAGTTCTTTTGCTTCCTGTTGACGCATTGTTGTTGATTTACAAATTGTATTAAATACTTTCAATTCACTAGAAATTGGAAGTAAATATGCAATAATTTCTTCTAATAATTCTATTTTTTGAGTTGTTTGAATAACAACACCAACTCTCTTATGAGCTTTTATCTTGTCTGTTAATTCTTTCAAAGAATCTAAATCTTGAACAACAAAAACATTTTCACTATAGATTCGAGCATTTGCATTAATTGCAACAACTTCTGGATGTTCAGGCTTACCAAGAATCAAAACAAGGAAATCTTCTTGAGCTAGTTGAATTGCTTTTTGTTGAACTTTTTTAACGTCTAAACAAGTCAAATCAACAACCTCAAAACCTTTATCTGTAATTTCTTTTATTTTTTGAGGTGCCATTCCATGACTTCTAACAATACAAATACCTGTTTCATTTTCAGGCAAAACATCAACAGTCATTATACCCATTTCATCCAGTTCTTTAATAACATGAGAATTATGGATTAATTCGCCTAAAACCCAAACTTTTTTAGATGCATTTTCTGCTTTAATCTTTTTAGTTGTTTCGACTGCTCTTTTGACTCCGTAACAAAAACCTGCGCTTTGAGCCAATTTTATGTTTCTTTTAATTGTCCTAAACTTCCATTCATTGAACTAGCAAGATTTTTCAATCTCACAGTAATTTTTTTATAACATGAACATATTTTGATTTCAAATACCATTATTTCTAAAACTAATTTCATGTAAAAAAGATGTAATAAATTACAATTTTTTGTTAATAAAATCGTTTTTGGGTTTTTTATTAATCATAAGGTATCGAAAATAAAAAATAATGCAAGTAACTAAAAATGAATATAATCCTTCTTTTGGAAGGAATCTAAATTCAATAACAAATTCAACTGTTGGTTCAACTACGGCCAGCAGAGTTGGCTATATAACAAATTCAACAACAGCCTCAACCACTGCCTCAAAAAAATCATCCTTTAAGAATTCAACTACAGCTTCAACAACAGCTTCAACTACAGCCTCAACGACTGCCGCGATGGGGTTGATGCATTTATTCTCAAAGTCCTATGAATTTGAGAGAAAAAGCATTGATGACATTAAAGAATATTCAACAAAAATTTTCAATAACGCTTGTAACCAAGCAAACATAAATGATGAATCAAAACCAAGATTTGAAATCGAATTAAATGATAAATTACTTATTATAAAAGATGGAAAAGAATCAGTAATTAAAAAGCCTAGTAATTATGAAAGTATTAATGGACAAGGACAATATAATTCTGAATCACACACTGTTAAAATAAATGCAAATAATTGTATGACATCAAAAGAGTTTGAAGAGACAATCGCTCACGAACTTTATCACGCAAAAGAAGCAATTATTAGAAATGGTCTATCGCAAGAAGAAAGAAATACTGTTGTTAAAGATGTTTTAGTTGAAAATATCTTAAATGGGGACAATGACAAAATTATTTATTCTATAAACGGTTCAAATTATCAAATTTTCAGAACCCCAATTACAGAGCAAAAGGATAGACAACATATTGTTGATTTTGCAAATAATCATTTATTTACAGACAACAAAAAGTCATCAAAAAAACTAGAAAGATATTATCAATTACATTATGAAACACCACAACACAAAAGAACAACCGCAGAAAAAATAGAACTTAAACATTTAAAACATGAACTAAAAGATTACATAAAAGATTTTGATACATTAAGTGAAAACGTAACAGTAAAAAATAAACTAAAAAAAGATGGAGAAAAAGACTTATTTAAGTATCTAATCTCAATCGAAAATCGTTATCATTACTTTAGAAAACAAGAACAAACAAAAACAAACTACATACCAACAGAAGAAGAAAAAGCAAACATCAAAGAATCTATTGCATCAAATATTGAAGCAGTAGAAGGAAACTATGCTTTTGAGGCTTATTTAAAAGAAACAGGAAACGAAAAAAGTTTTATAAAAAAATTATTTTCTAAAAAAGATAATATGTATATGTCTGATTTCAACAACTACAAACAAAGCAAAGAAGAGTTTTTAGCAAGACAACACGGAAAAGATTTGTTAATTGAAGAAATTGAACAAAAAGAAAAATTAACATTAAGAGACAAACTTGCAATAAGAAAATTAAAAAATGCAAAAAAACTTGAAGAAGCTCAATTTAATTTGTACAACACAAACAAAAGATACAGAAAAAATCCAAACTTTGAAAATTGGTTTGATTTCTTTAAAGCAACAATGAAAATATCCACTTATGTAAATAAAACATTGATTATGGGGTCACTATCTATTAGTTCACCAGAAATGAGACTAAATTCACTTATTGGCTAAAACATTTATTTTATTTGGAGTATACTAATATTGAAAGAAGGAATACTATGTATAATCCAAAATCAAAAAATGCAGAAGAATTTATATCACACGAAGAAGTTTTAGAAACAATAAAATATGCTCAAGAGAATAAAAATAATATTGAGCTTATAAATAAAATTTTAGAAAAAGCAAAAAAGAAAAAAGGACTAAACCATAGAGAAGCTAGTGTTCTTTTAGCAAGCGACAATAAAGAAATTTTTTCTTTAGCAAAAGAAATAAAAGAAGATTTTTATGGAAATAGAATCGTTCTATTTGCACCACTATATTTATCAAACTACTGCATAAATGGATGCACATATTGCCCATATCATGCACAAAACAAGCACATTCCTCGCAAAAAAATGACACAAGAGGAAATCAGAAATGAAGTTATAGCGCTTCAAGATATGGGACATAAACGTTTAGCATTAGAAGCTGGTGAAGATCCTGTAAATAACCCTATTGAATACATTTTGGAATCAATAAAAACAATTTACTCAATAAAACATAAAAATGGTGCAATTCGCCGTGTAAACGTAAATATTGCAGCTACAACAGTTGAAAATTACAAAAAATTACACGAAGCAGGTATTGGAACATATATTCTTTTCCAAGAAACATACAAAAAAGATACATATGAACGTTTACATCCAACAGGTCCAAAGCACAACTATGTTTACCATACAGAAGCTATGGATAGAGCTATGCAGGGCGGAATAGATGACGTTGGTATTGGCGTATTATTTGGACTTGAAGATTATATGTACGAATTTGCTGCAATTTTAATGCACGCAGAACACTTAGAAGCAACTTATGGTGTTGGTCCACATACAATTAGCGTTCCACGAATTAGAAAAGCTGATGATATTGACCCAACAGCGTTTAAAAATGCTATTGATGATGAAACATTTAAGAAAATAGTGGCAGTAATCAGAATAGCTGTACCATATACTGGAATGATTATTTCAACTCGTGAAAGCAAAGAATGTAGAAAAGATTTGCTTGAACTTGGCGTTTCTCAAATTTCAGGTGGTTCAAAAACAAGTGTTGGTGGATATTATAAACCAGAAAAAGAAGAAGAAGATTCATCTCAATTTGAGGTTAACGATAATAGAACACTTGATGAAGTTGTTAATTGGCTTATGGAATTAGGATATCTTCCAAGTTTCTGCACCGCTTGTTATGGCAACAACAGAACAGGCGAAAGATTTATGGAACTATGCAAAGAACAACAAATCCATAATTTTTGCCATCCAAATGCAATAATGACACTAAAAGAATATTTAACTGATTACGCTTCAGATACAACAAAAGAAACAAGTAAAGAATTGATTTTAAAAGAAATAAACACTTTAAAAGATGAAAAAATCAAAAAAATTGTTTTAGAAAATCTTGAAAAAATCGAAAACGGAGAACGTGATTTTAAGTTTTAGACATTAAAACAATACATAAGCAATGTTAGCGCTAGTTGTTTTGTATAAAATAATTTTTCTGTCAAACTTTTTCAGAACAAGAGGTTTTCGTCTTTGCGAGGAACTAGGTGACGAAGCAATCTCGTGATTCGAAGTTATTGTAAAAGACTGCCACGCAAACAATGTTTGCTCGCAGTGACGTTTGTTAATAAAAATAAAATTAGAAACCATATGTGGAGGTTCGTAAGTTCACTTGCTGAGACAATAGCTGGGCTTCATCTGTTTGAATGCGCTTTGCGCATGAGTTATGAAGCCTTGAGTAGAAGCTAGTGAAATAGAACCGAACATCCGGTTGATAATTTTATTTTTATTAACAACAGAACCTAGTTATAACATTACTTATGTAATACAAGCGAAATCTAAAACTCATTAAAACATTGATTTTAATATTCTTTACTAATAAAATAAAGTTATAAATACACGATTGGAGCAAATATGAGCGAGAATAAAATAATTGTTACTATTTTAGGAAAAGATGGCGTAGGTATTGTTGCAGAAATCTCGGCAGTACTTGCAAAACATGGTGTTAATATAGAAGACATTAGACAAACAATTATGCAAGGTTGCTTTGTTATGATTCTTTTAGCTGATATCAGTAAAGCAACAACTTCTTTCAAAGAATTAAAAGATTCTATTACCGAATCAGGAAAGAATTTAGGTATGGAAATCTGGATTCAAAAGAAAGAAATTTTTGATAAAATGCACACAATTTAAGGATTTATATAGATGTCTTTTTTCAACGAAAATTCAATTATTGAAACTATCAATATGATTAAAGTCCACAACTTGGATATTAGAACTGTAACACTAGCTCTTAGTTTACGTGACTGTTGCGGTGAAAATGTTCGTGAAGTTGGTGACAAAATCTACAATAAAATTACAAAATATGCTAAAAATTTATACACTTACGCATCTGAAATTGAAGATGAATATTCAATTCCAATTATAAACAAAAGAATTTCAATCACTCCAATTTCATTGATAGGTGAATCTTGCAAAGACTACGACTATGTTTATCTTGCAAAAGTTTTAGATGAAGCCGCAAAAGAAGTTAATGTTAACTTTATCGGTGGTTTTTCTGCTCTTGTTGAAAAAGGTTGCACAAGAGGTGATATTGCTTTAATTGAAAGCATACCAGAAGCTTTAAAACAAACACAAAGAGTTTGTTCATCTATAAACTTAGCGTCATCAAAAGCTGGTATCAATATGGACGCTGTTAAAAAAATGGGCGGAATTATCAAACAAGCAGCTAATTTAACTGCTGACGCTGATGGTATTGGCGCAGCAAAACTTGTTTGTTTCTGTAATGTTCCAGGCGATAATCCATTTATGGCTGGTGCTTTCCACGGTTACGGCGAACCAGAATGTGCACTAAACGTGGGAGTTTCTGGTCCTGGTGTTGTTCGCGCAGCAGTTGAAAACTTACCTAAAGACGCAGACTTTGGCGAGTTAGCTAACAAAATTAAACAAATCGCATTTAAAATTACTTCAACAGGTGAGCTTGTTGGTAGAAGAATGGCGCAGAAAATGGGAATTCCATTTGGTATTATAGACTTATCTTTAGCACCAACACCAGCAGTTGGCGATTCTGTTGCTGGTATTTTCCAAGCAATGGGCTTAGAACACGCTGGCGCACACGGAACAACGGCAGCACTTGCAATGCTTAATGATGCCGTTAAAAAAGGTGGCATTATGGCAAGTTCTTATGTTGGTGGTTTATCAGGTGCATTTATTCCTGTTTCAGAAGACGCTGGCATGATTGAAGCAGCAAAACAAGGGGTACTAACATTTGATAAACTTGAAGCAATGACTTGTGTATGTTCTGTTGGTTTAGATATGATTGCAATTCCAGGTTCAACTTCAGAAAGCACAATTTCAGGAATCATAGCTGATGAAATGGCTATTGGTATGATTAACAAGAAAACAACAGCTGTTAGGATTATTCCTGTTCCAAATAAAGAAGTTGGTGATTACGCTGTTTATGGTGGTTTGTTAGGTGAAGCACCTATCATGCCTGTAAACAAATTATCATCAGAAACTTTTGTAAACCGAGGCGGAAGAATTCCAGCACCTATTCACAGTTTAAATAACTAGGGAGTTACCCATTGTTTTTAAAGATTAGACGATATTACCTCTTTCATAAAATGTATGAAAAAGGAATACACAAAGAGAACCTAGGGGAATACCCAAAGGCTTTACATTACCTTTTTTATGCTCTTTCACTTAAGGGTACATCTTTAAAAACATACAAAGCCATCGCTCGTGTTAATAGAAAAAATAGACAATTTTTAAATGGTTTAGATTTCTATTCAAAAGCAATTGCTATATTTCCAACAAACGCTGAAATATACGCGCTTAAAGCCGATTTACACAGAAAAATAAAAGAATATGATTTGGCAATAAAGCACTATGATGAAGCAATTAAACTAGATTATGCAAATACAGAATATTATATTAGAAGAGCACAAATAAAATTTTTCTTGGATGATATTCAAGGTGCAATAAATGATTATACAGCAGCAATTGCTCACGACAATAAAAATAGTTATTTATATTCTCAACGTGGATTTTGTAAGCTTGTAAAAAAAATATTTGATGGAGCAAGAGAAGACTTTGAACAAGCTAATAAGTTATCTCAAAACAACAAACATATAAAACAAATGATAGAAATAATAAAGGAAATAAAATGAAAAAAATAATAATCTACAACCTTATAGTACTTTTTTCGCTATTTTGCATCCTTGAGTTTGTATCATATTTATATGTTAGATATGATGCAGGTGATTTTCTAACAGAAATGAAAAAAATTGCCAAAATTGAAGGTAACAAAATGCCAACGCAAAGATATGCTCCGGTGAAATTATATGAGCAATCTAATTATGGAGATTATTACAGAAAAACTCTAGTTTCTACAAATAAAAATTCAAAAAAAGGAAGTGTTCTATTTTTTGGTTGTTCTTATACATATGGTTCTTATTTAGATGAAAATGAAACTATATCAGCAGTCGTAAACAAAAAAACAGGTAGAACAACAATCAATAGAGGGATGGAAGGCGGAGGAATATACAACACAATATACGACCTTAAGAATGAGAAATTTTATGAAGATATTCCTCAGGCACCAGAATATATTGTATACACTTTTATAAATGACCATTTAAACAGAATTTCAATTCCATATAAGGCAAGTATAATTTTTAATCACGATAATCCTGTATACTATTTGAATTTTGGTTATAAAGAAAAAAATGGGGAGCTTGTAGAAAATAGACCTTCAAAATTCATATTACCGTTTTATGGTTTGTATACAGTTAAAGCTTGGCACTACCTTTACGCAAATCGATTTGCACATACAACAAAAGAAGAAAAAATGCTATCGCTACTTAATGCAACAAAGAAAATAACAGATGCTAAATTTCCAACTTCAAAATTTGTCATTATAGATTATAAAGATGGTGGTCGTTGCCTAATGCAAGAATCACTAAAGCAAAATCTTATAAAAAATGGTTTTATTATATACCATGCAGAAGAATTAGCTGGACATGAACTCGATAGTGAAAAATGGCGAGGTCCAGATAAAGAACACCCTAGCGCTGCTGCAATTGAAGATGTTGCAAATGGGTTAATAAAAAATCTTAATCTTTAAACATATCGTAAAAATGGTAGAACTGAAATGGCGCAAGTTCTACCATTTTTTCTGTAAACATTACAAATTCCTTTTTCATTTTTTCCAATGTTTCTTTTTTCGTTTCCTCTGGATAAAACTTTTTTAGATGCAATTTATACTTATCATTCTTTTCTTTTAGCGCACTAATAAAATAGGTTGGAACTTCCATCATCTGAGCAAACTTGAATGTTCCAAGAGGAAAATCAACCTTATGATTTAGAAAATCCGTTTCAAAATTAATGCTATTTTTAGAGGTTCTATCTCCTGCCATAAATACAACAAAGTTATTATCTAATTTTTCTTTTATTTCTATTGAAGTATTTATATCTATATCTTCAACAGGATACAACAAAATTGGCTGTTCTGTAGTAATTTTTGCAATAAAAGAATTAAATATCTTGCACTGTTCTTTTGCTAAAAATACACAAACACCTTTGCAATTATTTTTTGCGTTAGAAAGCATTAGTGCACGCATTACATCAATATTCCCAATATGATTACAAATAAAAAACATCCCTTTTTCTTTTGCTAAATCATCAAAAAGTTGTGCTCTACTTTCCTCATTCGCAAACTCAATTTTATTTGGTGAAAAATTATCAGAAAATATTTCCATTCTATCAACAAGCGCAAAAGAATAAGACAAACAATGCTTATAAACATTAAAAAATGAATCTTTTTGTCCTATTATTTTCAAATACTTTTTAGAAGATTCTTTTATCTTTTTTGCGCCTAATAAAGCGAAAAAAGTAACAAAAAACACGATAAATTTTACTATATTTTTACCTAAAATTTTATAAATATACCAAAGCAGAAGCAGTCTTTTTTCACCGGCTGCTTGTTCTTTTACCTCGTGCCATTTCATTTTTTCATACACTCCAACAGAGTATAATCATGAATTCCAATTGTGTATTTTTTTACAACTTTTAATCCAGCTTTATCAACAAACTCTGTCATATCTTTTTCACTATACATTTTGCTTGTACCATTTGCCATACAAGTAAAATATAAAGAGGTATGTGTTAAAGCATACGCCGCACCTTTAAATTGTTGATTATCAATAAATGGCTCTAAAATATAAACGTGAGTATTATCATCTGCAACTTTTGAAACATTAGATAGAATAGAAATTATCTGTTCTTCAGAAAAACAATCTAAGAACTGACTCATAAGAACAGCCCCTTGCATTTTAGGGAAGATAGGATTTTGCGCAATTACATTAATTCCGTAATAATTACATCTATCACTGTTTATATTTGCTTTCGCTCTGTCTAAATTTTCAGGCAAATCCAGCATTGTAACTTTAATATCTTTATTAAAGGCAAGACACGCTTTTTCAAATTTACCAGTATTCCCACCAATATCAAAGACTTCTATTGGGTTATCCTTAAACATAATCTTTAAAACATCATCAAAGCAAGTATCAGAATAATAATGGTCAAATTCATACCAACTTTTTTGAATATGTGGCGGTAATTTTGTTAATAATGGATAAATTGTTGGAGCATTTTCAATAAACTTTTGAAGACCAACAGGTTGTCCTTGAACAAAAGATTCCTTTAATTCACTAGCACCAAGATAACAACAATCGCGCATAAAATTAAAATTAACCCTTGTCATCTCATTATCAAGGAAAGTTTCACCCAATCGAGTTAACGTAAATTTATCATCTTCCATTGAAACAATATCTGCTAAAATTGCAACTTCAAATACTGTCTTTGCACAGTACTTTGACACATTACAATGTTTCATAACATCTTCTAATGTTGCAGAATTATCCTTTAAATAATCCATAATGCCTAAATCAAGCATTGTAGCAACTGTTTGAAAAGTAAAAGGAGCAAAACAAATTTCTTGAGCTTTTGCTAACGTTTCAACAACACTCGCACCTTTTTTTCTTTTTCTTCTGTATTGAATAGTTGTTTCTTTGTTATCCATAATGCTAAAATTATACCATGAAGATTTTTTATATTGAGTTTGAGAATACACAAGGAATTAGCAAAAAGAAACTGCAATCCGAACTAGGGCGACACCTTACAAAAGAAGTTGCTCGAGTATTTTTTAACGTTAAAGATACCGAAATAATTATTGAAAACAACAAACCAAAATTTAAAAATGCAGACTTATGCTTTAACATTTCACACTCAAATAACATAGTTGCCGTTGCATTTGATAATATGCCACTAGGTCTTGATGTTGAACATATGAAAGATAGAAATTTTAAAATGCTATTAGAACGCTATAATATAGATTCTAATGACAAAAACTTGTTCTATCAATTTTGGACAGAATACGAGGCTTCAATAAAAATCCAATCAGAAATAAAACAAAAATTATGTTTTAAACTTAAAGACGATTACATGCTTTCTTTGTTTTCTTCTAACCCTGATGATGGTATTAAAACTAAACTTAAAATATACGAAGTTAAAAGTCCAACAGAAAGTATTATACCAAGCGAGCTAATCAATTTAAAACTTGTGCAAGCCAATAATGCAAACGAAAATACACTTGTTGCACAAGAAAGAGATACCGCCAATATTGAATTTTTAACACCACTTGCTCTAAAAACAGAATAATCAAGCCCAAAACCTATAATTAAAAATATAGAAAGAATATGGAACATATTTATTTCTTTCAAAAATAAACCAACAACAGAAATAGCGAAACAAGCCGCTAAAAATGATGGCAAGATTATTCTTATAGCTTTCAACGGATTTTTATAAACAAACGATAAAATTGCAAATAATGAAAGAATTATTGGTATAAGCAAAGTCAAACAACGATTTCTATAATCTTTTATTTTTTCAGAAATATTCTTTTGTAAATCAATATATTCAACTCCATCTAACCCTTTTAAATCAGGAGTTTTTGCATCATATAAAACCATTAATGATTTATTATCAGAGAACATAAGTTCCGATAAAATTGAAGAATTATCATACTCAATAAGTTCATTATTTTCTTCAGCAAGTAATGCTTTTCTTTGCTCTTTTGTCAGAAACTGAGCATAATCATTTAATGCATTTTTATATAATTCTTTTCTCAATTGTTGATTATCTATCTGTCTTTTTTCTGATGGAACATATTTTGATATAGCTTGATAATTTTCAAATTGAGGAGCTAAAGTTTCTTCTTTTTGAAGAATATCTTGAATATCTTTTCCTTCAACAACTACAAATGATGTTTTAAAATTAGAATTTGTAACCTCAGCAAAAAGTTTTTCGGCTTGAATCATTTTCTTTGAAGGAACATACATATTTTTAATATCATCATTGAAGTTTATATTAAATAATCCAACTAAAACAACACAAACAATCAGCGCCAACGCTATTTTTTTATATTTTATGTTGACAGATATATTTCTTTGATAATCATTGAAAAATCTTTTTGAAATTAATGGATAAAACAGAACAACAAATGAATATACGCAAAATAGTCCTGTTATTGTAAATAAAGCAATCTGTTTAAGAAGTTCCAATTGAGAAAAAGTTAATACTAAAAAAGCACAAGAAGTTGAAATAAAGCTTACAGTTAAACTTTTAAAAATTTTATTTATATCTTTTTCAACAAAATAATGCAACGAATAATCTATGCAAATACCTATTAATGTAGTTGAAAATACAAACGTTAAAATATGAACCTTATCAAATAATAAAGAAACTAAGGAATATCCGCACAGCATACCAAGTGAAATACTTGCAAGTGCAGGAAGTAAAAGCTTTAAATTTCTAAAGTA
Source organism: bacterium (assembly GCA_017396025.1). GTDB lineage: Bacteria > Cyanobacteriota > Vampirovibrionia > Gastranaerophilales > Gastranaerophilaceae > Avigastranaerophilus. The sequence goes on from JAFQNF010000026.1 coordinate 21,026, forward strand.
GAAAAAGAAAAGACCTACCAAAAACAAAGTTGATAAAATACAAATAGCATTAATTTCAAAAATAGATTTTGAACTTGCATAATAGGAATGAATTGGAACACCTGTTAAATATATTTTGTCTTTTTTATCGGCACTATCTATCAGCTTAGAAATTTTTTCATTCACAACTGTCGGAGACAAGGAATCCCCATTAATTTCTAAAACCATGTATTTATAATAATTATCACCATATTGAATAGTGTTATTTATTGGCGTAGATGTACCACTTGAAAGAGTCATAATATAATCGGTAAACAACAAGAATGGATCTTTTTCTAATGGCAACATTGAAACGCCAATAGGATTTATTAACCTTTCAAAAGCCTGCTGTTTTACAGTTTCATAGTCTTTATTTAAAAGGAGCTGTCTTGTATTTTCAGAAAGGAAATTTCTATTATATTTTTCATAAAATTTAAATCCTTCAATATAATCAACCTTTTTAACTTTAAAGAATTCCTCATCAATTTCGCTAAGAAACTCAGCACCAAGACGTTCACACTCATGAGGAGTTTTTGCTTCTATCAATACATTTATTTTAGAAGAAAATTTACTACTTAAATTTATTATCATCTCTGAATTTTGATTTTCAGGAAAAATAGCTCTTAGAATATTTGTCTGCGTTTTTGCAGGATTAAAAAACGCAAATATTCCAAGCGAAAGAACTAAAAATATAAAAAATATCCTAAAAAACTTTATCATTGACAATCACTAAACTTAAGTTTTGTACTTCCATTATTTATTGTATTTATATAAATCCTATCAATATCTTTTTGACCAAAAATAATTATATTCTTCAATTGCAAAGCAGCTGGAGAATCAGCTTTCGGAATTAATCCTAATACCCATTTTTCATTTTGTTTCATATAATGAATATCAAATGTTTTTTCAATCTGAGAAAAATTTTTTTTTGAAATTCCAACAATAATATCATTTACGTATTTGTTCTCTTTTGAAGTATAAGATGTTGTATATTTAACAGGATAAAGAGTTTCAAAAATAACACCTTTTTTAAGAACAAATCTAAAATCACCACCAGATTTTATAGTAGCATTTGAAGCTGGAATAGTTTTTTCTTGTTCAAATTTACAAACAACATCACGAAAAGGTGCAATTTCAATTACATCTGTTGAAACTTTATGATTAAAAACTTCTTCTGAAGCATTCGCAGCTGAGATAATTAAAAATGATAATAAAGTAATAAACAACTTTTTCATAACCTAACCCTTATAAGAAGCTATCTTATTTTTTAAATTTTCTGGTGCTTCATAAACAGTTTTTCTAGTATTTATATCAACTGCAATTTGCATTGTTTTTGCCTTAAACATTTTTTCACCTGTTTTATTGTCAAAAATAACATATTTTATAACAAGAGCAGGTTCTATTTCTTCAACAATAGAAACCACTTTTAATTCTTGCCCAAACGTGCAAGGTTTAATGTATTTCATCTCCATTGTTGCAACAGGATAAGCATAGCCATCATTTTTCATATCTACGTAATTATAGCCAAGTTTAGCAAGCATATCACACCTTGCGACCTCAAGATATTTAACATAATTACCGTGCCAAACGACATCCATAGGGTCTAAATCATAAAATTCAACTTGAATTATAGTATCTGTTTTAAATTTCATTTTTATCCTCTTTAACAAACAAGCCAGAAGAATATACTTTATCATCGATCACGTAAGAATATTCAACATTCTTGTCTGTATTTTTTAGCTTCAATACAACCTTTGTATCTGCATGTATAATATTGGTAAACTTAACTTTTTTCGCCTCTTGTTTTGAAATATCAACATTAAATACATGTTTTGCAAACCAATTCGCATAAAATAGTTGAACAACACCAGGAAGAATTGGCATAACAGCAAAATGTCCTTTAAAAAAGTTTGATTTTTTCTTAAATATTAGCTCTAACTCTGCTTCATTTTCTTGTAGTTGTCTTGATACAACAAAAGGATATGAAAGATTTAAATTAAAAATATGCTCAATAAAAGATTTATCTATCTTACCTGTTATTGTTTTCGGAATTTCATCAAGAAAACGCCATTTTTTAGGTACAACTTCACAATATTCTGCTAAATATTTTTTAAGTTCTTTATCACTTAGCTCAACATCGTTTGTTGCAACAGCGCAAGCTAAAACATCACCATATTTGAAGCAATAACAATCATTTACATTAGGATGAGTTTTTAAAATAGTTTCCAACTCAACTAAAGATATTCTTTTTTCTTTTACTTTCACAATTCTATCGCTTCTTCCTTTTAAAACAAACTCTTTATCTGATACCTTTTCAATAACATCTTCCATTTTTATCTTATCTTCCATAAAGAAATCAGATTTTACTATTATACAACTATTTTCATCTGTTGAAATAGAAACACAATCAAATACTTTAAAATTTTTACTATTATTTTTATATGCAATCGTACCAGCTTCCGTGCTTCCATAAATTTCAACAACCTCTGATTTGTTTGAGAAAAAAGCTCTAACATTATCTTTTAACTTATCACCAGCAGTAAACAATTTAACGGGCGAATGTAAAAAATCTATTTGGTATTTTTCCATTTTTTCTAAAAAGGAAGGTGAAGAAACCAAAATATAATGTTCATTTTTTGTTATTTGTTCTGGAAACTCTATTTTTAGTGTATTTATCTTTAAACCAGCACACAATGGAACCATAAAAAAGAATGTGAGCCCAAACATGTGTGACATTATAGTTGTTGAATAAACAGACATATTTGACTCAATATTAAACTGTTTTATAGAAGAATATGCTTCTGCTTCCAAATTTTCTAATGTTTTAGTAATTTTTTTTGGAATAGCAGTTGAACCTGATGTAAAAAAAGTTATTTTAGTTTTCTTCACATCAATATTTTCAAAAGAAAACTCATCATTTTTATCTGGTTTTTCAGGAATAATATAATCAATATTTAACCCTGAAAGTCTTGTTTTATCAGTTAAAAGAAAAATTTCTTTGTTAGAGAATAATGCAGCGAAAAAATTAACAACAAATTCAAAGCTATTATCACCAAACAAAACAACTACTTGCTCGTTTTTCTTATCAAATTGTAGTTTTTGAAAATATACATATTTTTTTAGTTTTAAAAAATCAATATCTTCACCATTATGATGAAGAATAATATCACTATCAAAATTATTTGTATAAAACTTTTCAAGAATCATATAATATTTTTCTTTTTTAAAATTGTTCTTATTATATATTCTACAAAAAACAAGGTACCAATCAAAATATAAGAAATTAAGCCATTAAATAATGCCCAAATTTCTTCACTCAAAAATACCGTAATTAAAGAAACAACAAAGTTAAAAAAGGTTAGCACGCACCAAATATAAGTAAGATTTCTTGTATATTTCAATGCATTTTCTGAAAGTTCACCATCAATCATTTTAGCAAACTTCTGAATAACAGTTTCTTTTGAAAACAAAGAACAAAAGAAAACCAAAAATACTGTCAAATTTGCACAAACAGGATAAAATTTAACAAAGAAAAGTTGTGTATAATGAAACAAAGCAATTACACATAGTGTAATTGCTATTGATATAAATATTTTTTTTATCATTTTATAAGTTCTTCGATTGCATTAACAACATCATCAACTGTACGAATTTGTTTAAAATTCTCAGGTGAAATTTTCTTATCTGTAAAGAACTGTAATTTAACAGCCAAATCAACTGCGTCAATGCTATCTAATTCTAAATCTTCAAACAGATTAGCTTCAGGTTTAACTAAATCTTGCGAAATTTCAAATTCATCTACAAGAATTTCTGCTAATTTGTTATAAATTTCTTCTCTTGAATACTGTTTACTCACCTACATTACTCCTGATATAATCTGCCAATGTTTTAACTGAATAGAAATATTTTTTATTTTCTTCTTTATCTGAACCCATTTTAAGGTTATATTTTTTCTTTAAAGCCATACCAAGCTCTAGTGCATCAATTGAATCTAAACCCAAACCTTCAATGAATAAAGGTGCTTCATCTTCAATATCACTTGGTTCAATATCTTCTAACTCTAAAGCCTTAATAATTAATTCTTTTACTTCGTTTTCAATCGTCATTCTCTTAATCCCATTAATAAATTTATCTCATATTTAAAAATTAAAGTCAAACTAGATACATTTGAAAATCAATGAAGTATTTATGCCACCAAATGCAAAGTTGTTGGACATTACAATCTTAGTATCAATTTCTCTACCTTGACCTTTAATGTAGTCTAAATCACCACAATTTTCGTCAACTTCATTCAAATTTATTGTAGGAGCAAACCACTTTTTATGTGCCATATCAATACTTAAAATAGCCTCAATAGCACCACAAGCACCAAGAGTATGCCCTGTATAACTTTTTATTGAACTAATTGGAACTTTTCTTTTAAATACATCATAAGTTGCATTTGTTTCTGCAATATCACCTTGCATTGTTGCTGTACCATGTGCATTAACATAGCCAATTTCATCAGCAGATATTCCAGCATCTTTTAATGCAAGTTCTAATGCATTTTTCATTGTTTCTTTATTTGGATTTGTAATATGAGTACCATCTGTGCTTGTACCAAAACCAATGATTTCTGCATAAATTTTAGCCCCACGTTTTTTAGCGTGTTCATATTCTTCTAAAATTAAAGTACCCGCACCTTCACCAACAACAAGACCATCTCTATTTTTATCAAATGGTGATGGAGTCAATTTAGGTGTTGAATTTTTTTGAGTTGTCGCATACAAAGTATCAAACACAGCAACTTGAGATGGGTCTAGTTCTTCAGCACCACCAGCTATCATAACATCTTGCAAACCAAACTTAATTGCTTCATAAGCATAGCCAATACCCATTGAACCAGATGTGCAAGCGGTTGAAGTTGCAATTAATCTTCCAACGGTTTTAAAATACAATGAAATATTTACAGCAGTAGTTTGTGGCATCATTTTTACATAAGAACCAGATGTTACATTTTTAACTTCTTTTGTTACTTGCATAGAGTGAAAATCAACTAATGTTTCTAAAGAACCAGAAGATGAACCAGAACTTACCCCGCATCTTCCACTTGTAATTATTTCATCACCCAATAAGCCTGCATCTTTTAGTGCTTCTTCTGCAGTTGCAACACTCATAATAGAAACTGGTCCCATTGTTCTAAGAACTTTTCTATTAAAATGTTCTGGAAGAACAAACCCTTGAACAGGTGCAACTAATTTGCAATTCATTCTTTCAAATTCATTTAATTTTTCATCATGAACTACACAATTTTCATATTTTTGTAAGCGTTCAAAAGCCGTTTCTCGACTACAACCAAGAGGACTCGCTAAAGCCATACCTGTAACAACTACTCTTCTCATTATTGATATAAGCCTCCATTAACAGAAATAACCTGACCTGTTATATATGCGGCATCTTCACTCATTAAATAATTAACTAAAGATGCTACTTCTTGTGGTTTTCCAAATCTCTTCATAGGTATCATCTTTTTCACTTCATCAACAGGAAGTTCGCTAGTCATATCTGTTTCAATACAACCTGGCGCAATGCAATTAACAGTAATACCACGTTTGGCTAATTCTTGAGCTAATGCTTTTGTCGCACCTATAATACCAGCTTTTGATGCACTATAATTGACTTGTCCACGATTCCCCATTAAACCTGATACAGAAGACATTGTAATAATTCTTCCTTTCATTCTTTGAGAAATCATTTCCATTACAAGCGGTTTTAAAACATTATAAAAACCACCTAAATTAGTATTCAAAACACTATCCCACTCCCTATCTTCCATAACAGGAAAAACATTATCTTTGGCAATACCAGCATTTAAAACAACACCATAATAAAGCCCATTTTTTTCAATATCTTCAGATAAAACATTTTTGCATTCTTCTCTATTTGAAATATCAAATTGAAGAACACGAGCCTTTCTTCCCAATGAAACAATTTCATCTTTTAGATCATTAGCCATTTTTGTGTTTTTATTACAATGCAACACCAAATCATAACCATTTTTGGCAAGATATAAAGCTGACGCTCGACCGATTCCACGACTAGAACCTGTCACTAACACTTGTTTTTCCATTACTCTTAAAACCCGTTTTTTAAATATTCCTCTGCATTTTCAGGCTGATACGCATTAATTACAGCCCTAGCACACTCTTCACACTCATTATAAATTAAACAGTCGAACGAAACAAGTTCGCTATCACCGTATATTTCGCTAACTTTAATACTGTATGTTTTTCCATTTTCAAACTTTTCAATATTGTTCTTATAAGAACGTGTTCCTAATAAAAATCCTAGTTTTGGTTCTGTTCTCTGTGCCCTATAAAAAGCATAACAGCCAATTGTTTGAGCCATATATTCTATACCAGACAAATATGGAACACCGTTTATGCTTTTATCAAAAAATACTTTATCTTCAGATATTACAACCTCTGCAATTAAATACCTTTCATCAATATTGATTTCTTTTATATCATCAATCAATATCATTGGATGATTATGCGGTAATATCTTTTCTAAGTCATACTTCATCTTATTTCCCTACTATAAGAACCGCATTTGTTCCACCAAAACCAAATGCACTGCACATACACACTTCCATTTTATCAGATTTTAAATTGTTTTTATCAACTAATCTTATCTTTGGTAATTCCTCATCATACTCACCATCAAAAATATGTGGGAGCATCTTGCCTGTTTCTAAAACCTTAATGCATAACGCTAATTCAATACTAGCAGCAGCGCCTAAACAATGTCCTGTTAATGGTTTTGTTCCACTTGCACACACACTGTCACCAAAGACTTCGTTAACAGCACGAGCTTCCATAATATCATTAGCAATAGTTCCGGTTGCATGTAAATTAATATAATCAATATCATCTGGTTTAAGATTTGCTTCACATAATGCCATTTTTATAGCTTTTATAGCTTGTTCACCACTAGGATCAGGAGTCGCAGCATTATAAGCATCAGAAGTTTCTCCAATTCCCAATAATTTAATACCTTCGACATCTTTCTCTAAAACGAATAACGCTCCACCTTCACCAATATTCATTCCATTTCTATTTTTAGAAAATGGGTTTGTAAGTTCCTTTGTTAAAACTTCTAATGCAGAAAAACCCGCAACAGGCAATTTTGCGATTGGGTCAACTCCACCAACAATCACAACATCACAAATATCATTTTCTAATAATTTTCTTGCAGTAGAAAAAGCTTTAACACCAGAAGTACATGCTGTTGAAACACAAGCAGCAAAACCATTTGTTCCAATATATTCTTTTAAGAATTCGGCTGGATTTGAAATTTTCAAATGTTCTAAATTATTACTTTGCTCAAATTCATCAATTCCAGAATTCGTCGTTGCAATAACAATTCCTATTCTTTCTGAATTATATTTACTAGAATCAAACTCCAATTGTTTATATAAATGAAGCAAAATTTGATTACATCTTAAATTATAAGTTTCACTTTCAATTAATGGCAGCTTAGCAGTAATTTTATGAGGAAGCAAAACACCACAACAAGCTTTTTCAAAAATCTCATCAAGATTTTCACCCAAATTACATATTGCTGAAACTTTAGTAATACTTATCATTTTTGCAATTAACAACCTATTATACTAATATTAATATTAACATGAATTCAATGAAGTTTTATATAAATAAATACTCTTATTTAAAAAAAGAAATAGCTGATATTTCTTTTATTCCAATGCTTATGAGAAGAAAGCTTGATACACTTGGAAAAGCTGGATTGTGTACTCTTTATAATGTTTTAGATGAGAATACAAATCCAAATTTGATTTTTGCTTCACAATATGGTGATATAGAGCGAGTTTTAAAATTAATACAACAAAGAAAAGAAGAAGGCGAAATTTCCCCAACAGGATTTAGTTTTTCTGTTCATAACGCAACAATAGGACTATTTTCACTATTAAATTCAATCAAAACTTCATATAATTCAATTTCTGCAGGTGAAAACACTCTTTCCTATGGAATCCTTGAAGCAATACTAACCTGCAAAGAAAAACCAACAATTTTCTGCTTCACAGAAAATAAAGATGACCTTCAAAGTGTTTCTTTTTACTGTTCAACAACAAAATCAAATGAACATGCTCAAGAAATAATGTTTATTAAAGAAATGAACAAACAAAAAGATTCTTTTGATGATTTTATATCATTCCTAGAAAACAAAAAACAATGTTACTGCTCTGATTTATATACACTTAAAAGAGGTTAACATGCGCTTTATCAGAGGATTTATTGTTTTAATACAAATGATTATATTTGCGCTTGGCGCACTTTGCATTGGACTTTTTATCATTCCAATTAGTGCAATATTTTTAAAAGACTATAATCACAGAAAATTTTGCGCAAATGTAGTTCATAAATCTTGGAAATTTTTTACAATCGTCATGCAAAAATTTGGTTCAATAAAAGTTGAAACAAATGGTGATTTTCAAAATATCAAAGGGAAAGTAATAGTTGCTTCTCATCCAAGTTTGATTGATATAGTTCTATTAATTGGACTTATTCCAAACAGTTTGTGTCTGGCAAAAAAAGACTTATTAAAGAATCCCGTTATGTATAAAATTGTGAAATGTTTATACATCATTAACGACATAGACTTAGATGAATTTAAAGAAGAAACCAAAAACGCACTTAAACATGACTTTAATATTATCATATTTCCAACAGGAACAAGAACACTCCCAAACGAAGAAATTAAAATGCATAAAGGTGCTGCACAAATAGCCATTAATGCAAATACTGATATAATTCCTATAACTATTGAAACAGACTACACAATATTAAGAAAAAACCATTTTCCTTTGTCCACAGGTAAAAAAAGAACTCTATTTAAATTAACAAGAAAAAATGATATTAAAATTGCTGAATTTAAAGAAAAAGAAATATCTGAAATTAAATTAAGAAAACTTCTTTCAGAAAAAATAAAAGAAGAAATTTTCCCTCAAAATTAAAAATATTTTTCAAATCACATGCAACTATAAAGCTGACGATAACTAATGTTATTGTCAGCTTTATGGTGGGCCATCCTGGACTCTCTTACTCGTTCGCATTAAACAGCGTTACGTGCCGAAGATTCATCATCTCCGTCACTCCAGCTTCTGCTCACTCGCGCTCGAACCCTTACAAAACTTCGTTTTGCGGTTCTCGTCCAGATTTAGACAATAAAAAAGACACCCTATGGTGTCTTATATTATGGTGGGCCATCCTGGACTCGAACCAGGGACCTTACGCTTATCAGGCGTACGCTCTAGCCACCTGAGCTAATAGCCCTTAACCTCTCTCTTGATTATATATTTACACAAACATTTTTTAAATGCAAGCACTAATCTTCATTTAATGGTCTTAATAATATAATTGAATTTAAATTTAATTGTAAGAATTCATGAGTCTCTGCTTTACGGTTAGGAAACTCTCTGTGCACCACTTCGCAATTTTTAATAGCAACAAATCTTTTTGCACCATTTAATATGTCAGAAAGAACTCTGTTTTTTCTACCTGTTTTTGGCATGAAAACATTACCCTTAATTTGGTAGTCCTTTGTAATAACAAGAACTCTCTCAGACCATATACCAGTAATAAAACTGGTTGCTTCTTCTATATTATTTTCTTCGTACATCAGTTATTTGTCCTTTCTTATGCGCCATATGATTGGAATAATGGCAAGTATAGTGACAATGCCAAGAAACAAACAATTACACCGATAAAGATAAGCATAATAGGCTCAATCAATTTACCTAATGTATCAATAATATTATCTAAATCTTGGTCAATTTGTTTTACACTTTGCTCCATTAATTCACCCAAACGACCAGACTGTTCACCAGTAGAAACCATGAACAAAATCATTTTAGGGAATAAATTAGCAGCCTTTAAAGATTCAGACAAATGAGCACCTGCCTGCATCTTTTTGATAGATATTTTAATAGCTTCATTCATTACGTAATTTGATAACGTTGTTTTTGACAAATACAAACACTCGATAATTGGGATACCAGCATCATAAGCAATTTGCAATACAGTTAAGAAGTTTGAGAAAGCTGCCGCTTTTACCAAGTCAGAAATCAATGGAATCTTCAAAAGAAGTTCATCCATCTTTCTTCTTGATGGTTCCCATCTTAATAGATACATGAATGTACCAACAATAGCAATTGCACCCAATGGAATACACATCCATTTATCTTTTAAAAATTCACCAGCATCAATACAAAACTGTGTAATCGCTGGTAATTCTTTACCCTGTTGGTCAAACATATCTTTAAATGCAGGGAATACAAACATTAACATTACAAGAACTACAGCAATAGCAAGTAAAACTACAAAAGCAGGATATGTAAGCGCAGATACTACTTTACCTTTAATATCACCTTGCTTTTTTAGTAACTCAATTAAACGTTCAAATGTTTTATCAATTTCACCAGAGTCTTCACCAGCTTTAGCTAGACCAATATAAACATGACCAAATAAGTTTGGATATTTTGAAATTGTATCAGACAATGTATAACCTGAAATAATTTGTTTTTTAATCTCTTGAGCAAGTAAACGAACTTGTCTAGATGCAGCATCTTTTTCAATAAAAATCAAACTTTCAATAATTGGCAAACCAGCCTTATTCAATGTCAAAAAGGTTTGAGTAAAGTCAATTTTTTCTTTTAAAGATAAAGACTGCAAAGAACCACCTTTTGGCGCACCAGCATTCGCAGTTAATTCTCTCAGTGAAACTAACTTATACCCCATGTTCTTAACTTTAACACGAGCTTCCACATTAGATTTAGCATCTAATGTTCCTTTAACTTCTTCTCCGTTCCACTTTTTTGCCAGGTATTCAAATCTTGCCATAATGCTTTAACCCCACTACTCTTTAACCGGTCCAAGCACACGAATGAATTCTTCAATAGTTGTATTACCTTCAACAATATGTCTTAAACAAGATTGATGAAGGGTGCTCATACCCGCACCAACAGCAGCTTCTTCGATTTGAATATCATGAGCAGCTTGTGCTATTAACTTCTTAATTTCTTTTGTAATAGGCATAATTTCATATACACCCATACGGCCTTTATAGCCTTCAAAGTTACACTTTTCACAGCCACTTGGTTTATATATTGGTGTTTTTAAGAAACGTTGAATATCTTTCTCATCACCAGAAACAACAAGTTCCGCTTCTTCTCTAGTTGGGAAGTACTGTGTTCTACAATCTGGACACAATTTTCTAACAAGACGTTGAGCAATAATACCAACTAATGTTGAAGATACTAAGTAATCTTTAGCACCCATATCAATCATACGAGTAATTGTTGCTGCTGCAGAGTTTGTGTGAAGTGTTGATAACACTAAGTGACCTGTTAACGCAGCTGAAATAGCTGTTTCTAAAGTTTCAATATCACGAATTTCACCGACCAGAATAACGTCAGGGTCTTGTCTTAAGATAGCACGCATACAAGATGCAAAAGTAATACCAGCTTTTGCATTGATTTGCGACTGGTTAATACCATCAATCTTAATTTCGACTGGGTCTTCAATCGTAGTAATATTAATTTTTTCATCGTTAATTGCTTTTAACAATGTATAAAGAGTTGTTGTTTTACCAGAACCTGTAGGACCAGTTGTTAAGATAATACCGTTAGGTACGGTTTGCATTTTCTTAATCAGTTCCAACTCTTCTTTTGTTGTACCTTCAATTTTCATCTCCGCTTTTGAAGATGCCATATTTACAGCAGGAGCAAGAATTCTTATTACCATCTTCTCTGCTTCACCAACAGGAAGAGTGTTAATACGGAAGTCATAATCCCTGTCTTTATATGTTATTGAGAACGAACCGTCCTGTGGACGTCTGTGTTCAGCAATATTCATTTTTGAAATAACTTTTAAACGAGTTAATATAGAAGATTCTGTTTTGGCTGGTAATCTAAATGCTTCACGCAAAATACCATCTTTTCTGTATCTTACGACATACCCTTCTAATCTAGGCTCAATGTGAATATCGCTGGCTTTCATATCAATACCATCAGAAACGATTTTGTTTACGAATTTTACAACGATATTTGAATCATCTTTTAACTCTTTTTGAGCTTGCTCAAATAGTGTTTCTTCACGTTCAAAAGCTAAAGCTTGCTTTTCAATTTTCTTGATAATTTTACTTGTAGCTTTCTTCTGTTCATTGAAGAAATTTTGCATACACATTGCGAACTCGTAATGTGTAATTATTAATATACTTGGTTTTAAACGAGTTAGGAAAATAATATCATTAATTACTTTTTTATCGTTTGGATTTACCATTGCAACGACAAGAACATTATCATCATAACTAATTGGAATAACTTTATTTAATTTAATAAAGTCTTCTGGAAGCATTGATAATACATTTTCAGGAACTTTAAGTTGGTCTGTAGTAACTGCTTCGTAACCTTGTTGTGCAGTTAAAGCAATTTTTAACTCATTCAAGGTAATTACACCTTGTTGAACAAGAATAGTACCTAATGGCAATTGTGCTCTTTTTGATTCTAACAAAGCATTATAAATTTGCTCATTAGTAACCAATCCCATTTGTATAAGAACTTCACCAATTTTTTTAGAAAAATATTTGTCATCATGCATTGATGAATTAACTGGTGCTACCGAATTTAATGATACTGAGTCTTCCTCACCATCACCAACTTGTTCAATATAATCATCATCACTATCATATTTTAGAACCAAGTCAGAATTTGTATCAGAATCAGAAACATCATTATTTTCATCTTCAATAACTTCAACTTCTTCATCTTGACTAACATCCTCACCCTCAATATGCAAATTTGATTTTACATAATTAAGAAGCAAAGAAAAATTTTGTTCATTAATGTTACTAACTTTGATATTATTGTTTCCTGCTATTGATGAAATGTTCGTCATTGATTCTTCAGGCAAAGACGACTGTGCAGAAACTACAAACACAGCGCCTTTATTTATACAAATTGGAACATATGAATTCAACTCCATATCATGAATATCAAATTTTGATACTAGAGCGAAATCAATAACACCCTTTATTTTGTCTACTACTTGACTTGTCATTTATTTGCCTTCTAAAGTTCTGCAACGTCCTCTGTATCTTTGATGATTCTAGGTGTTAACATAATTAACAATTCTTCTTTTGTAACTTTTTTAGATTGAGATCTAAATAAAGCACCTATAAGAGGAATATCTCCTAGAATTGGCACTTTACCAACTTGTTTTTGTTCATTTTCTGTAATCATACCACCAAGAAGCAATGTTTCTTCATCTTTAATTCTAACATTCTTCAAGTCTAAGTTATGTCTTTGAAGCAATGTAGCAGCAATGTAAGATGAACCCATATATGTATCATTAATTTCTTTATAAACAGATGCATAGTCAGGTTTAATTGTTAAAGAAACATAACCATCTGGGCTGATAAATGGCATAATTTCAACTTTAATACCATTATCTTCACCAATATTATATGTTTTTTGAACTGAAGAGCTTGCATATTCACTGCCACCCATATTGTTCAAAATTTGAACCGTTGTTGTTTCAACATAGTCTTGAGTTAAGTCAATAACAGACTGTTGACCATTTGTAATTACGATTTTTGGATTTGCCAATAATCTACCTTTTTTATTTTCAATTAAGAATTTAATTGTTTGTTTTAATGTTTGAGCACCATCACCATCAGAACCACTCCATACAATAGGAGCAGCAGATGTTGTACCATTATTAAATGTTAAATTCAAATGTTTACTTGTATATGCCCAACTATTAGTAAATTCCTTAGAACCTTCTTCAGATAATGTAATAATAGAAACTTCTAAGTATGCTTGTGGCTGTTTTCTATCATTTTCTAATATGAAATCATTAACCATTTGTATTTGTTGTTCACTACCACCAACCATAGTTAATGTACCCAATTCAGGCTGAACATAAATTGTCAAAGTTGGTTTTGCTTGGTAAGAAGAAATATTACCAGTTGTTACACCACTTTTTACAGTACAAGCAATAGTTCCACCACCAAGAGCTTCACCAGCTTTTGCAATATTTGCCTTAGTATTTTTTGTAATTGTTGCATTTAATTGTGAAGCAGATTTACCACCAGCACCTTTTGATGAAGTACTTGCAGCAGGAATATCGAACAATGTTTCACAAACCATTTTTGCCATTTCAAATGGAGTTGTATGGTTAACCCTATATGTTGTCATAATTGGTTTTTTATCAAATTTATCAACAATTTTTTTAGCCATTAAATAATCATTTTCAGTACCAAAAATTAACAATTCATTTCTTTCTGAATTTGTAGTAACAATTGGACCATATGACAAACCTGGTGAATTCAAAGAAAATACGTTTGTATTCAAGAAGTGAGCCAAATATGCAGCATCAGCATATTTTACAGGAAGAATAGAAATATTATCCTTTGTTAAGTTTAATGTTTCTGCACTACCCGTTGACACAACCATCATTGTTTTATCTTTAATAACATATGTTAAATTGGTCATTTTCATAACCATTTTAAAAGCATCTTCTAAACTTACATCAACCAAATCCAATGTAACAGTACCAGTTGCTGATTGGTGGAACACAATGTTCAAACCAGCTTTATCCGCAAACATTCTTAACACTTGTTGAACATCTGTGCTTCTTAAACTTAAATTAATTTTTTCAGATGATGCATGTTCAAAACTAACATCACCTTCAAGTTTTATCTTGTTTGGCGATGTAACTTCTGTTCTTATTGCAGGTTGTTCCATATCGTATTCTAGAGGAGCCGCACCTGTTATGTTACCTGCAAGCACTGACACACACCCAGTAACGAATAAAAGCTTTGATATGTTTTTTAAACTTCTTTTCATAATATATGTTTATACTCCTCTAATTATTATTTCTGTATCTTCCTGCAAATTTATTTTCCAAATCTGCAACAGCTCTCTTTTTCTCTAACACGCCTCTTGTAAACAATTCACCAACTGACGCGACATATGTATTGTTTTTATATGTAATTTGAACTTTATCTTTCGTAATACTTTCGATAGTATATCCTGCAACTGTATCACCAATTTTTACAAATTGATCAACACCGTTTAAGTTAACAATTGCAGAAGGACTAACATCATCGTATAAAATACCTGATATTTGTGTTTGTAATAATCTTGTTAAATTTTCATCAGAAACAGAGCTTGTAGGTGGTTCAATGATTTCAAATTCGGTTCCACCAATCGTAGAATAAAGATCAGAATGTTTTTGAATAACAGGCGGTTTAAATGGATTCACCCTAGCCTTTTTATTGTAAGCAACCATAATTTCGCTTGTTCCTTGCCCCAAATCAACATTTACTGTTGATTCTTGAGGGAATAAATCATCAACATTTTCAGAAGCTGTTTCTTCTTGAGGAATTTCAATCAAGTCAGCGTTTTGCTGTTCAACAGGGGCATCCATAACAGTAGCAACTATTTCATTTTCACCTTCACCTGTTGTAACAGTTGTTTCTCCAGGAGTGCTAAAATCAACAGACATCATTTCAGTTGATTCACCACCAGCCTCATTAAAAAATTCATCACCCAATGCAGTTGTAGAATCACTTACAGCAGGAGCTTGGTTCTCCGTCACAACTTCTTGATTTTGAGTTGGAGTTTGTCCCCCTTCTGTCGACTTTTTACCTGACAAGAAGAAGAATGCAACACCACCAATTATCAATAGCAGAATCAAAAGAATAATAATACAACCAGCAGGATTGCCTTTTTTAGGAGCATCCCCGCCCTCTTCGTCGTAATATTCTTCACCATCTTCGTATTCTTCATATTCTTCTTGGTCAGAATATTCTTCATTCGAATACTCATCATCCATCATTTCGTCTGATTCGTATTCTTCCACATCCCCGGAATCACTTGAATATTCCATATCTTCCCATTGATTTTCGTTATCTACCATATCTCTCACTCTTTATTCCGAATAAGTTTCTTTTTATATTCTACACGTATTAGCAAAAATGGGCAAACATATTTTTCATAAGTTACCATACTCATTACAAGTTTACTTTGACTAGTTATTTTTTTCGTCAATCATATGCATGAATTTTTATAAAAAAAGGGAAAGATAAAGTTTACATTTTTAAACATAAGGCGGCACCCAGATTCGAACTGGGGGATAAAAGCTTTGCAGGCTTCTGCCTTACCACTTGGCCATGCCGCCATACATAACCAAAACCGAGAAATTAGCGGAAGACGGGACTCGGACCCGCGACATTCTGCTTGGAAGGCAGACGCTCTACCAACTGAGCTACTTCCGCATTTGCTTGAAGTTTATCGCTTCAAATATATACTACAATAAAGGTTTTTATTTCGCAATAGGATTTTATAAAATTGCCTTAATTGCTAAATATATCAATAAAAAAGAACCGATTATTCCTATATATTTCGATGGCATTTTACTGAATAATTTTGTCATCCAAAAACCAAACATTGAAAGAACAAATGTTATCAATCCAATAATTATAGATGCCATTATGTAATTAACATCTAATAGCTTTAATGAAACACCCGCTCCTAAAGCATCAATACTTGTTGCAATAGCAAGACAAAATATACAAAAAAAGCCAATGCATTGTATTTCGTTTTTTTCTTCTAATTTTCCTAATGCTTCTTTTAAAAATTTAAGACCTAAAATCATAAAAATTATGCAAACTATCCATTTAGAATACAATTGCAACTTTGTATAAAACAAACTAGTCAAATAAAAACCAATTATTGGCATTAAGAACTGAAAAAAGCCAAAAGCAGAAGATAGCAATATCGAATTATACATTCTTCTTTGATTAATAATTAATCCATAAGAAAAACTAACCAACATTGCATCTAAAGCTAAAGCAACTGCCAAAATTATTATTTCACAAATTGTCATAAACAAAATTATAACAAAAAAAAACCGCTTTTGTTAAAGCGGTAAATAAGTGTTCTCTTTCCCTGTAAAAATTTTTGTAAGAACTAAGCTTCTGTTGATTCAGCTTCAGCTGCAGCAGCTGCTGCTTTTTCAGCTTCCAATTTAGCTTGTGCTTTTTTAGATAATTTAACAGTTTCTTTCTTTTGGTAATCTAGTGTACCATCTTCTTTACATCTGTCGATTAAGAATTGAACTGTTTGTGTTGGTTGAGCACCTTTTTTAATCCAATCAAGTGCTGCCGCTTTATCTAATTTCATTTCTTTTGTTTTAGGGTTGTAGAAACCTAGTTGTTGAATAGGAGCTGCTTGTCTCTTTGTTGTAGAGTTCAAAACAACGATTCTATATACTGGGTTCTTTTTATAGCCTAATCTTTTTAATCTAATTTTAACCATTTGGTTTACTCTCCATTTTCTTACTGCTATTTATTTTCTTTGGGATTTGAGAATATTTCTTTAGAACTGATGTCTTAATGACTGCGCCCTCACTTAATATCTCGTACCCCTTGCAGCCGTTGAGCATGTCTGTTTTTAAAGAGGATAACTTCCAAGCTCATTTTTATGAAAACATAAGCAAAATAAATAATCAAGTGGTTTTTTTATATTTTTGTAACTTTACTTAAAAAAAATAATTGTTTTAATTCCCTTTATTTCTATATAATTAATATGTTATGGGAAATAATAGTTTTTTACCAAAAAATATTCAACTTGTGGTTTGTGATTTTGATGGGATTTTTACAGATGGAAAACTTGAAGTTTTTTCTGATGGAACAACATCAAAAAAACTTGATTACAAAGATATAATGGGAATTGCCATAGTAGTAAAACGAGGCATAAATTTCGCCATTATTTCTGGCGAAAAATCCAAAGCAATTGATATTATGAAAGAGAAGTTTCCAATGATTGATACTTTTCAAAACGAGAGAAATAAAATCAATGTTTTAAAAGGATTAATAGATAAATACAATGTAAGTCCTCAAAATGTAATATATATGGGAGATGATATAAACGACATAGAATGTTTAAATCATATAGGGAACCCAGTAAGCGTCCCAAATGCACACGACAGAGTAAAGGAAGTCAAAGGTATATATATAACAAAAAACTATGGTGGTTGTGGTGCATTTAGAGAAGTAGCGGATTCAATTTTATGAAAAAATTTTTTATACAAATATTTAAAAAAATAGAAAAACTTGATAATTACACAAATCAATACTTGATGTGTTCAAATAATGTTGAAATCCCATCGTTAGCATATACAAATTGGGCTATGCATTTTGCCAATTTAAAAGATTTTGGAACAGCAATCGATAAACTTGAAACAGCAATTTTAATGTCATCAAATCCAAAACCTTGCATTAGCTTAGGTATAATTTATGCAAAACTAAAAGAATATGAAAAAGCAGAAATGACACTAAAAAAAGCGTTAGAACGAGATTCTCAAAATGCATATACATATTCTGTTTTAAGCAGTGTACTTGTTGCTCAAGACAAATTCGATGAAGCAGAAGACTCCTTAAAAAAAGCATTAAAACTTGCGCCATCTGACGCAGAAATATATTTGAACTATGGAATACTATATGCGAAGCTTCAAAAGAAAAATAAAGCTGTTGAGATGTTAAAAAAATCAAAATTTTTAAACCCAACAAATACTCACGTATATTTTTTGCTCGGAATTATGCTTTTTGAAACAGACAAAATTAATGAAGCATTCATAGAATTCAAACAATTAGAAGATTTCAATCCTAAATATAGAAATCTAAGCTATTATTTAGCTTTATGTTATAAAAAAGAAAAAAATTATATGGCAGTTCTAGAATATGCGCAAAGAGCATTAGAAGAAACACCAGAAAATCCAGCCATATACATATTGCTTGCGCAAAATTATATGTCTTTAGGAAAAGAACAAGAATGTTATAACTTATTTCAACAGGCAGAAGATAAAAAAGTCGCAGATTTTGAAGTCTATTTAGCTTGGGGAATTACATTGTTAAATAACAATAAAGTAACTGACGCAAAAATAAAAATAGAACAAGCACTTGCCCTTGATGCAAATAACGCAAATGCGCTTTATCGTTTGGGATCTTGTTTCTATAAAGAAAAGAATTACGAAAAAGCAGAATCTCTATTCAAACAAGCAATTCTTGAAGACGCATCTAATACTTTAGCAATGTCAGATTTAGGCATTCTTTATTACGATACAAATAGATACGAAGAAGCTATAAATACGTTTTTCAAAGTTATTTCTATTTCTTCTCAAAAGTCATACCTATACTTTTATATCGCGAATTGTTATTACAAACTTGGAAGACAAAAGAAAAGCTTAGAATACTATGAAAAAACAATAGAATATTACCCTAACCATCTAGAGGCATTAATAAATTACACAGTTAATCTTATTGATATGGATAATATAAGGGAAGCTTTAAGAAAAATAAGAAATGCATACCAAATAAACAGAGAATCCGATAAAGTACTTCTTGTATACGCACTTACAAGTTTAAAGGCCGGTATTCACAGTGATGCTATTGAAAAAGCTGATCAATTACTAGCAAAAGTTCCAGATAGCCAAGATGCAATGTTAATTAAAGCAAATGCATTAATAAATATTAAAAAACCTCAAGAAGCTTTAAATATATTGCTTTCACAGAATGATGCTGACAAAAACAACTATGCATTCGCTTATTTAGCATATTGTGCATATAAAATACTTGTAGAAGAAAGCCCATCGAACTATAATGAAAGCATGGTAAATTTTTACCTAGATAAAATTAATGAACTAAAAGATACAAATTTTGACAAAAATCAAATTAGTCCATATATTAGTAAAGCACTGAACATTAATAAAGGATAGAAACGTGGGAATAATCGTTCAAAAATTTGGAGGAACATCCGTAGCCGATCCGCAAAAAATCCACAACGTAGCGAAGGCTGTAATTAGGGAAAAAGAAAATGGCAATGATGTAGTTGTAGTTGTTTCTGCAATGGGACACACAACCGACCATCTAATTAAACTTGCAAAAGAAGTGACAAGCACTCCTGATTCTAGAGAAATGGATATGCTATTATCTACAGGTGAACAAGTGTCAATTGCTTTACTTGCAATGGCTATTCAATCTCACGGTTACAAAGCTGTAAGTATGAATGGTCAACAAGTTGGTATTGTTACTGAATGTATTCACTCAAAAGCAAGAATTGTTGATATAAAAACAGATAAATTACAAAAGAAAATAGAAGAAGGAAACATCATCGTAGTTGCTGGATTCCAAGGTGTAACACCAGATGGAGAAATCACAACATTAGGACGTGGTGGTTCTGACACTTCTGCTGTAGCAATAGCAGCTGCTCTAAAAGCAGATAGATGCGATATATATACAGACGTAGAAGGTGTATATGCAACAGACCCAAGAATTGTTCCAAACATTCAAAAAACAGATGTTATTTCATATGAAGAAATGTTAGAACTTGCAAGGGTTGGTGCAAATGTTCTTCATCCTCGTAGCGTTGAGACTGCAAAACAATTTAATGTTCCATTAAGAGTTCGCAGTTCATTCAAACTAGATAATTTAGGCACATTAATTATAGGAGTTGATAATATGGAAATATACAAACCAGTCGCAGGCGTTGCAGCCGATTCTTCTCAAATAAGAATTTTACTTTCTGAATTACCAGATATTCCTGGTACAGCTGCTAAGTTATTTGGTTCTTTAGCAAAAAGTAACATAAGTGTTGATATGATTATTCAATCATTAGCTTCAAATGGAACAAACTCAATTGCTTTTACTGTAGATGCTGAAGATTTCGAATCAACAATGACGACATTAGAAGCATTAAAAGCAGAATTAAAAGCTGGAGAAATTTTAATAGATAAAGATATCGCAAAAGTTTCTATTGTTGGTGCTGGTATGGTTGATAGACCTGGTATTGCAGCAGACATGTTCCGTTCTTTAGCAGAAAATAATATAAACATTAAAATGATTTCTACAAGTGAAATTAAAATTAGCTGTTTAGTTGAAAAAGAAAATGCAAAAAATGCAATTAAAGCATTATGCAAAGAATTCGGTTTAGAATCAACTGAATCCGCTGATGTTAAAGGTGATTTACCAGACGTATAAAAATAAACAAAAACAAAAAAAGAGCTCTCAAACAGAGAGCTCTTTTTTATTGTATTAATTCATCTATTCTGTGATGGGCGGATTTTGCACTTTGTTCAACTGCAACCATCCTTTCAATAAGTCCATTATGTTTATCTTGTTTTTCTTCTAATCTATTTATATGTTCTTCAATATACTTAAGCGTTTTATTATAACTACCAATTGCAATACCAGCAGATATTATATTGATAATTAACAACAGCAGAAGTTCTCCACTTAAAGACATTGCCAACCACTCCTATTAAACATTTGATAAACATCTACACACCAAGCCATAACATTTGCTTTTATAGTATTTGTTCCTTGTTCTTTTATTACATGTCTAAAAATCAATGAAGTTATTCGACGGTATTCTTTCTTTGACACCTTGTTATTAAGAACTTCGTTAACGATATATGTTTTAAACTCTAAAAGATAATCATGTAACATTGAAGCAACAAGAAAATCATTATCTGTTCGAGAACCAATAATTCTCCAAAAGAAACGGGGTATATCAGCCCCGTTCCAAGTATATCCATTAAAAATAGTAAATTCAAAATTTCTTTGTGTTGTCGAAATTCTTACAAGTAACGAATTAAAAAGTTCAAAAGGATATTTTTTCTTACTTTTAATTATTTCCTGTGCATCATCAATATTTATAACTCGAACCCTAACATCTGGAATAGCATCAAAAGAAACACTAAGAATTTTTTCTTTCATTAATTTGCCTCTCTTAGCAATTTTGTTGTCTTAAAATTGTTTTCGTTCAAGACTGTCCCTCCCTCGCCATAAACTGTCGTCGTTTCGTCTTTCGCTACCTCAGTTTCACTTGTACACAATTTTGCATAATCACCTGTTTCAAAGAAAGCATCTAATTGTTCTTTTGTGAAGCCTAGCAAAGTTCCAACTGCATCAACATAAGGATTTCCTCTATAGAAGTTATTTGCTTTTAACTCAATCTTTAAAGCTTTAACATCAATAATCATAGCGAAAGCATCAATCCCGTCGTCATTGCGAGGCTCCTCAGAAGCAATCTCTTGCACCATTGCGATTATGTCATCAAAATCAAGACCTTTAGCTTTGTAGATTCCACGCTCTACATCCGCAGCAGTTAAAGATAACATTGCAATACGTTCTTGTTCTTTAGCTTGATGTTCCGATTCATAGTTTGGGTTAATAACAAGTTCCCCATTTTGATATATGTATTTTTCAAAATCATCAAAAATCTCTTTTGATATTTCCAAGTTTATACATTCTTCATTCAAACAACGGCATTGCGCCTTTGATAGTTCTTGCGTTTTAGTATTATAAATTGCGTAATATTTCATAATTCACCTCTATTGATTTGTGCCAATGCGTCTATAAGCAATAAGTCGAATACTTGACTCATTAAGTGCACCACCCGTTATCTTTACAGATACACTTCTGTTAAATGTTAAAAAACTAGCTGTATTTTGTAGAAGCTTTACTCGGTCACTATCTAAAATAAATGCAACTACAGCATTGCTAGCATCAATTATTGGAAATAAATCAGTACCAAAGGCAATGCGTTTATCAGTAGCAGAAGAATTGTAGCCATAACATCTAAGCATTACTTCATAGACATAATTATCCTTCGGCAAATAGTCACTAATATCTACCGTATAATCACCAACAGCAGTTGCTGTAAATATATAAGGATAATCAGAAACAACATTCCATTGACCGTCAACTTCTATTTTATCAGTTTTACTAATTAATCCAGCGTTAACCTGTGCCAGAATTTCTTTACCTTGTGCAACAACTTCTGAATATCCCTCTGTGGTTTTTACATTACCAACAACCATATAATAGTATTTTTTGCTTCCAAAAGTAGAAACATCAGCTTCAATACCAGATTTATCTGCTTCTTCTGTAATACCCAAAGAAACTGCAGATGACATTTTACTACCAGTAACAGATGTTCCTCTTGGTTTTCCATATAGACCAGTATAGCCAGTATATGTTGCATTCTCACTAGGAGTCCAATTGCCCAGACCATAAGCTGTTTCTTTCGCTTTCAAACCTAAGGTCATTCCATTACCAACAACAGGAATTCTATCTTTTGAATTTAATGAAACATAATCATATCTAGGTAAGAAAATACATTCATTTAAAGTATCAACACCATAAAACCAAGCAGAACCGTAAGTTTCATAGAATGTATCGACAACATCTTTATCTTGAATATCATAAAATTGATGCCCATTAAGGTTAACATACATAGAAATTGTCGTATCACCCAAAGTAACTTCTTTTAAGGTAGATTCTTGCATTTCTTCAATACATTTATCATAAAAATCTGGATAACCGTATCTTGTTCCTGCAAGCGCATTTTTATAGACATAAGAACCTAAAAGTTCAAAACCTTGTTTTTCAGAAAAAGAAAGAACACTATCCTTCGAAACAACATCAAAAAGTTGATACTTAAACATATTTCCTTGAACAATTTCTTCTTTTGTATCAAATGCAGCTATTGCACTTTGTTGCGCTCTATTTGCTTGTTCCAAAGCTTCATCTCTATGTGTTTGTGATTGTTTTGCAAATTCTTCGCAAGTCTTAGAAAACAACGATGTATTATTTTCTGCATCTTTAAGTTCCTTCATCAATGCATCGGGTGTCACATCACTACCTTCTTGTACCTTAATACTTCGTTCTATTTTTCTATCTAATATTTGTAATATTCGGACAATATAATCAAATGTTTTTTCTAAAACACTTAGATTTAAATAAGACGAATTTGAAAATTTACTTTCTTGCTTTATAGGAAGATTTAATGACAATGACAAAACTTCATCCTGTTGCAATACACTCAAAGTAGAATTTTGCAACGGGAATGTAATATAACTACCATTTTCATTTCCTATTTCATTTATGGAATAATCTATTCCAAATTCCAATGTTTTTGAAAAACCTTTTTTATCAGTATATGTAACAATTAATTCTTCTTGATTTTCAATCAAAAAATCAAAATCAAAAATAGTCACAGAGCCATTACCCATATAATTATTTACAGGGGTTAAAGATGATACCGTCATTCCTCTCTCCTTTATTTTTTATCGTTATAACGAGCTAATACCTCATCAATAATTTTGTTTCGTTTTTCTATATCTGGTTCTTCTTTTTTTATCGAAACATAATTATCTTTTGCCGCTATTACTAATTTAATCAATTTATATAAGTCTTCTTTACCATCAATTTGCTTTGCAGATAATCTTGACTGAATATAACTATAATCCGAATTTAGAAAAGTATATTCAGCCGCAGAAAAAGAACGCATTTTTTCAATTAAATTATAATCTTCAACAGATAAGTCTTTTCGATAATTAGAGATGTCTTCTTGTTTAAATTTTTCATAATCATCAAACATCATTTTAATTAAGTTCAAAAAAGAAGTTCTATTAGTAGTTGTATACCCATCTTTTCTTATCATTTTTATGTAATTTTTTTTAGAATTAATACTTTCCTTACTTAAGGTATAGTCAATATACAGTTCCGCTTTATCTGGTTCTTTTTCTAGGATTGATATTATCTCTTTCCAATTTTTTTCATTTTTTTCTTGTTCCTTTGTCTTCTCTTCTTTTTTCTTTTCTTGAAGAAACTCAGATAAATACTTTCGAACAAAAAATTGAAGTTCCTTATCTTTTATTTCCTTAATTTCTTTTTCGTTATTTTCAGCAGACATTTCATAAGAAAATAATTCTTTTGCCCAGTTGTAAGCAATTACATTATTCTTTAATGTTTTTATAGCTTCATCCAAAGTTATTTTATCTTTTGCAGCTAATTTTTCCTTATATTTTTCAAAATAAAAAGATGCTTTTGCATCTCTAGCTAAAATAAATGAATTAATTATTTCGAAAAAGAAATCTGCCTCAAAAATATTTCGCCGAACGGTTAAAGTCTTATCATTCCATTTTTCCTTTTCAGCCATCGTTTCAATAATTGATATTCCATTTTTAAAAGATGAATCAATAATTTCAGGATTATTTTTATACAAAACAGCCCTCTGTATGCAAGATTTAATACTGTTTTCATATACTTCAAACTCCCAATTTTTCATTTCATTTTTTTCATATGCAATCATTTGAGATTTTATTGCATCAAGTTTCCTCTTTTTTATTTCAATAATAATATTTTTTGATTCTTGCTTAGAAAAATTAATTTCATATATTTTTGTACTTATTAATTGGTCAAGTTCTTCTATAAATTCCTTTGTTTTATTTTCTACAGATCTCCCCTTTAAAGAAAAAAATCCTGTTTCCGAGAAAAGAAGTTCTTTTTCCCATTCATCAATAAAATTTGAAAGTTCAAGAATTTTTACTTTATCCATATCTGATTCAACTAAAACCTCTTGAGAATCTTTCTTCATAATAGGAATTTTACGCATTGAATAAACATCTGTCATATTTATATTCCTTCCTCAAAAAGTGAATAAATGTTTGAAAGTTTTCCTTTTGTATTGCTCTTTGCATATTCAATTGCATTATCTAAATATGCATTTTTTGCCTTTTTTGATGATAATTCTGCATTTGCATAGTATTGATTCGCTTTATCTATATATGTTGAATATTTTTGCTCTGCAGTTTTAAGTGTAGTAAGAGCATCAAGTTCCCCATTTAATTTTTCATCATCAACAATATTTAAGGATGTTTGAGATGTTACTCCCAAATTGCCTGATGCAATAATCGCAGTTTGTTCAGCCCCATCTAAAATAGCATTCAATCTTTGTTTTCTAGCCTTTTCTATACCATTTTGCAGTTCTGTTGTTGCTCTATTCTCTAGTTTTTTTGCATGTGATGTATACAATTCTGATTCATATTCATACTGCGCTTTTTCAACACGTGCTTCTTGTACTTTAACAGCAGCACTAACCGCGTTTGCAACAGCCGTTACAATTTCTGTAACTTCGTAAATACACATTATTTTTCCTTTCTTAACTTATAAAAAAATTCAAAATCTTTTTGCACCTTTAGATGCTCTGGTTTTGGATTGTCAAAGGAAAACCCCAATTTATATAACCATCTTTTTGCTTCTTTATTAGAAGTATAAATATAGTTATACAAAATATCATAATCAACTTCATTTTTGTAAAATTGTTTTTTCAATTCTTTCATAAATGAAATTTTATTTTTACTTACATATTTTGTTGAAATCAACCACACACAAGCTATTTTAAGGTTTTCACCTGACATATCAACAAAACCACCCATTGCAATCGGAACATCATCTTCAAACTCATCTTGTCCAAAGGCAAAAATTACCTTATCCAAATTTATTGTTTTTAGAACTTTCTTTTTCCAATCAACACCCCAGAGACATTGCATTTCCTGTAAATCTTCATCTCTAATATTATTCAAAATAAAACTACAATTTTTAAGCGTTTGCATCCTGCACCGTCACATCCATTGTTATTGAATTAATAGTAAGAGGAAAAGGATTAACTTGTTTTATATGTACATTAGCATTGGTTGTGTAATCAGAAAAGGCAAAAGAAACAACATTTCCCGAGTACAAATAATTAGGATTATTAACACTTTCAATACTTCTTGGGTTTTGAGTTAAAAGCCCATTTTCAGCAACCACAAAAAAGTCCTCACGGGATTTATCTACTAACATATTTATTGAATTAACAATTTTAACAAGTCCGTGTGTATTCTCACCTTCCAAATTCAATGTTTGCATTTCAAACTCATATGGAAGCCCTGCAACTATTTTAGATGCTGGATAGTTTAAGGTAATGCTGCCATCTTGAACAACCTTTTCTTCTAACACATCTGCATCTGCTAAAATCGTAATTTTCTCGCCTTCTAGGTGTTCTAATCCGGAAATTTTCTCAGTTGGCTCACCATCATATTTCAAACAACAATCTAAAAATATTCCATCTTTTGTCTCATTTACGATTCTTGATGCCATTCGTTCTATAAAACGCTTTGTTTTTCCATTTATGTTTCTTTTAACAACAAAATAAGGAACATCTTCAAACCCTTCTCGAATAACAGCAACAGACTCAAACTCACCTTTTGTTTCATGCCTGTGCCAACCAGAAACTTCTTGTTTTTTGTTATAAGTAAGCGCATTAACTGTTCCATCAGACATAACACACCACAAAATGCGATAAGGTTCTTTTGAATACGCCATATCAACAACTTGCTTACCTTCAAACAAATGGCTAGCAAATATAGATAATTCTTCACCATCATAGCTATCAGAAATATAAGTATAGCCCAAATCTCGAACAACACTTCCACCAGATTGAACAAATAAAATCATATTACCAGATACAATTGGTGCAACATGTGAACATCCATAAAAACTTTGAGGGGATGCAACCAATGAAGATGAAGCTGTAAAAGCACCATCAGAGCCATTTAATTTCCATTCCCCACCAGAGGTCAAAAGAACTAAATCATTTAACGCAATAATATGTCTTATTTCATTAACTTCTCTTTCTGATAACGTAATATTAATTGAATCCGTAGCAGCTAGTGGTCTTGAAATATTAAAGTTATTATTTGTAGAAGTTTGCGAGGCAACAAGTTGTTGTGGACTATTTTTTAAACAAGCAAAAACTTTTCTTTGTTGAAAATAATTTACGCAAGCTGGATTATTATCTTCATCGAACGGATTCGTAAAAACAGGAGCAGTTGCAGATAAATCTGGTTCAATTTTATTATCAATAAATGTTGTTTCAGAAGTAGAACCAACAAAGCCAAAAACACCATTAACACTACGATATATATTATATTCGACTGCATTTTCAACAGGTTCAAAACTAATTGTAATTGATTCCGTAATTCCCCAAGATGCTTCTATTTCTCCCTGAACTTCAACTTCTTCAGAACGATTACTCTCTTCATAAGTATCTTTTTTTACAGAAGTAATTACATATTTATACATTGTAGGATTTTCTTTACCACCATCCCATTTTGCCGTAATAGCAGTTGGTGGTGATATTTGTGGTTGAAACGTTATATCTCTTAATTGCCAATCATAATGAGAAAGCCGAGATAATTCATATGGCAAATAATCATTATGGCAAATAGTTAACACATCAGCATTTTGAGCATATTTTATTTTAGATAAATCATTCTGTTTGTACGGCATTTCAATTTCTACAGGAACATCTGTATTCTCTTGCAGTATTTGTGAGCCATCTTTTATAAATCGTGCATAACCATTGCCTAATTCTATAATATATGTTTGCTCTGTATTAAAAGAAAAAGGTATTAAACGAGCTTTTTCTTGTGAATTTTTTAATTCACAAACAAGTTCTAACCCAGCACGATTACTAACACATCCCTCCGCTCTAACGAAACCGTTCTTTAACGTTCTTAGACCAATAGCATATTTTGCCAAATCATTCCTTGCATATAAAGCAGGACTTAATTCTCCTCCTGTAAAAGATTTTTGAGTATAAGCTGTCATAGAAACTACCTTTCATCAAGCCAACTACAACTATCAATTGTTTTTATATAACCTTCTGAAGCATTTAATGCCTTTGCTTTGGCAAGCATATTTGTATAAATATTTAAACAATCGCTTTGTATTGCTCTATTTCCGCAAATTGCTGGAGCGCTTAAAAATGCCAAATACCAACACAAAGCAATCACAAATTCAGTTGAGAAAAATACCTCATTATCAACTAATTTTGTATATCTTAAAATTGCTGGTGTTGTGTTAGTATTTATTACTTTACAACCTGTTTGATTTGATGCAATTTCAAACTCTACAATTTCATTGTTAACATAAGGAATTATCTCCCTTGCAAACAAGCAATCATTAGGATAGTCATATTCGTATAAAAACTTAGGATTTTGAGGAATATTTCCAGTTAGGGAAAGTTCTCTATATCCATTTGCAAAATTCCAATCAAAATCTTTTAATACTTGTTCTTTTGCACAGTCATAAAATTCGTTTAAGATAACTGCATTTTTGTCATTCTGGTTAGCGTTTTGAATAGAAACACTGACTCTTAAATTTTTAAGGACAATATTAAAAATTTTAGCTTTTGTATAATTCATTTTTTACTCCAATAGATTTTTAAAGAAAAGGAACTCGGAGCAAAAAGCCCCGAGAACCAAAGAAATTAAGAATGCGAAGGATTATATATTATGAAAACTTTGTTGTGTAGCATCCACAACACCAGCTATAACAGCTCCTTTTGTTGGCGCTGTTCCTGCAACAGTGTAGCTTAAACGCATATAGCCCAAATTTCCTTTTGGTAAGAATTTAATATTACTTACAGCACCTTGCTTTAATTCAGCTAATGTCATTGTTTGTTCAATTAAATCAACAGCATCAGAAAATTCTTCATCTGTTGCTGTTTGAACTTTTATAGTTAAACTTGTTAGATTATTGAATTCTTCTGAAACTTGAATAAACAGTTCTACAGGTGTTCCAAAAGAAACTTCTCTTTTTCCCATATCTAAAATATTTTCAGAAACGCAACTTGTTTTAATAGACTGTTTATTTGAAAACAGACCTTGTTCATCTAAAATCATTTAAATCTCCTCTCTAAAAATTAAGAAACTAAGGTTTCAGTGCAAGTAATTTGTTCACATTCACGAATTGGAATATTTTTATAATGAAGAATATTTTCATTTAAGTATTCCTTAATTGAGAAGTTAACATTTGTTTTTGCTTTTAATTGAGCTTCAAAATACATTAAAACTGTTGAATTACAATAAATTGCAGTTTTACCAGTTTTTGCAAATCTTCTAATTTTGTAATAAGCCTTATTTAAAAGTTCTTCTAAATCAGCAGCACCTGCACCAGCCAAATCTGCAACACTAATATTTGCGATACGGCAAGTTGAACGCCAATCTCGAACAGATAAACCAACATCCATTTTAAAATGATCTTGGTAAACTTTTCTTTTTCCGCCAGTATTACTTGTTTCTGTCAAAATACCATCATCTTTGTGTTGAACACCAGCTTGAGAACCTTGTGGATATAGTAAAGATGTGTGTAAATCACCCCAAGTTACAAACCAAATTGAAGTATTATCATCAGCTTTACCACCAGCATCAATAATGTTAGAACCAATCTTTTTGGCATCTGTTGATTTTTTAGAATATCTTGCTGCCAAACCATCAAAAGCTGCCGCATTTTCTTTAATACTTCCATAGAAAATTGTTTCTTGTAATTTTTGGTTCATTGCTTCAATGAAAGCAGAAGATTCTGACAATCTAAATAATTTTGGATTTTCAGATTTATCAACCAAATCAACATCTACAATTGAATATGTTTCTAACATACCTGTGACATCTTTAACTTGTTCTGTTGTAGATTTTGAAGATGGAACAAAACCATATAAATTTCTAAATACAGCAGACGGAAGTCCTGTTCTAATTGTTGTAATATGATTAGAACCATCATTACATTGAAGAGCATTAGCATCTTGCAGAACTTCGTTAGTTTCAGACATCATTTCAATAATTTCAGCTGCAATTTTACCATTTTCAGTTCTCTTTAATCTATCTGCCAATGTTAAATAATTAGCACCTAGTGTAGCCATTTCCAATTTCCTTTCTTTTTCTAACTACATTGTTGGGAAGAGAATATCTTCTCTATTTTCTTTTGGAGTAGCTGCAATATTCACGCCATAGATAGAATCATCTTGCATTCTTCTACCAATGTCATAGAACATTTTCACAACTTTTGGATGACAATTTAGTCCAGCTTGAGCAAGTAAATCTTGTACTTCTGTATCCGCAAATTGAGAATATGCAATATTCGCAGTTCTCATTGTTCTTTCAAAATTAGCACCACCAATTTCTCTATCATTAATTAAATTGTGCTTATAACCCTCTACTTTTTGTCTTTGTTGTTCCGCCATAGTTTTTGAGTAATTATTACCAGTTAACTGCGTTAGCTTCACTGCCATAGACATTAGTTCATTTGCACTTTTTTGAGACAGATTATATTTTCCTGCTAATTCATTGAACTCATTTAACAAATTTTCGTCATAACAATAATTTTCAGGAAGTGTTACCCCTGAGTAGTCGTATTTTTCTGGTTTTCCATAACAACTTTCTTCTTGTTTTGTTTCCAGTTCTTGATTTTCTTCAGGATTTCGAAAAGCATTAATGCCCAATCCTGTAACTTGTTGTTCTTCAAAATTTTCATTAGTCATTTTAATCTCCCTATGTTAAACCTAATCTAGCCATTAAATCACTGCCGTAAGAATCAACGCCAGCAATGTTTTTAATAATTTCAGTACTATTTTTTACTTGTTCAATCATCTGTTTTTGATTTTGCGCATCTTCTTCTTTCTTTTTACGTTTTTCCACTTCACTGGTTGGAACTATTTGTTCTGGAGAAATATTCGCAAAATCCGCATAATCATCAACAATTTTGTTTGCATTTAGTTTATTCTTCAATGATGGGTCTAAAGATTGAGCAAGATTTATCGTAAAGGTCGTAAATCTTTCCATTGCAGATATTTTTACAGCCTTTTGTGCTTGTGCAAGCGTTGAAACAAATTCAATATCCATATTTGAACCCATTATTTCTTGTGGTGGTTCAGGTAGAATATCCAGACGGATGCATTCTTCAAACACCCAATCAATAATGTGGTTTAAACCATTATGAATTTGTTGTAGAAGCGGAGATAAAAGAACCATTTTTTCTTCTTTTAACTCGTTGACTTCTGTAGCAGTTCTTGAACGCTCAGCTGTATTTAAAATCATTGCAAATAAATCATTATAGAAAATTTCTTTAATTGATTGCTTTAATTTTTCTATAATAGAATCTACTTCTAAAACTCGAGGGTTTACCTCGTAAATAGGGGAAAGCCCTCTTCCGTTTTCATCTTCTTCTATAAATGCAGCAGGTGCATCTATCATTTTCTTGTTTTTCAGACTAGCAGGGCCTTTATATGTAGGGCTTATCATCTTTTTAACTGCTTTACCCTCATCAATAACCATACTCATCAATTGCTTAACATCTGGCAATGCATTTACCCCTGGGCACTCGCAAGGATAAACATCTTCTCCATTAACTTCAGATTCAAAAACCGCATACGGAAACTTATCAAATCCACTTTTAGATAAGAACTTTTCTTCTGTTGAAGCCCATTCATAGTAAACAGAAACATACTTTTTATTTTCTGCCCAAACAGAACTAGGAAGAAAATCTTTATTTGGCTCAACAAAATGTACAATTTCAAACAGTTCCTCATATCTATTTGATTCAATTGCACTTAAAACCTCTTTAGAGACATTTTCCTCACCAAATTTGTCATACAAATTTTTAGCTGTTTCCATATAGACTCGGCAAATAGTGTCAACTTCACCTTTTGAATTTTTCGCAATTCTATACGAACCAATAGGTAGAAGTTGACACCTTAATACCGATGTTTCATCGTTCATCATACCGAGAACAGAAATGCCGAAAACACCAATTTGCTTGTAGACGGAAGGTAATATTCGATAAAGGTTAGATGAGTTAAAAATGTCACGAAAAAGTGTTTCTACGGCATTGCACCATTTTTTTACAGGATAATTCCCCTCATGTCCATAATTTCTTACTCTCACTTTAAACCAATTAGTTGCTGGACTTGTGGCACCAGACATCATTCCGGAAGAAAAATTACGAACAGCAAGAAGAGGGGTAGAATCCTTTATTTTTCTATTTTTCACCGGTGTTTTATTTGCTGTTCTAGCAAGGAATCTGACAGAACGAGGAAGAAAATAATCAGCCAAATCTTGCCAATCACCCTTAATTGCGTTATAAGCAACTTCTAGTTCAGCTCTTCTAGAATTAAAATACTTTTTAGAATATTTAGTTTGTTTCATTTTATTCCCCTAAAAGTTTTTTCTTTGAAGATTCAATATCATCTTCAACACCTTTGTTTGTTGTCCTGATATTTTCAGAAACAAGACCTTTCACGCCAGCTCTATTTTGAGCGGTTGCTTTTTGTGTTGATGCATCAGCTTGCGTTGCAGCTTTAATAACTTCTGTTTTATCAACAACAGAAGGATACTTTGGTGTAGAACACATAAATTTTTCCTTTCTTTTTAACTAAAAGAACCCCTTACGTTAAGGGGTTCAATGATTATTTATCTTTTTCAATAATTTTCTAATTTAAAATGCCAATTATCATTTGCCTTTTTTCTGTCATTATCTTAATAATTCCTCGCTTATTTATCTATTTTTACTGAATAAATCATAAAGTACGAAATCAAAATCCCTTTTTCTTGATTTATTCTTCCTACTTTATTTAAAGCCTCAGTCGCATTTTCATAAATTTAATCCTATTCTTTTTGTACCATTATTCATACATTGTAAAAAACAAATTAAAATTATTGAGAATATAGCAAGCAATTACAAAATAGATTAATACATCAACAACAATTGATACACATAATTTTCTTTGTATAATCTCTTTCTTTTCTTGAACCAATTTAAATTTAATACATAAAACAAATAAACATAAATTCTCGAAAATAGATAAAAAAACGATTCCAAAAAAGGACAAAAACATAGATAATGTAATATTTATATTTTCTGGATTAACAAATAAGCCAAGCAAAGAAATAAGAGATAATAATCCTAGAAAAAATACACCAAATTTTGTAAACAGGAATATTAATAACCTAATTTTTTTATAATTAAAAATTTGATTTATTCTGCAACAAACATAACATATTAAAATACAAGGCGTAACACTTAAAACATACCCAAATAACCAAAAATCAAGTTTTCCCAATAACGATATTAAGAAAAAATCAAACAATAAAATAGGGAACAAGAAAAGTGGTGTTTTTTCTAATAAATTTATAATTTTTGTTGAATAAATGGAAAAACAAGTCAGAATAATTTTTATACTAGTTATTAAAATAAGGAAGAAAAAAAAGGCAATTGAAACATTAACAGACTTTGAGAAAATTATTCCCCAAAAAATTAATAAACTCATAGCATATAAGAAGTAAATACCTATATTATGAACCAAAAAAGTAATAAATTTCGTTTTAGGTATCATATTAAAAGCCTTCACATTATTTCCTTTATTTAACTTTCAGCAAATTTCAAAGAAGCATAAATTGATACAAAAATAATTAAATTTACGAAAAGAGAAAAAGATAAACTTTTTATTATTTTTAGTTTTTCATTTTTGAAACTTTCTTTTATATTTTTGAAATCTATAAATTTAAGGTAAACATACAATAAATTTGAAAATATATATTCAAGAACTGTAACTACAAAAGCAAGAAAGAACAATACAACAAAAGATAAAACACCATGTTCTTCCCTCCAAACACCGTAATTTATAAGAAAAATGATTAAGACAAAAGAAGATAAAATATTTAAAATAAAGAAAAAGAACTTTATTCCAGCTTTAAATATTTTTATTTTTACTGTTTCTTTCATCTTATTTATCAACGTATATAAGAACAATGATGGTGTAACCATAAAAATAAAAGAACCAAAATAGTATTTTTCTTGAGGTAAGCTAAAAAATAATACAATATCAAGAATCAAAAAGAAAAGAAAAAAAAGCTTATATTTAGCAAAATAATTATATAATTCATTTGAAGAAAAGAACGCGGCAAGTATTATATACTTTATAGGAACAACAAAAAATGAAACAAGGAAATAAACCAAAAGAGAAACCACTTTTGGAACAAAAATAGCAATTATAGAAAACATACACATAAGAATAAGAAAAAAACTTATAAATATATTTTCAATAGAAAATTTCACTACTTTTACTATCATTTGCTTATTTTCTGTCATCATCTTAATAATTCCTCGCTTGTTTCTTTATCTATTTTTACTGAATAAATCATAAAATATGGAATTAAAATCCCCTTTTCTTGATTTATTCTTCCTGCTTTGTTTAAAGCATCAGTTGCATTTTTATTAAATTCGTACGTATCTATAAGGTAAAATGTTATTTCACCATTTGGATGTAGATAGATATCTACAATATCTGCACGACCAATTGCCGCAAATAAATTCAATTCGTTACCAAATACAAATTCAAATCCAACAGAGGTATCTTTAACATAGCCATAAGCCTTTAGTTCTGATTTGTTTTCTCGAATTATATCTTGTATTTTTTCATTATTAGCAATTTTAATTGAAGACGGCTTATCATTATCGATAAAAATACCTTTTGTTGTTTTTAGTGCAGATGTACCAAGTTGTGATTTTATTTTTTCTACAACATAAGGTCTTAAAAATGGACTTACCTCTGAAACATTATTGTATATGGTATGTTCACGAGCAAATGGAGTATCCATATAAGTATCCTTATTTGCCATTTTTAAGTTTTCTTTTGCATCAGTAATAAATTCTAATTTTTCCAGAAATTTTAAATTTCCTTCAGCTGCATATTTAACTGGTTTTTCTAAATGAAGATTTTCATTAATAAACATAAGCCCTTGTTTTTTTGCATTATTAAATACTTTTTCAGATAGTTGTTTTAATGTTTCTTTGCCTTTTACCTCTTTTTTTACTGGTTTATCATTTTTTTCAATAACTATTTCTGGTTCAGATTCTTCATACAAATCTAAATCATTAAAGAAAATCGGTTTAAATTCTTTATTTTTTTCCTGTGTTTTTTCGCCATAAAGAAGTTCAGCTCTTTCTTCCAATTTTTTTCGAGCCTTTTTCTTTTTATCTATCTCTTCCGTTTTTTCAACATATCCGGTCAACAACAACGGTTTTTCTTCTTTTTTACGTCCTTTAAAGAATTTCATTTTCAACCTTTCTTTTTATATAATAAATCGTTTTTTAGAAAAAAGTATAACATATTTTCCAATCGTAATATTTTTTTACGAATATGGGTCAAAATTTGATTCTAAAATTACAGTTTCATCACGCTCATCAATTAAGTAAGAATAATAATTAATTGCATAAATCCCCATCATCAAACTATCAGCAAAATCTGGACTTTCGCCTTGTTCAGATTTCATATCCTTTTTAGATTGAATAAAAATCTGTCCATTTGGTTTATACGATTTTTTAATATATTCAAGTTGTGAAATAGTGAAATCAGATGATATTTTTAACCATTCATTGTCAATAAAATCTTTTAAGGTTAAATACCCATCAGCACGCCGATTAAGTGCATTGGGTCTATTACTAGACGCTGCACCATTAAACTTTATTGCATTAGAAATAACATTTTTTATGCTTACATAAATCGAATATCCAAGCCCATCTGCATCTAAAATCAAAAGTTCTGGTTTCCAACGAGAATACAAATTAATAATCCTACCTTTTGTAACATCAGTATCTGGTTCACTCCAATGTTCTTGTTTTTCTAACGACCACTGCGTTGTACTTTTTGACTCAATCAAACTTGCAACACAAAGGTCGCCACCATTTCCAGCTAAATCCACAGACATACAACGAATTTTTCTATAATTCTCATCTTTTATTTTTATATTTTTTGCTTTATCAAGCTTGATTGCAGAAAACAAAAAATCATTTGTTGTATCTAATGGATTTCCTTCCCAAATATATTCATAATCCAATATATTTCGTTGTTTACAACGTTTTGCCTCATCTATTAATTTTTGGGGGCAATATTTATTATCGTAATAATTTATTTTTATGTGCAAACAATCATCTCTGGAAACGAACTCAGAATAAACAGGGTCTTTGCGTACAAGTCTATTCATAGTGAAAATTACAATAGAGTTCTTTTTTCTTATCGTAGGGATAATAACATCAAGCGTAGATTTTGTTATGGCTTGAGCTTCATCAATCCACAAAACATCCACACCCTCTAAACCTTTTATATTTACTCTACCTTGCTCTCTAAAACCTTTAAAGATGATACTTGAATTGCTAGTATTATGAATTATTTTATTAGATTTTACTGTGAAATTTAAGTTATAGTCCGAAATTAAATCATTAAAAATTTTATAAACACTATCAGAAATAGTTGCCTGAGTCTCTCTTCCACAACATACCCT
Source organism: bacterium (assembly GCA_017396025.1). Lineage (GTDB taxonomy): Bacteria > Cyanobacteriota > Vampirovibrionia > Gastranaerophilales > Gastranaerophilaceae > Avigastranaerophilus. The sequence goes on from JAFQNF010000026.1 coordinate 58,111, forward strand.
AACTTTTCTTTGTTCGGCTAACCAGAGAATTATCCTAGCTATACTTTGTGATTTGCCACCACCTCGCCCTCCTTCAATTAAAAAATAATTATAATTATTAATGTTTGTTATTACAGGGATTAATTTTTCAGGGATATCCAAAATTTTAGGTAATTCAATCATCTTGTTTTTCCAATTTTTCTCCAACTTTTATATCAAGCTCTATTCCATCAATTTTTACAGAGCCCATCTTATTCACCTGCGGTTGCACCTTATCTTTTTCAGAATACAAACCACATAATTTCCCTTTTAATTCTTCAGCTTTTAGAAATATTGAAATATCCGGATTTATTTCATCATCTTTTCCTTTACGGTTCAGAGCCATTTCTTGTATAACCTCTAAATTTTCAAAAGAATCAGACTTTGAATATTCACAACCTTTTTTCTTTCTAGCCATAAACTTTCACCAATTTTTTCTCACCATTAAAATCGACTGCATATTGAAAGACTTTCCCATCTTTACGCTCACGATTTATTCCATAAACAAATCCTGCACGCTCTTTTGTCCCATACTTAATCTTTATTTCTTGCCATTTCCCAGATTCAATTTCTCTTAAGAACTTAGATGTCTTTTTTCTGTTTGGTCTAAAAAGCTCATATTTTTGTTCTTTGATATTAAATTGAGTTAATTCAGCAATTAACGCACCACACCTTGGACAATGCAAGATCTCTAGTTTTCTGTCACGATAGTTAAAATCAGAAGCAACAAAAACAGTTCGAAAGGGCTCATGATATAGCCCACAACAAAAAATCATAACCATTCCCCAAACTAACTTATGCGATTAAAAATAAAAATCGCAAACCATCCCCTTTGACTTAACGAACCCAGCCACCGTTTCGCAGAATTTTGCTGTCTTGAAATTTCTTTAGCTCCAGTTATCACTCGCTTGCTATCGCAGTCGCTCGTTTCACTTCCGCGTTACCTAATTACATTAGTCCGAAATTCCGCTACTCAAGTCTTAGTTCAAATCATAATTTTATACTAACACATTTTTATTCTATTCGATATATCTCTTAGAAATATATTTACATTTCTTAACAAGATTGCTTTATTTCGAAACGTATGAGATAAAGAAAAAATGGAGAAAAGAGTAACAAAAAGAGCATTTACCCTAGCAGAAACACTAATAACACTTGTTGTTATTGGGATTTTAGCTATGATTACAGTTCCATCTTTAATGCAAACCCATGAACATTACGCGTTTTCTGCAGCATTAAAAAAGAATTTTTCTGTTTTAAGCAATGCATTTAGTTTGTCAAAAAAATTTGATTACAACGACTACGAGGACTGGGGGCACGCAGATAACAATTCTCAAGGCATTTACGATAATTATATTTATATACGTTCACACTTAAACGTAATTAGAGAGTGCAAAGATAAAGTTGGTTGTTGGTCACAAGATATCACACTTGATCCTAAAGGGGATGTTGCAAGTGGAGCTACTACAAAGGGGATAGGAACAAATATTGTTACTTTTACATTAAGTGATGGTACAAATGTTTGTCTTGATTACTGGAATGAATCTGATACAAAAACAAGATTTGGGGTAACTGAAAACTTATTGCAAAATTCGCTTTCTGTTTGGGTTGATGTTAACGGAGATAAAAAACCAAACAGAATGGGAAAAGATGTTTATGCATTTATTTTAACATCTGCTGGACTTGTACCAGCTGGTGCAAACAATGGTTCAGAAAATTGCACAACAACCGGTTACGATTGTGCTGCAAAATACATTAGACATTTTTAACGATGATATTTTTCATTGTTGTTAATTTTAAAAGCTCTGTAAATTTGTTCTGTTAAAATCATTCTTATCATCTGATGAGTAAATGTCATTTTTGAGAAACTAAGTTTTAAAGATGCTTTTGCACTAACTTTTTCGTGTAAACCATTTGCTCCACCAATAATAAAAGTAATATCATTTACACCACAATTAGCAATTTCTTTTAATTTTTCTGCAAATTCTTCTGAAGAAAATTGTTTACCCTTGATTTCAAGTGTAATAACAAAAGAATCTTGTTTTATTTGTTGAAGAATTTTATCAGCCTCAAGCTCTTTATATTTTTCACAAAGAGATTCATCTAAAATTTGTTCTGCATTAACTTCAATAATGTTAAAACTACAAAAAGGCAAGAGTCTTTTTTCATACTCTTTTATGGCATCTTTCAAATATTGTTCTTTAATTTTTCCAACAGCAATAATCTTTACATTCATAAAAGCATTATAAAATGCTTATGGTTCTAAGTAAATAACCTCTCATATAAATGTATGATTTCCCAAAAACTTAACATATTATATAATAATTTTTGAAACTGGGAATATTAGGTGTAATAGACCCAAGAAGACTTAAGGGGATATTTAACTAGGATAAGTAACAGGAGAAGAAAATAATGCCAACTACTAATTCAACCGACCATTATCTTAATTGGTATAAAGCTGGTGGAGATGACAACTCAAGTATAGATGAATGGGTATGTACAAATACAGGTAACCAATCAAGAAAAAAAGGCTTACCTATTCTTCAAACCACATATACTTTAAGTTCAAGCAAAAGCGATCCTGTAATTAACGCAAGGTTGTTAGATTGGAACGATGCAATATATTTAGGCGGACACGAAATAAGAGTGAAATCTAATGATATTGACGTTGATTTAGGACAATCACCGATAGATCCTGAGGCAGGATATACAGTATATGGACATCCTGATAAATTTGTATATGACTATCAACAAAAATGGAACAACTGCGGTGTTGTATCTTCTCTAAACATTTTATCAATGGCAGGAAAGAAAGACATTGTAGAACTTACATCTTCTTATGCTAGTTACTTATCAAACCCAACGGTTAAAACCCAAACAGTAATTGAATGGGATGAGAAAACTGGTTCTTGGGTAATGGAAGAAAAAACAGTTACAACATATCCTAAAGCTCAAACAGAATCAGAAGATGCATTCCTATTGTGGGCTGTTCAAAATTCTCACAACGACCAAAAATGGTATGATGATAGATTTGTAAGTGGCTATCTAAACAATTTTAGCGATACATTAAAAAGACAAGAAGTTAAAGACTTCTGTTTCCACACTTTAAATGCAGAAGATTATTTAACAATTGACGATTTACACAAAGTAAAATATACAGAAGTAGGAACATCTACATATAAACACATCGATAATATTTTAGAATACTGGGATTGTCCTGCAGATGTTCATCTATATACAGATACAATATATTCAATAGATTCATTAAAAGAAGCAAATATTGACAAAGTTCTTGATGGCGTAGATATTCTTGTAAAACTAAGAAATACACCTGAAGCTGAAGAAGTCCCTGTCGAATTAAATGCAGCGGTAGAATTATTCAACCAATCTTTAGACCCACCAAGTGTTGATATAGATACTACAACATTTGCTGACAAATACGACTATGAAGCTGAAAGAACTATTGGTTATAACCAATATATGACAGTTAAAACAACAACAACAACCATTAACCAAGAGCCTAAGAAAGAAATGACTCCTGGTGCTGGCGGTGTTCAACTTCCAGGAACAGAAACAGAAGAAGAATCAAAGACATACGAAGTTGTTGAAGTTGAATATGCAACAAACTTACAAAAATATAGCTACCTCACAGAATTTGATAAATACATCAAAGAAGGTAAGGGTATAATTTTAAATGGTTCTGCAAACGCGTTCCTTGGTGGCAAAGGTGGCGGACACGCTATTACTTTAACTGGTGTTGTTTGGGGAACTGTAACAACAAAAACAACAACTTGGTTCATAGATGGCGAAGAAGTTGATGGAACGGCTGAATTTGCAGAGGATATAGTTGGCGTATATGTACTTGACACAGGCGGTTTCTTAGGCAACGTAGAAGGTTCTCAATTCATATCTTGTGATATGTTATATAAGTTTTTAACAGATTCTGCTTATATTGATACAAGCCCAATGGGTGAAACTCCTTGGCTTTCTGGTGGTACAACAGATATGATAGTCAACGTAACAAAAGAAAATATCAGAAACTGGGCTGAAAACTTAAACCTAACAGGCAACAATAGAAAGAACGTATTAGAAGGTAACGAATCTAACAACATAATTAAAGCTGGCGCTGGTGACGACATACTTAGAGGTATGGGCGGAAATGACTCTATCCAAGGTGATAGTGGCGACGACGTTATCTATGGTGGCGAAGGAAATGACATATTAACTGGCGGTACTGGCAACGATATCTATATATTTGATGCAAAAGAAAATTCAGGGAACGACCTAATTAACGTTGGTTCTGGAAAAGATTCTCTACAATTTGTAAATACAATTGTAGTTAGCAATGACGAATACAATAAACTTGCACTAGCATTAAAAGAATTTGAGAAAAATGGCACCCCTGTTCCTGAAATTACAGCATCAGAAATAAAAGAAAGCTATAAACATACCGATATTGGAAAAATGTACTATCAAAACAGAGATGGTCATTTAGTTATCAAATATGACACAGTTGTTAATAAGGAAGGCGAAACAACTACATATTCAAATTCAATAACAATAAACAATTATTTTAAAAAGAATATGTATTCATCAATAAAAGATATTCAAACTCAAACAAGAATATTTAAAGAAGGTGCAGAAAACTATTTAGCATATCCAGATATTATATATGACTTTGTAACTGAGTTCATCCAAAGAGGTTATATTGACTATTTCACAGAAAAAGACAAAAACAATAAAATATCTGGTACAAAATTCAAAGATTACGTTGCTGGTGGCAATCAAAACGATAATTTAAGTGCTGGTGCTAGTGATGATATTATCTACGGTGGTGCTTGTAACGATACACTAAAAGGTGGCGCTGGCGATGATATAATCTACGCTTCCTCTGGTAATGACTCAATATACGGCGAAGCTGGTGTAAACAATATATATTATCAAAGCAAATACGAATCACCATTTAACGAAGAAATCAATACAAATTATGGTGGCAATGACACAATTGTTTCAGGTAAAGGCGAAGACCATATTTATTTAACAGATTACACAAGAGGTCAATTATCTTATGCGAAATCTGGAAACAACCTTGTTGTAACATATAACCAAACAACTGGTGCTTCAATTACAATAACAAACTATTTCAGCAAAAAAGGTAAAACATCTGTTAAAGATATAGTTCTAAAGGATAATACTGGTGTTGACTTAGTATTTGAATATAACTATATCAACTCAATTGTAAATAGAGGTATTGTTGATAATAGAAGTAAAAGCACAGCAAATGAAACAATAAATGGAAACTACGGTTATGATAAATTAACTGGTGGTAAAGGTAATGACTCAATTGTTGGCGGATTAGGCAACGATACACTATATGGTGGCAACGGTAACGACATATTAGTTGGCGGTTTAGGTGCTGACAAAATGTATGGTCAAGCTGGTGACAACACATATCAATTTGCAGGAAAAGCTCAAGGTTCAGATATAATATACACAACTGGAAAAGGAACAACAACTCTTGACTTTACTGGTTCTGGCTTAACTTTCAACGAAGTTGGTGCAGCAGGTTGTATTGATACATATAGTTATACAAAATCAAAGAACGATTTAATCATTAACTATGCAACAAACTTGCAAGAAGATGACAACGCAACAGTTAAAATTTCTGGTTTCTTTACTTCAAAGAATAACTTCATATTAAAAGACGGAACAAATTCTTTAAATTTAAAAGAAGATATCGCAATTTATATGGAAGGTAACAAAGAAAAGAAAACAAAAATAACAGGTTCTGTATACAATGATTCAATTGTTGCTTATGATTATAACGACACATTAAATGGCGGCAAAGGCAACGACACAATTTCAGGTGGCAAAGGTAATGATGCTATTTCTGGCGGTGCTGGAGATAATGTAATTAATTACAACAAGCACGTTGATGCTGAAGGAAAAGTTACATATGATGGTTATGACACTATCACATTAACTAAAAACGAAAATCTAATCATCAATCTAAATGGTTTTACGGCAACAGATAAATTAGATTTTAATATCGTAAAAGGCAATTTAATCATTAGTACAATTGATACAACGACAGGACTTAAAACTGATATTTTAAATCTAAAGAGTTTTGGTACAAAAGACGTAACTACAGCAAATGGTTCAGTTCTACTAAAGTTTAATGGCAATCAAATTAACCTAAGAACTGATGCATACTTTGCACCATACACTAACTTCACAGCTAAGAAATATAGTTATACAGGAAACTGGCATTCTGAATACATATTTGCAGATACATTAAATTATGCATCTGTAAGTAAAAACAGAGGCGCAAAAATTAACGCTGGTGCCGGTAACGATTTTATTGTTGGTTCTTTCTTCAACGACACAATTAATGGTGGCGATGGTAATGATACTATCTACGGTGACTTTGGTAAGAACACTATAGATGGCGGAAAAGGTAGCGATAAATACTATCTATTCTACGCAGATTCAGAAGACAATAGACAAGATTCTGGATATGAAATTAGCCCTGAAGCAAAAGAAAATTCTACTGAAATAACAACAATAAAAGATACTGGAAAAGTAGCTGGTGATGTTGATACTGTATACATATATGATAATGTTGCAGATGTTACATATAATGGTTCTTGGAACTATAAAGATTCTGGATACATCTGGTTCAATACTGATAAAAAAGGTAATACAACATTCTATATTGCAGATGCGAACAAAAACAGTGCAACAATTACTGGTGTTGAACAAATTATCGCAAATGGCGGAACAGATGCAAAGACAAGCGATGACCACGTATACGACTACAAAGACACCACTTTAGTTGCAAAATTACAAGAAGAAGTTGCAAAATGGGAAACAACAATAGGTAAAAATCTTGATATCAACTCTATTATGAAAGGTAATGCAGGAATTGAAGCAAGAAATGCACTTCTTCTAATATTTAATGAAGGTTGGGAGCAATATCAACCATAATTAAGTAAAAAATATAAAAGAGGGCTTACAAAGTCCTCTTTTTTTGTGTAATAGTTCTTTACTATTGCTTCAAATAAATAAGGGTTTAAGTTAAAATCTTCATGTTCTTATAAGAAATAGTGGAGATTGATATGTATAACGTAGCTATTGTTGGTGGTGGTCCGGCTGGTATTTTTGCGGCTTTAGAAATTATGAAGCTAAAACCAGAATGGAAAGTTGTTCTTGTTGAAAAAGGCGTACAAATTGAAAAAAGAAAATGCCTTTTAAGAGAAGGTTACGACAAATGCCCTACTTGTAAAAAATGTGGTTTATTATGCGGTTGGGGCGGTGCTGGTGCATTTTCTGATGGCAAATTAACTTTAACACCAGATGTTGGCGGACACTTACTAGACTATATGCCGCGTAAATCTGTTGAAGATTTAGTTAAATATACAGATGATACATATCTAAAATTTGGTGCTACTGATGAAGTATTCGGGTTAGACAAAGAAGTTTTTGCAGATATTGAACGTGAAGCAACATTAGCAGAATTAAAACTTGTTCATTCACCAGTTAGACACCTAGGTACAGAAAGAAGCTTAGATGTTCTTAAAAATATGCAAGATTACCTAAGCGAAAGAATTACTATCTTATACGATACAATTGCTGATCAATTAATTGTAGAAAATGGTCAAGTAAAAGGTTTTATTACAAAAGATAATCAAAAAATTACAGCAGAGCACATTATTATCGCTCCAGGTAGAGAAGGTGCTGACTGGCTAACTCAAGAATTCAGTAAAAATAAAATTGGTATGGTTAATAATGCTGTAGACGTAGGGGTACGTGTTGAATTACCAGCACCAGTATTTGAACCAATTACAGAAAAATTATATGAATCAAAATTAATTTATCATTCTCCAACTTTTGGCGATGAAGTAAGAACATTCTGTATGAATCCATACGGTGAAGTTGTAACAGAAAATTACTCTGGTATTGCAACAGTTAATGGTCACAGCTATGCAAATTATAGAACACCAAACACTAACTTTGCTCTATTAGTTTCTGAAAAGTTCACAGAACCATTCAAAGAGCCAATTGCATATGGTCAACACGTTGCTAGACTTGCTAATATGTTAGCTGGTGGCGTTTTAGTTCAAAGATTTGGTGACTTATTAGATGGTCGTCGTTCTACACCAGATAGAATTAAAAGCAGCATAATCACACCAACGTTAGCGTGTGCAACACCTGGCGATTTAAGCTTAGTTTTACCATACAGACAAATGACAGCTATCATAGAAATGTTATATGCATTAGATAAAATCGCACCAGGAACAGCATCAAGATACACATTGTTATATGGTGTTGAAGTTAAATTCTATTCTGGAAGAGTTAAATTGACTGATAATTTAGAAACAGAAGGTGTAAAAAACTTATATGCAATCGGTGATGGCGCAGGTGTTACAAGAGGTTTAATCCAAGCTTCAGCATCTGGTGTTCACGCAGCACGTGTAATTTGTTCAAAATAAGGATGAAAAAATGGCAAAAACATTTTTATATGATGACCACGTAAAACTTGGCGCAAAAATGGTCGATTTTGCTGGTTGGGATATGCCTGTTCAATATACAAGCATCATAGAAGAGCACAACAACGTAAGAAACAATGCTGGTTTGTTCGATGTTTCACACATGGGTGAAATATTTGTATACGGTAAAGAAGCTGTTGCATATTTGCAAACACTTGTTCCTCAAGATATCGAAAAAATTATTGATAAAAAAGCTAAATACTGCCAATTTACAAATGAACAAGGCGGAATCATCGACGACTTATTTATCTATAAATTAAAAGAAAATAACTATTTATTGGTTGTAAATGCATCAAGATTAGAAGCAGATTATAAATGGATGAAAGAACATTGCAAAGACTTTGATGTAGTTGTAGATAATTTATCAGCCGATTTATCAATGGTTGCACTTCAAGGACCAAAAGCAGCAGATATTTTGGAAAAAGTTGGCTTATCAAAAGAAGATCATCCAAGAACAATGTATATTATGCAAGCCCCATTAATTGGCGTACAAACATATATTTCAAGAACTGGATATACTGGTGAAGACGGTTTTGAAATAATAATTGAAAACAATAAAGTTTCAGAACTTTGGAATACCATTTTAGAAAAAGGCAAAGAATTTGGAATATTACCAATTGGTTTAGGCGCAAGAGATACACTACGTTTAGAATCAGCTATGAGCTTATATGGACACGAGTTGAATGAAACAACATCTCCTGTTGAAGCAACGATTGCTTGGTCAATTGATAAAGATAAAACAGCTGATTATATTGGTAAAAATGTAATTCAAAAACAACTTGCAGAAGGAGTTGAAAGAAAGTTAATTGCATTCAAAATGATTGATAGAGGTATTGCAAGACATGAATACCCTATTTATCTAAATGATGAAGAAATCGGTTATGTTACAAGTGGTTGTGTAGCACCATTTTTAGGTGAAAACATAGGACTTGGATACGTAAAAACTAATAAAAATTTAAAAATTGACGATACTATTCAAATCATGATAAGAAATAAGTTGTATAATGCAGTTATAACAAGCAAAAATTTTATACAAAAGCATAATAAAAATAACTAGGAGGAAAAAACAAAAATGGCAGCACGTGACAATATGTTATGCAGCAAATCACACGAATATGTTTTTGAAGCTGATGGCAGTTATTATATAGGTTTAACAGATTACGCTATCGAACAACTAGGAGATATCGTTTTTGTTGAATTACCAGAAGTTGGTTCATCATACACAAAGGGTGAAATTTTCGGAACAATCGAGTCTGTTAAAGCAGCATCTGAAATTTACATGCCAGTTGGCGGAACAGTTGTTGAAATCAATGAACAATTAATTGAAAAACCTGAATTATTAAATGAATCAGAATTCGATGAAATGTGGTTAATAAAAGTTTCTTCTGAAACATACGCGGAAGACAGCAAAGACTTATTAGATTACTCAACATACAAAGAAGAAGTAGAATAGAATGAATAATTTTAAAGCAAATTCAAATAGTGTGATAAAAGAGATGCTATCATCTATTGGAGAAACAAGCCTTGATGGTTTATACTCTATGGTTGATAAAAAAGCATTAATGGATGAACTTAAACTTCCTGAAGGTTTAAGTGAGTTAGAAACGCAAAAAAAAGTTAAAGCAATTGCAAATCAAAACAAAACTGATTACGCTTGTTTTTTAGGTGGTGGTTCATACCAAAGATTTATACCTGCAGCGATATCTCAAATATCATCACGTTTTGAATTTAATACAGCATACACACCATATCAACCAGAAATTTCACAAGGAACTTTGCAAGTTATTTATGAATTTCAATCAATGATTTGTGATTTAACAGGAATGGAAGTATGTAATGCTTCTGTTTATGATGCAGGCAACGCTTGTGCAGAAGCTATGTTAATGGCTGTAAGAATAAGTGGAAAAAATAAAGTTCTTGTAAGCGAAGCGTTAAACCCACAATATATTGAAGTTGTAAAAACATATGCAAATGCAGGTAATGTTGAAGTTGAAATGGTTCCTGATATCAATACAGTGAATGAAAAAATGTTATCAGGAGATTATGCTGGCTTAATTATTCAAAATCCAAACTTTTACGGAAGTTTAGAAGAAATTAACATTGAAAAACACCAAAAAACAATGCTTATTGCTTGCGTTGAAATGACAAGCACTGCGGTTTTGAAGAAACCGAACGAATACGGCGCTGATATTGTTGTTGGTGATGTACAATCTTTTGGAAACAGTGTTTGTTTTGGCGGGCCATATGCAGGATTTATTGCAACATTAGATAAATACAAACGTCAAATGCCAGGAAGAATTGTTGGTAGAACATTAGATGCTGATGGTAAACAAGCATTCACACTAACTCTTCAAGCTCGTGAACAACATATTAGAAGAGAAAAAGCAACAAGTAATATATGTTCCAATCAAGGTTTAGCTATATTAAATTCAGTTGTTTATTTGTCCTTACTTGGGAAAAAAGGCATCGAACAAGTTGCTTATTTAAGTGCAAAAAATGCTCATAAATTAGCGGATGGACTAATAAAAAAAGGCTATAAGATTGAAAATAAAGATTTCTTTAATGAGTTCATTTTGGAAGTTAAAGATGCAAAATCTTTTATCAGTAATATGAAACAAAATGGAATACTTGCTGGTCTATATATTAGTGATAACAAAGTTCTTGTTTGCACAACAGAAGTAAATACAGACGAAGAAATAAAACGCTATATTGAATTAGCATAATAGGTAAGAAAACATGAAAAAGTTGGGAATGCGTATAGAATATATTGTTGGCGTGTTTTTAATTTTCTTGTGTTTTCTTTTGTATTGGTTAAATATGGGCAATTATGCGTTTTTGGATACAAATGAGACAAGATTTGTTTCAATTGCAAAAGACATGCTAAGTCATAGCGATTGGATTAATGTACAACTAAATGACGAGGCTTTTTTTAAGTATCCACCTTTATTATTTTGGTTAATAAACCTTTCTTGTGTGGCATTTGCAAAAATCAATGCGGAAGTTGTGAGATTACCAATTTCTTTAATAACATCTTTTGGCATAATTTCAATGTTCTTTATGCTAAAAAATATGTTGTCTAAATCATATGCATTTATTATAACTTTGATTTTTGCAACCAGCGTAGGAACACTTGTTTTTTCTAGACTTGCAACTAATGATATGCTTTTTTGTATATTTTCATTAGCGGCTATTTTATGTGCTTCAAAAACATTATTTTCAAGAAAAAACAAACAAAAAATTATTATTTGGACACTTGTATATTTGTTTATTGCATTTGCAACAATGAGCTGTGGAGTATTAGGGTTCATAATACCAACCGTTTGCATATATGCAATGTACATTCTTTCAGGAAATATGAAAGAACTTTTTAATCCAAGACATTTTTTTCCAGGGCTAACAATCTTTGCTCTAATAACACTGCCTTGGCACATAATTATGCTAAATAAAAATGGGCTTGTATTCTTTAAAGAATATTTTTCAACAATTAATTTTATAAAATATGCAGGAATAAAAGAAACATTAACGGTAATAGCAATATTCTTAACTAGTTTTGTACCTTGGGCATTTTCTTTTATATGGATAATTGGTTCAAAATTCAAGGACATTTTAAACTCTATTAGTTCATACTTTAAAGACAATTCACAAATAAAACTACAAGATAAATGGCAAACACTAAAAACTACAGAACGTTTCTTATCTATAAATACAATTGTGTTTTTTGTAGCACTAGTTTTTGCAATTTTGTACGGTTCAAAACACACTTACTCAGTACTATTTTTACTTTTCCCAGCATCTTGTATCACAGGATTCTATTGGTATGAATACATTGTAAAAAAAGAGCACGATAAAAGTATCTTTTTTGCAACTATGGTACCAAATATAATTCTAATAATAAGTTCTATTATTGGATTATTCGGACATAACTACATCAATACAGTTATTAATCAAAGCCTAAAAAACTTAATTGTTCCACTAACAATGATATTTTTTGTTATACCGTTATTTGGTATTTTTACAATTCTTTTAAAGGGAAGAAAAACTCTTTTTGCATCAAATTTAATATTAATGATTTCTGTTTCATTGGTTTTAACACCAACATTTTTTAATTTTATGATTGCAAATGGTGGCGAAAAAGACTTAATTGGGTTTGCTCAATTAGCAAAAAAAGACAATATAAAACTAACAGCTTTTTTACCATCAAAAAAACACAGCATAACTTATTATTATGACAATAAAATTAATTTCCAAAATAATAATGATATTGAATGGCTAAGAAATTATTTAAGTAAAAATCCTCACGAATACGTAATTGTAGAAATCAAAGATCTATGGGATATTGAAGCAAAAAAAATACCATATTTATTAATAGATTCAGGAAAGAGATATTGCTTAATACAACATTCTCCAGCAAGTTTAAAAGAATTAAAAAATGAACAAGAACCGGAGATTATTATATTCTAATGATAAAAAACTTCTTTCTTTATTTAATAAAAATTTATCAAACGATATCAAAATTAACCCCACCAGTATGTAGATTTTATCCAACTTGTTCTGAATATACGAAACAAGCAATTATTAAATACGGAGTGCTAAAAGGCGGTTTTCTTGGCATAAAAAGAATTTTAAAATGCCACCCTTTTCATCCTGGCGGATATGACCCTGTACCTTAATTATCGTAACAAAAAATAACAATGGCGAGATATTAGACAATTTCAAACAAAAATCTTACTTTATAAAAAAAGCAAGGTAAGTAAGTAATGTCTAAATTTTTATATAGTAAAAGTAAAGTAAATAAAATATTCTTAGACCTACAAAATATGATTTGGGGGCTTTAATTAACAATGAATATAAGCTCTCAACTCGTATCAAAACTAGGTTCACCAAATTCTAAAATTCCTTTAGCAGTAAAGGATTTATGTAACAGCGCAGGATGTACATATTTTTCTTATGATGCTGGTGGCGCCATTGAAGGGAAAGATAGACTAATAGATGAAGTCGGAACTGGCGCACTATGGTTATTCGGGATACCAGCATATAAAAAATTAATAGATATGACTTTATTTAAAAAAGCAGGACTAGACCCAGCAGTAGACGTAAGGGTTGTTAAAAATAGTGCTTATTTTAAAAAAGCAGTTGAAAATGCACCAACAGACACAATAAAAAAATCGCTAACAGACGCAGGAAAAAATTTAGGAAAAACAAAAAGTTTAAACATTGCAAAATTTGGTATTGCAATGGGTTTAACAATGCTATCTTATTTTGGACTAACAAAATTCAAACAAGAAATAACAAAGAAAAACATTGAAAAAGAATACATTGCAAAACAAATGAACAAAACTGTGCTCACTCATAATTATGAATTATTTGAAAAAAGCAATGTTTTTTCAGAAATAGAACAACCAAAGAAACAAAAAAATCCATCATTTGGTTCTGCAGCTGTTATCAAAGCAGCAGAAGAAATAATGCTTAACCCTGTTAAAAACATGATGTTACTAGATATGGGAATAAGTGCAGAAAGACTTTCCGGAGCAAGAACAAAAGGCGAATTTGCAGAGTATGCAATTAAAGAAGGTTCGTTCTTATTCTTTGTATATGGCGCAGATAAAATGATAAAGAAAGGGATAGATTTTGCTGCAGAAAAATTATTTAAAACTCCAATTGGATTAGATGCAAAACTTATTTCTTCAGACTATGCAAAAGATATTTTAAAAAATTCAAAATTAAAAACACAAGTTAAGGAGTTCACACAAAAGTTTTCTTCTAATACAGACATTAATGCTTTGTACGATTTTATATTTAAAAACCAAACACACCCAGTTGTAGAAGCTGCAAAGCAATCAGGAATAATTTCAACAATAAAAACAAAAAGTGGAGACGTATTAATCGACACAAGAAAATATATAGACCCAAAAGATATACAAAAATTAACAAAAGAATTAAACAAATTTATAGATTTTAAAGAACCGTCAAAACAAACTGTTAGCAAATATTTAGACAAGATAAAAGGTTTAAAAGTGGCTTCAACAGTGTTAAATATAGGTCTATGTTGTCTAGCATTAGGTTATATCGTACCAAAAGCAATGTTTAAATATAGAGAAAAACACCAAAATGGAAAAAATGACTTTCACGTAAAAACAGAATATGAAAAAGAACTAGCAAAAAAAAATTTGTGCACACTTTAAATGAATGAATAGGTATGTTATAATATCTACGTAAGGAGTAAGGAAAGTAATGATAACATCATACGGAGCAATGCAAAACGCAATACTTGCGAGAAATATAGCAACTTCGCAAATGGTTCAAAATTCAAGCCAGATGCTATCTGCTGTTTCTTTTGGAAATAGCCAACCTTTAAGACCTTCTTTTGCACAAGCAGATTGTTTTGAACTTCAAAACAAAGCAAATGAAACTAAAATTTCTGTTTTAAATAAGTGGATTGAAGCATTAGAAAAGAAATTAGCTGGTGATATCAAGCGTTCAACACCAAAATATGGTGGTGTTGACTATCAAGCATAGTTTTATTGATATTATTCCAGAATAACCCTTGATGTGTTATAATTAACTATTGAGAGGGAGATTTTTCAATGGCAGCGAACAAGAAAAAAGAACAACCTATATCTTTAAGGTTCTTATTCATTTTTACTGCGTTTATAATTGCATTTTTTGTTTATGCAGCAACACCTAATGATATTAAGAAAATCAAGCAATCAAAAACATTTGAAGAAATGCTTGAATACACAAACGATACAGTATCAAATAAAAAAGTAGTTGAAGAAACAACCTCTAATAGTTTTCAAAAAGCACCAGAAGTAATACAAACAACGCAACAACAAACCTATTATTATCAAACAGTTCCTTCCTATGAAAAGAAGAGAAAAATAAATTATAAGGATGATTCTACATTTTTAGAATTATTAGATGCATTAAGAAAACAACCTGCAATGAGTACAACATCTGCAGAAGTTATCGTAAAAGAAATATTAAAATATAAAGGTTTCCCAGAACATAGCATTAATGTTGTGATTGAAGATGAGAATGCAAAACAAAAAACACAAGGAAGCTACGTTGCCGCATACTTTAATATAAGCAGCGGCAACTTACACGTAAACAAAGAAGTTTTGTACAAAACAAGCATAGAACAAACAATTGCTATTATTGCTCACGAATTAGATCATTTTGAAAAAAATGCACAAATTTGCAAATCAATGGGAACAGATTCATACGCAAAATTGTTAATAGATAATAAAACCTTAGGTTTAAATGTTTCATTTTGGGACAATGCTCAAAAATATGCTGATATTAGCAATTTTGACGCAAAACATTATCAAGATGCACTTGTTAGATACTTAAGCCAAGGAAGTATTGACTTAACAAGTTCATATTCAGATTTATATCGTTTAGCAGAACACATAAGAAACCCTATGGAACTAAGCGCATATGAAGTATCAGATTTCATTTTTGACTATTATGGGGTAGAAAATGACGACGGTCCACTAAAAAAATTAGTTGATAAATTCAATACTTTAGACTGGACTATACATAATTTAGTTGCAAAAGATTCATTACTAAGAGATGAAAGAATTGCATTTTTTGACTATTTCTTTATTCAAGCAATTTTATCTACTTATCCTCAATATAAAGATAAATACAACAACTGTCTCGAATCTGGAAATATGACTGAATTTTGGTTAGCATTTGAAAAAGACCACGAAAGTTTTTATAACAAAAATATGCAACTAGATGAAAAAACATATAATAGCATCTTTAATTTAATCGTAAAAACAGATGCCATTGCAAAACAAGGGATTAACAATGACATAATTTGTTCAGCTCTAAAATTTAAAATAAATACACTACTTGCAAACATAGTATTCCCAAATGCTATAAAATTCATCAAAGAAGCAGCAAACGATTATTTATCATTTATACAACAAAACAACATTTATTCACCAAAAGATGAACTAAATACAATTTTAACGCTAATTTGTATAGAGAATAATATTACAACTAAAAATCAAGAAGAAATATCTCTATACTACATAAAGTTGCCAAAAGAAATTGAATCTTTATACGGAATAAAAGGAAAAAACAGACGTTATCACTTCATATATAAAAACGAAGCATTCCAAAATCTGTTAAAAGAAAAGAAAGCTGAAAATACGAATATAACAGACCAGCAACTTCTTTCAGACTTACTAAATAGTAAAAAATTAAACGATAGAAATAAATATTAATTTTTATTAACAAATATAGCAATTATATATAAATTTTAGTCAATTTTTATAATCAAATTTTGTTTTTATATATAGGAAAACGGAGGAGGATTTTTATGGCTAGAGTTTTGATTTCAATGCCCGAGAATTTTTTAGGCGAGATTGATAAAGTTGCAGATAATGAAAATCGTACTAGAAGCGAATTAATTCGTGAAGCTTTAAGAACATATATTCACAGAAATAAAGTCAGAGAAAATGCTCTGGCAATAAAGAATGCAGCAATACTTGAGTCATTGCTCGATTAGGGTTAGGCAAATTTAAAGCGAATTAGACACATACAAATGTATGTGTCTTTTCTTATATAAATACTTCCAAAATCAGCGGATTTATGCTTTAATTGACATATAAATACGAATCTGAGAATAGCAATATGATTAAGATATTCAAGACAGAGGATAATAAAAAACTTACAAAATTAAGTATAAGTGAAGCTGTTTCAGGTTCATGGTTTAGCCTTATCAATCCAACAGAAGAAGAAATAAAGCAAGTTTCTTTAGTTTTAGGATTAGATGAAGACTTTTTAAGAAATTCTTTAGACTTAGACGAAAGATCACGTATTGAAATTGAAGATGGCAATATACTTATCATCACAAATTTGCCAATTATGACAGATGATGGATGCTTCGATACGTTGCCATTAGGTATTATTTATACTCCAACATCAATAATTACAGTATGTTCTAAAGATAATAATATTCTTGCTTCTTTTAATGAAACAACAACATATACATTCGACACAAGAAACAAAACAGAGTTTATGCTTAAAATCTTGTATCGTTCTGTAAAATTCTACTTAAAATATTTAGATATTATCAACAGAACAACAGAAAATATTGAAACAGAACTTCAAAAAGCGACTAACAATAAAGCTTTATTCCAATTAATGGAAATACAAAAAACGTTAGTTTACTTTTCAACAGCACTAAAAGATAACGATATTGTGCTTCAAAAGATAATGAAAATGACAAAATCAACATCTTCTGTTAATTACCTAAAGACAACTGAAGAAGATATGGATTTGTTAGAAGATGTTATCATTGATACTAAACAGGCTGTTGAAATGGTTGATATGCACAGAATGATTTTAGAAGCAATGATGGAAGGTTTTGCATCTATTATCAATAACAACTTAAACTTAGTAATGAAGTTTTTAGCCGCAATAACAATTATTATGTCAATTCCAACAATGATTGGTGGATTATGGGGTATGAACGTAAAAGTTCCATTTGGAAATACACCTTATGGTTTTATAATTGTTGTAGCTTTATCAATATTTTTATCGATAGCAGTCGTTGTATACTTCCGTAAAAAAGGTATGTTCTAAAACATCAAAAGGTGGTTTTTGTGAAAAACAATTCAATTTTAATTATCTCAAATAACACAGAGGTTGGTAAACAAATTACTGACAAAATAAAGCTTTTGCGTGAATGCGATACAATTAGAATTGTTTCTTATATAGAAGCAATCTCCGTTTTGAATTCAACACAGCCATCTATTATAATTTTATATTGTTCAAAATCCGATTCTGCTGGAATCGTAAAGGAAATAAGAGCAATTAATGCACTAGATAAAGTTCCAATTATTTTTGTTATGGATAATTTAGTTGAAGATATTCTATTCTTTGCTTTTGATAATGGAATAGATGACTTCTTCTTTCTTACAGACCCTGATTCATTAGTATTAATGAGAATATTTTTGACTCTGCAAAAATCAGTACTTTATAAACAAATAGACATAAATAACCAAATTTTGATATCTGCAAACATACTAGATAAACAAACTGGTATATATGTAAAAGATAAAGCCCCATTAGCTTTAAGGAATTTCTTCAGTAAAAGCATTGAAGAAAACCTTGAAAATACTATATTCATGTATTTAAGACCAACATCTTTGAACAAAAAACGTCTAAACATGAACAAAATATCTGCAGTTGTAAAATCAATACCAAGAGGAAACGATATAGTTGCCCAAGGTAAAAGTTCTGGTTTTTATTTAATTTTATATAATGCAGGCATCCAAGGTGCAAAATCTGTTGCAGAAAGAATTAAGAAAGCGTTGGCTAACGAGTGTAAAATATATGCAAATGCAGCAGAAATAACATCATCTTTTGAAGAAATGGAACCAATTTTATACCAAAGTATGAAAGAACAAATTTCGAAAGATGAAGATTTTAATTTTCACTATGATTTAACAAATAGTGCAATGACAGGGCATATAGTTGTTAAAGATGAAAGAGGAAAAAAATATAAGGATTTCAAAAAAGAATTCTATGCAGGATTCGAAAAAATTGTTGCACCGGTTTTCTATCAGGTACAAACAACATATGCAGAAAAAATCAAAGATGCACAAATTAAATATGATATGACAGAAAACGAAAGTGTTTTCAAAATTTCAAAAGGAGATATTGTTAGCGAACTATCAATAACATACCCTACTTACATAAAAGTAATTATAGACATAAAACATTCAGAAGAAAATTCTCACCCAGTTATAAGAAGATTAACTTATGATTTTGAAGAATTCTCAGAAGAAAAATTATCATCAATATTAGTTGATGTAATTAACGAATTTTCACAAAGAATAAGCCTAGAAGTAATAAAACAAACTAACTGAAATGAAAAATAACAAAAAACTATTAATATCTTCTTCTGCAAAAAAGACAATAAGAGAATCTGTTTTACTTGCAAAAGAATTAAATACGGGAATAGAAATAAGCAGACTTCCTATATATAAAACTAAAGGATTAACTGTTGCGGACACTATAAATATATTAAAAAGTGATTTAGAAGGTTTCAATAACCGTGTAACAGTCCATGCGATGTTTTCCGATATTAATATAGCAGGACAAGACTATCTTTTAAGAGAAATTGCAGAACAAAGATGCTATCAATCATATGAAGTTGGAAAAGCATTAGATGCTGACACTATCTTGTATCACACAGGAAATAAAGGCACAAAACATTATGGTTCAATTGAAATTTTCAAAAAGAATTTCATTTCTTTCTGGAAAGAGTTTATAAAAGAATTTGAGAAGGCTGGAATTATTGCGGTTATTGAAAATGTTTTTGAAACAGAACCACAATTCTGTCTAGATTTATTTGAAAAAATTGGTTCTCCAAACTTAAAACTGGCTCTTGATGCTGGCCACGTTAACCTATATGCGCACGATACAACCGTTACAGAATGGATAAAAGCATATGGGGACAATTTACACCATCTTCATATACATAACAATTTTAGAACTAATGACGACCATTCTAACTTAGAAAATGGAACTCTTGATTATAATGAAATTCTAACAATGATAAAAAACAGCAATGTAAATCCATCATTTGTCCTTGAGATGTTTACCGAAGAAGATATAAGAAAAAGCGTTGAAATATTTAATAAGATAATGTACTAATTTTCAAGTTTTACTTCTTTTAAACCAAAGCCATTTAAATCTATTTCAACATTAGTGCTGTCTATTGATACTAATTGAGATTTTTCTTCGTTATAATCAATACTCCAAGTTCCTAAAAACATAGGCTTAGTTGATGTAAACGCATATGCATATACAATAAGTCTATTCGGATTTTGTTTATCCCAACCAATAGGGAAAATATCCCACATATAATCTTTAAGCTCAATTTGTCTATTATAACGCCACCAATATATTATAGCTTCACGAACAGCAGTTAAACGTTTCCAAGATTTTTCTTCAAAATCATAAATAATAACATTTGTCTTCCAAGTTTCACTTAAATTAGAACCAATTTTTTCCTTAAAAGCGATTTTTTTACTATCTTTCGACCAATCAATTGGAAATAATGTTTTAAATTGGAAGTTTTGCATCTCATCCATTCCAACAGTAACTATTGGATTAACATCACCTTGAACAACATTTGTATTATAAAGAACATCATAAGCGTCATTAGGTTCTGTC
The DNA here is from genome assembly GCA_017396025.1 of bacterium. Taxonomy (GTDB): domain Bacteria; phylum Cyanobacteriota; class Vampirovibrionia; order Gastranaerophilales; family Gastranaerophilaceae; genus Avigastranaerophilus. The sequence goes on from JAFQNF010000026.1 coordinate 78,876, forward strand.
GGAATGTAATATGCAGCTGATGCTGTTTGGTTAAATCTTGGATAAAACATACTAACTGTGTATACCATCTTTGTTTTATCTGGAGATAAAATACCTGGAGCTGACGCTCTTCTATGAGAAACTAGCTTCGTTAAATCAATATTTCTTTGCCCAGGAGGCATATTATATCTAATAACTCTAAATTTAGGGTCTTGATATACATAACCAGCTTCAGCTGTAAAAACAGGTGTTGGAACCTCAAAATCTTTACGCTTCTTTTCTGCAGCAAGTTGATAATAATCATCCATTGTCATCGGTTGATTAGATTTATCAATATTATGAATATAAACTTTTTTAGAAGGAGGAAGATGAAGCTTTGCCCTCATTTTTTCTTTTAATGTTCTAGGATCTTTCTCTTTCATCTTTACTTCTATTTTAGATGCGTCCAACGGCGGTGTTGCCAAATACAAAGGATCTGGAGCATCATTCTTTGCAAAAGAAATTGATGAACAAAAAGCAAGCAATAAAACAGAAAAAAGAAAGAATTTTTTCATCAAATCAAACCTTCTTTAACCGCCTGAATTGTAGCTTGTGTTCTGTTAGTAACATATAATTTTTGCAAAATACTATGCACATGTGCTTTTGCTGTTGATATTGTAATAACAAGTTTTTTTGCAATTTCTGCGTTATTTAAACCTTCTACAATTAATGCTAAAACTTCTAATTCTCTTTCTGTTAAACCATAAGTATTTTTCGCAAGATTATTAGAAGGAACAACACCAGTAACTTGAACAGATGTTTGTTTTCTTACATTTGAAAGAACCAATTTTGCTATAGCTGGATCAAGCCAAGCTGTCCCTTCTGCAACGGCTTTTATAGCGCTAATCATTTGATTTTCATTTGCGCCTTTCATAATATAACCATCAGCCCCTGCAGTTAAAGAATCAAACACATCATCTTCTGAATCTCTTGACGTAAATATCAAAATTTTCATATTAGGATTTGATTTTTTAATCATAGCAGTTGCTTGAATACCATCAACTTCGGGAAGTCCAATATCCATCAAAACAACATCTGGTGTCAATTTTAAAGCAAGTTCAACACCATTTTTCCCATTATCAGCTTCACCAACTAAAGTTATTCCATCTGTATTTTCAAAGACAAGAGACAAACCAAGCCTTACCATCTTATGGTCTTCAACTAACAAAACTTTTATGTTGTCCATAACGGTTCCTTTTCTTTAGTCATAACAGAATCTAAAAGCACAAAAAAGAATTCACTACCCTTTCCTTTGTCACTTTCAAGCCATATTTTTCCGCCGTGAGCATCAATAATTTGCTTAGATAGGTACAAACCAAGTCCTGTACTAATAGAGCGCTTTTCTTGCGTGCCTTGTGAAAAACGTTTAAATAATTTAGGAATATCCTGTTTATAAATACCTTCACCATTATCTTTTACAGAAAATCTCAAATCATTTTCATCTATTTCAGCACGAACTTCTATTTCACCACCATCTTGAGTATACTTAATTGCATTACCCAAAAGATTTATGATTACTCTTCTTATTTCATTCCTATCTGCAAATATTTCAGCAATTTGTAGATTTTTATAATTTTTTTCAATTTTTTGATTTTTACTTAATGCAATAGGACTTATCTGTTCAATACACTCATCAACTAATTTTTCAAAAGAAAATGGAGTTTTTAAAAGTTTTAAACGACCAGCTTCATATTTATAAACTTCAAGCAACGTATTAATAAGCCCAAGCATATCCTCATTGCTCTTTTTCATTGTATCAAGAAGCATCTGCTGTTTTTCTGTTAAAGAGCCTAGTTTTCCATTCAAAAAATATTCCAGTGTTTGAATTGCGGCAACAGCAGGTGTCCTTAAATCATGAGTTAATGTGGCAATAAAATCTTCTCTTAATCGTTCCATCTCTTTTTGGAAATTAACATTTCTAATAACAAATACATATTTTGCATTATCATTTTCATTTTTTTGAGGAATAAAAGAAGAACTAATTTCAACAGGAATATTATTCCCATTAACCACATTCAAAATATTTATTTCTCTCAACAAATTTTCATCTTCACTTGTTAGTACAGAAGCCCAATCAATTGCATCTGATATAAATAATTCTTTTATATTTTTTGACTTTATTATATCTTCAGACAAACCAAATAACGTTTCACACGCAGGATTAACGTCTGTTATAACACCATCAGCTGATAATACAATAATCCCATCAGCGCAGTTATTTATAACAGCACTTAATCTTTCATTCATTTCAATAACATCAGCTGTTTTTTCTTTAACAAGTTCTTCTAGATGATTTGAATATTGTTCTAATTTTTTATTCTTTTCTTCCAATGTAATTATCAACTGAGAACGTTCAAACGCATTTTTAACATTTACAATTAAGTCATCATTATCCCAAGGTTTTTCAATATATTTATATAGTCCAACTTCATTAATTGCTTTAATTGCATTTTCCTTATCAGCATAACCTGTAAGCAATATAGTACTTGAATTTGGATAAATTTTCTTTGCTTCTGATAAGAATTCAATACCATTCATTTTAGGCATCATAAAATCAGAGATTATAACATCTCTTTGATTTTCCCTTAGATAAGAAAGCGCCTCTAAAACATCATTAAAATATACAACATCACTAAAGCCTTCTAAAACGAACAACGACTTTAGAGATGAAGTTACAAGTTTATCATCATCTAATACTAATACCTTGTACGAAAACTGCATTTATAAACAATCTCCCTATAGAAATAATAGTTTAGATTTAGCAAATTAACAACTATTGTTACAATATTAAGCTTGAATAGTATTTAAATCTTTAATTTGAGATTGCTTAGCCGTCAAATCAGCAACTGTTTGCTTTAATAACAGTATTTCTGCAGCGAGAGAAGAAATAATTTTAGGAAGTTCTAAATAAGTTTGTTTTTCATTTAATCTTCTTATATGAGCAGCAATTGATTGACTTTCAAGTGTTGCTTCTTCTTGGGTTTTTTCCGCAGTTGTACGACTTAATCCTGTTATTTGTTTGTTAGAAGCATTCATTGCATTACCAACTTTTGTTCTTTTTTCTTGGGCTGCTTCAAGCTGTGATTGTAACTCTTTACGTGTAATAAAATCATTTGAAGCAACAACAATAGGTTCTTTTTTAAGTTGTTCTATTTCAGCTTCTATAAATGGTTTTGCAGCCAAATTAATAACCGCTTTAACACCGTCCCCACTAGAGTGAGTATTAATATGTTTTATTGCTTCAAGACATTGTAGATAACGTTTATATTTTTCTTGTTCATCCTGAGGATACTTTGAAGAATCGAAATCTTCTTTTGGGTATTTTGCTATATCAGATTTTAATTGTGCAATTTGAGAATCAAGAGCATCACGAGATTTTGTCAATTGAGCAAGATTCTCACGTTCCCTAATTAAATTAACATGTGCAGTTACAAGAGAATCAGCTTTACTTTTACGTCCTTGTAAAATTTCAACGGTTGGGAATTTATCATCTAATTCCATAATTTCTAAATCAACAGTATCTTTTGCTTCTTCTTGTACTTTGATTTCTCCAGATAGTTCATCTAGAGTAGCTTTCAAAGATTTAATTTTTTCTTCTTTTTCAGAATCAGACATATTTATCTTTGACTGTTTCTTTTGCTTCTTTGATGGATTTCTTATTTCATTTAAAGAATCACTTACACCTCTTCTTCGTTCTCTCAATGACTGAATAACTGTTTCTAATTGTTTTGATTGCTGAACAAGCGATAAACGTTTTGTTAAAGCATTATATTCATCATCATGTGAAAGACTATCTAATTTTTCTTCAGCTTCTCTTTTTTTCTGTTCTTTTGAAGCAATTTCTTCCTTACAAGTTTGAATAGAAGTATCAATATTTGAACTTGCTTCCATTATCCTAAATTCTGTACTTTTTACTCTATCAATTTCATCATTTCTTTGTCCCAATAAACGTTGCAAATGCTTTAATAAGTTTGTCGCAGACATTCTATTTAAAATAGTTGAAGCAGAAGCAGATGACATTAGATTAGAATATGCATAATCAAATTTTTCTGGAGGCATATTCTCTTTTATAGATGGAAACATTGCATAAAATTCTGGGAATGTAACACCCTTTTTTAAATCGTGATTACAGCAATAACAAGCTTCTACAAGATTTGAATCAACATTATTATTTTCTTCATCTAAGTTTTGAGGAGAAACATGGTCTATAGTCAGCATTAAAGGTTTCATATTTTCTTTTAAGATATTAAAAGCTTCTTCACCATCGACACCATCAACTTCTTTAAATATTTCACTTCCGCTTAAATGTGATTTTTCAGCAGAAATTCTTAAAAATCTTTTGAAGAATGTAATTTCTTCTTCATTTTCAACTTTTTTTGCAAAGGTTAATTCTTCAGAACGAACGGCAGAATCTAGCTTTTCTAAAACGCTTCTAATATTACCCTGTAAGCGGTGTGACTTAGAGCCCAACATGCCCTTTGCCAAGGCATCAATTTGTCCTTCATTATAAACTTTACAACCACAATAAGCACAGTGTCCTGTCGGATTTACAATCGACTCAATACCATAATTTTTTGCACGAAAACTAACAACATCAGCCATTAAATTATTCTTAAATTTATAAACATTATTTGTTTCAGACTGTTGTCGATTGAATAAATTTGTTTTATAGAAACTATTAATACTTACTATTTTCACAATACACTCTCAAACGGTATCGTTCGCATAAAAATCCAAATAATATTTTTTTTGTTAGTAGAAAAGCACTCGACAAAATGCAATTTTTAAAACACTTACAATTATTGACTTTTAAGACTTTTTATCGTGTAAAAAAATGTAAATATTAAAGGCAAAACTAACAAAAAGATTTTTTAGGTTTTTTAATACAAAAGGTCACTTTTGTATAATAGGGTATTAGGTCTCTTGTAGATTAGGAAAGAGAGGTAGTTTATATGAAAATTTCTGCTATCCAATCGTTCGGATTGGCAAAAACAAGCATGGTACAGGGACGAACTTTTTTAGGACAAATTGGGAAATTAGCAACAAGCCCAATGTATGATACAGTTTCTTTTTCAAGCGCCAAAAAAGTAGAAAAGGAAACAAATCCAACAGTTCAGGTAAAAATTCCGACAATTGATTTATCAAAATATGAAAAGAATGCAAAAGCAGCTGTTTCAGACATCAAATCAAGAGCGGGTGAAAAAGGTCAATTTTTAAATTGGATTAAAGTTCTACCAGAAAATCAATTAAGAAATATTGATTCAATTTATTCAATGGCAGAAGATGCAAAAAAAGGCGGATATACAGATATCGCAGTACTAGGAATAGGTGGTTCTCGCCATACAACTGAAGCAATGATGAAAATGCTAGGAAAAGATTCAAATGTTCATTTTTATTCATCAGTTGACCCAGAAAGTTTTAAAAGATTTACACAAGAATTAGACTTAGACAAAACTAAATTTTTGGTAGTTTCAAAATCTGGCGGAACATTAGAAACAACAACAGCATATGAAGCAGCAAAAAAACTGTTACAGGAACACACAGGGAAAGAAGATGTTTCAGATAGATTTATCGCAATGACAGATATTTCTAGCGAAAAAAGCCAATTAAGAAGAGCAGTTAATAGAGGAGATATTCAGCTATCAGGACTTGTTCACGACGATGTTGGCGGAAGATTTTCGATTTTTGATGATGGAACACTATTTACTATGGCATATGCCGGAGTTTCAAAAGAAGATACAGTAAAAATGCTGAAAGCATCATTAAAAGCACAAGACGAGTTTTTAAATCCAAACATCAAGAAAAACGAAGCACTACAATTAGCTGCAGTTAATGTTGATTCAAAAAACGCAGGAAAAACAAGACACTACGTTGAATATTTTTCTGACGCATTTTCAGGAATTACACTATGGGATAAACAATTAAATAATGAATCACTAAAGGCACAAATTTCAACAGAAACAAATATCGGACCTGGATACTTACACTATAATGCAGAAGCAGATCTAGATGAAGCTAATACAGATTCATATTATACATTTGTATATCCAACACCATCAGACAAAACAACCAATGCAGTTATAAAAGGTGTAACTACAGCTTATAAAGCGCAACACCCAGTAGTAGAAATAGAATTAAAAGATTTTAGTCCAGAATCTATTGCAAGATTCATTGAACTAAAACATTTTGAAACACTTTATACAGGGAATATGCTAAGACGCCAAAAAGGGAACATAACAGATAAAAATAATGCACTACCAGAAGTTCTGCAACCAAACGTAGAAAAATACAAAAAAGAAGTTAAAGCTAATTTATAACAAACTAATCAAATCCTAAAGGGCTTCAAAAATGAAGCCTTTTTCTTTAGTAAGATTAACAAAAAAGAAGTCGAACCTAAGTCCGACTTCCTAATTATGTTTTAATAAAATTATTATTCAGTAATTTTATCTACAACACCAGCACCAACTGTACGGCCACCTTCTCTGATAGCGAATCTCATACCTTGTTCGATAGCTACTGGAGCGATTAATTCAACGTCCATTACAACGTTATCACCAGGCATTACCATTTCGCCTTCAAATTTGATTGAACCAGTTACGTCAGTTGTTCTGATATAGAATTGAGGTCTGTAACCTGGGAAGAATGGAGTGTGACGTCCACCTTCGTCTTTTGTTAATACGTAAACGTTAGCAGTGAATTTTGTGTGTGGTTTAATAGAACCAGGAGCTGCTAATACTTGACCTCTTTGGATTTCAGTTTTATCAACACCTCTTAATAAAGCACCGATGTTGTCACCAGCCATACCTTCATCAAGAAGTTTTCTAAACATTTCTACACCAGTTACAGTTGTCTTTTTAGTTTCGCCGAAACCAACGATTTCAACTTCTTGACCAACTTTAATTTTACCACGTTCAACTCTACCTGTAGCAACAGTACCACGACCTGTGATAGAGAATACGTCTTCAACTGGCATTAAGAATGGTTGGTCTACATCACGTTCAGGTGTTGGAACCCAAGAGTCAACTGCATCCATTAATTCCCAAATTTTGTCAACCCATTTATCTTGGCCACGACCAATTGATGGATTAGCTTGAACAGCTTCTAAAGCTTTTAAAGCAGAACCGTGAATGAATGGAGTATTGTCACCGTCGAATTCGTAGCTTGATAATAATTCTCTAGCTTCCATTTCAACTAATTCTAACAATTCTTCATCTTCAACCATATCACATTTGTTCAAGAATACTACTAATTTTGGAACACCAACTTGTCTTGCAAGTAAGATGTGTTCTCTTGTTTGAGGCATTGCACCGTCTGTTGCTGCGATAACTAAGATACCGCCGTCCATTTGAGCTGCACCTGTAATCATGTTTTTAACATAGTCAGCGTGGCCTGGGCAGTCAACGTGTGCATAGTGTCTTGCATCTGATTCGTATTCTACGTGAGCTGTAGAGATAGTAATACCTCTTGCTTTTTCTTCTGGAGCTGCGTCGATTTCATCAAACTTTTTAGCTTGAGCTTTACCAACAGCTGCCATACAAGATGTGATTGCTGCAGTTAATGTTGTTTTACCGTGGTCAACGTGGCCAACAGTACCAATATTAACGTGCGGTTTGTTTCTTTCAAACTTTTCGCGTGCCATGAGTTTAAACTCCTTTTTCTTTAATATTTTTACTTGTATTTACTGTACTTACTTAATTAGCTCTTGATGGGACTTGAACCCATGACCTTTCCCTTACCAAGGGAATGCGCTACCTCTGCGCCACAAGGGCACAACATAAGCAGTCCTTGTAATATGAGGGGAAAATTTGGGCAGGG
>JAFQNF010000027.1 GCA_017396025.1 bacterium
GCTCCTGCAGGGCGCAGTACGATAGTACAGCAACCCTTGGGGGCTCTCTCTTTATCTCGTCTAGCATCTAAACTAACGCGTTTTTTTCGAAAGCTTATATTAATACGTTCTAACACAAACTGATTTTTTTCCTCGTTTGCGCAGTATAACGCAGCAAAGTCGTTCCACACTCCGCGTTCCGTGCTTAAAGAGTATCTAATTTAGCGCTATACTTCACTAAATAAAGAGTCCCTGCAGGGCGCGGTACAATAGTACAGCAACCCTTTGGGGCTCTCTTTATTACGATATTATCATTATTCAAGCAAATCTAAAAAAATAAATTTTTATATTGCTTTTTATTATAGATGTGATATAATAGTATCACAAACAAGGGCATAGCCCTATAAAAAATAGGAGGCAAAATTATATGAAAAAAGCATTATCTATTATTGCTGTTCTCGCACTAGTATCCGTTCTAGCAGTTGCTTTAGTTGCTTGTGTTCCCAGCGACCCCGAAAAAGCAGTTGCTAACCTTGAAGAAGCCGGCTATATCACCAGCTACGTTAAAGCAAGTGACGGTGCAGGTGTACAATTAGGACTTGAAGCTGCATTCGGCGAAGGATGCATCGGTCACGTAAGTGGAAGATACGTTAACATTTCAACCGGTGGCTCAACCGCAGAAGTTGTCAATATAGTTTACTTCAGTAGCACCGATGCTGCAAAGGCATACTATGAAGAACTAAAGGCTGACTTTGAAAAATCTGAAGAAGACAAAGAAGACTACAAAATCGGCAAGAGCGGTAAAGTTGTTTATGCTGGTACCGAAGCAGGCGTTAAAGCAGCTGGCTAAAATTAACTAAATAAAAGAAAAGAGACTCGAAAGAGTCTCTTTTTTGATTTAGTTTGATAATTGTAGCTTTTCAACAATCACCTTTCTTTCTTGCGAAAGTAAAATATCCAATAATTCAACATCGGTAATACAATTTAGTTTTTTATTATATAAACTTAAAACCGAATTCATAGCGTTTGTATTTCTTTCATGAATAATAGGTGCAGCAAATACCCCTATAACTTTATCTCCATCAAACAATCTTATATGGTCAGGCACTGATGCTAGTTCTGCAGAAAACTGCTGCGATTTTGATTTAATAGTAGTTAACTCTAAAATAAATGTTATTTCGTCTATTTTAAAGACAATATCTGGGGTTCCTGTTTTCCCACCTGGGGCCGGTACAGGCAAACCAAATTTTCCTATCTTACCATTCCAAAAAACATCATCTATAACATTTTTACTTTTAAGAATTGATAATAATTTAAAGAATAAGTATTCATAATGAGCGCCTCTTAAATTTTTATCTTGAAGTTTATCTATCTTAAAACACTTATTAAGTGCCTGTAGTTTTTTTAACATTATAGAGTCAAAGTTTTGTGAAGTCGAATGCTCTATAATTCTTTTTGCTAGTTCTTCAACAGTTGGTTCGATTTGATGATTATCTGTTATTTTATTGTTTCTTAACTCAATTGACTTTTGTTTGTAATTAAAAATAAATTCTTTTGAAAATATGGTTTTCCCTGTTTCACAACTTGAGCATATGACTCGATATTCTACATTATCAAATACAGGGATTGTAATTTGACTTTTGTCTTCTATCATATCAATATGAATTGATTTATTTGAATCTCTTATTTCTATTAAACAATCTTCGTTAAGATGGTTTTTAAATATTATCTCAAATGGCGGTTTTGTATGCTTTTCATTCCCGATATATTCTATCCATAATTCTAAATCATTTTTAAAATCAAATGTTTCTATATTTTTATTTTCATCTAATATTTTATCAACCAATTCGGAATATTCTTCTTTAATTCTAATTGCAGTAATTTTTGTATCGCGGTTTTTTGGTGTGATTTTTATCAACTCAACAATACCTGTTGTTAAACAAAGTCCCTCATAATATGCTGAAGAAGGTGCTTGAACCAAAGAAATGTTCCCTAGATGTGTGTTTTTAAATTTATTTATTAATGCCTTTCTTTCAGCAATTGTTAATTTCCTAAAATTAATTATTTCTTGTATTCTTAAATCTATTTCAGATTCGTCCTTTGTCCTAAAAAGAAAATAAGCAATTTCTTCTCTATCTAAATAATCAAGTGCTTTCATTAGTTTTAGTGTTAATCTAAACGGAAAAACAAAAATATTCTCACAATCTTTTAAAATTAAGGGGTTTGTAATCTGAAGTTTGGACATTTGTTGTAGCACTATTTCCGATTCTTTAATAATATTGTCTTTATCTAAAATCAAATTAGGGATTTTTACTAGATTTGGTTTGTGATAACTTAACAATTTTTCTCCAATAGGTGTTATGCAAATAGTATTAGGAGTCGTTTTTGTATTAATATATACAAAACCCAAATATTGTGGCAATGATGCAGTAAGAGTTCGAATTGATTGAGGAGAAACATTCTTACCATCTTTTGTTGCACCCCATTTTTTTAAATTTACACCTAAATTATTTTGCTTTTGTGGATTCCAAGAAGTCTTATTATAATTTCTCTCCATTATTCCATCTATTAAACATATAGTTTGATGTAAACTTCCCCTTTTAGGGATTAACCAAAACTCCTTTGACCTATTTTTTTGTGCCATTTTTTTTCTCCTTATTTAAAATTAAAACATAATCATATATTACTTGTCCACCTCTATTTTTTCTAGGTATTCTAATGTATGGGTTTTTTATTTTATATCTAAAAACTCCTTCGTATGAAAAGCCTATATTTTCCGCAAGTTCTTTTAAAACTTTCCAGCTTTCAATTTCAACTTTTCTTATTGTGCTGTTTCCAATTACGATAACATATTTACTATTTTCTTTTAAAGAAGAATAGACTCTTTGTAAATTTGTCAACATGTCTTCGAAAAATTTTTTTACGATACAAGCTCGTTTTTTATCTTTTTGAATTATTTGGTTAAAATAATCTTTTAATAAATCACTGCAAGCTAAAATTGACAAGTTATCTAATTCATATTGAAGTTTTATACTTTCTGTACCAACGTATCGTTTTTTTGTCTCTTTTAAAGTTTCTTCCGTACTCGTTTCTAACCATAAATTCTCTAATCGCATAGTCCTAACATAATCAAATGCATTAATATATGGAGGAGAAGTAACTGCTAAATCAATTAGTTTGTTTATAGAAAAAGATAACGCATCACCATCAATTATATCTACATATTGATTTATATCTAATTTTGAAAAGTTGCATATTTCTTTAAAATATCTTTTGTATGTAGACGAAAACTCATCTATGGCAAGATTGACTTTTTTCTTTATCTTTGTTGAAACATAAGGTTTTGGAGATACATCATCCGCATTCGATGTTTTTTTTACAATAGATACGAAACAAGTAAGAAAAAAGTTTTTTATATTTGATTTTTCTATATTACCAATGTAATGTAATATTTTCCCTAATTGAATCTTGTTTGTTTCATTATACCAATGGTCAATATTGTTGATTTTTGGAATTATCAGCGAGCTTTTATCGCTATTAACACACTTGATTATATTATTAAAATGTTGTTCTGTTTCTGCTAATTCAGAAGTGGTTAATCTTGTAGTTTTTGTTTTTATTAATAATTTTGCAACTTGGTCAATTTCTGTCCCTAACCCGATTCTATCATTTAATATACTTTCTACTAATGTTGTTCCACTTCCTGCGAACGGGTCGAACACAATATCTCCCGGTTTAGAGAAATTTAATATTGCCCATTTCGGAATTTCCGGGATAAATTTACAAGGATATTTAAAATAAGAATGAGTATATTTATTCGGGTTTGATTGATTTATAATAAATGTTTTTCCATTTACTTCTGTTGGTAAATTTTCAACCTCATATTCTATATTTTCTTTAAACATATAATACTTTCCCTCAAATAATTCTTATAACTGATAGTTTTTTTATATTGTTGAGAACTAGTAATAATATATCTCCCTACATTTATTTCATCTACTTCAAAACCCACATTTTTTGCAAATTTGGCAAGTAATAAATCTGTAGGAAATACAATATTCCCATAAGATGAGTTTCCAACAACTATGCAACAAAAACCATTGTTTTCTAATGCTTCATAACACTGCTTAATCACATTGAACATATCGCTAAAGTATAATTGAAGCATTGTTGGTATTTTTTTATCCCATAAAAAATTTGTGTTTATTAGTTTTAATAAATACTCTATTTCACCAATTGTAATAAAATTATCAAGATTCGATAAATCACTTGTCAAATTAGACCTTAATGAGGATTTTTTTAATTGTTTTAAATCAGAATAATTTTTAATAAATTCACCAAACCATAATTCTAGTTTATATATTTCAGTATAGTCAAAACAATTTGCGTATGGTGGAGAAAATATACAACCACATATACTATTCGGCGTTATTTTTTTATATATCTCCAAACATGATGAATTATAAATTGTGTTATTGCTAACACAATTTTTCTTTAATAAATCTTGATATATTTGTTCATATTCAATTTTTAATAACTCTTGAATATTGTTTAATGATAAGACTTGTGGTTTCTTATAATTTTTTATTTTTAAACCATTTCCTGCCTTCTTGTAATTAGAAACCTTTTCTAATATAGAAAGCCAACCAAGTTTAAGTAGATTAGAAACTTTTTGATTAGTTTTACATTGTTTTATGTAAGACCATAATCCCATATAATAAGCTTCTATCTCTTTGGAAAATACTCTGTCGCTAAAAGATAATTCTGGCAAATTATAAGAAAAATCTGATGTATCTATTTTCAATAATTTATTAAATAAATCATTAAATATCTCAACGTCTTTTTTTGTGTAATTTTCTAATTTACAAGAAGCCAAGAAATAAGAAAATGGATTAACTTCAAAGCCGCACCCTTCTAATCCTAATTGATTCGCCGCTATTAGAGTGCTACCACTACCCATAAAGGGGTCCATAATTATTCCATTTTTATTTTGATTATATTTGTTTATTAACCCTTTTACCATTTCAATCGAAAAACCTTCTTTGTATCTAAACCAACGTTGAAATGATGTGTCAAGGTCATTAGAAAAGTTCATAGAGCTAGAATAGGTTGCCCTTTCATTACTAGGATAATTAACATTAAATTCAGACTCTAAAGATTTGTAGAATTCAAGTAGAGGGTTTTCTTGTATTATCGACATAATTTACCCTCCTTTTTTAATTTCACAACATCATTAAGGCCGCAACCAAGCGTTTTGGATGTTTCTAATAAAACATCCAAACTTACTTGTTCTATTTCGCTTAATTTTGCAAATGTTTTTATTGCATAATCTGCCCTTAATTTAAAATCTCTTTTTGTCATTTTTTAAGTTCAATCTTAAAAATAATTTTTACTTATATTTTTCTTATTTTCTAGTAATTACTTTACGTATCGCGCCAACTACGTCTTCAACGTCCATATTGAAAACCTTGCGTAGATAGGGAACTTTGCCTACTTCGCCAAACTTTTCTTTTACACCGATAGATTCTAGCGGTACGGGATAGTTTTCGCATAGAACTTCGCATACAGCACTACGAAGAGCCCCCATTACGTTATGGTTTTCGGCAGTAACTACCGCACCCGTCTTCTTA
>JAFQNF010000002.1 GCA_017396025.1 bacterium
ACCCAATTTCCCACCAACAAGTGTAATTAAAAACATAGAAGTTAATATTCCAGAACTAAAAGAACAAAAGCGGATAGGCAGAATATTGAAATCTATTGATGCCCAAGTAAAGAGAAATAACGAGATGGTTCAAAAGTTACAAGTTTTGGCACTTAAATCATTTGACTATTTTTCAAAAGACAACGACATATCAAATAGTTTGGTTTTGAAAGATATAATTGTTGAAAAAGTCAAATCTCCAATACAAGTCAATAATATCCAAGATTCAACAGGCTTAATTCCATTCTTTACAAGTGGAGAAGCAGTTCTTTATACTAAAGAAAAATTAACCACGGGGTTCAATATCTTTTTAAGTACAGGAGGAAATGCGAAGGTTCAATCACATTATGGTGATGCAGCATATTCAACTGATACTTGGTGTATTTCAGCCAAAAATAATCTCCAATACTACTTGTATGGTTATTTGAAGCATATAGAATCACAAATGGATAAATTGTATTTTCACGGCACTGGCTTGAAACATTTACAAAAGCCTATATTTTTGAAATCAACTATCAATATTCCTGATAATGTTGCTTTAAAAAAATACAATGCAGTTGTTGAACCTATATATATTCAAATTTCAAACATTGAACAAGTTACAATACAACTACTACGACTAAAAAATAAGCTATTGCCCTTGCTTATAAATCAGCAATTGGTGTAGTGAAACAAGTCCCATCTTATAAATAGAAGGACGGTTCAAATTATTGTAGTTGACCGCTAATTAGTAAAGGAAGCAACCGGTTCTTCAATAAAGTGAGCTGATGTGTCATTTTATTGATTTTTGCAATTTCATAATGGATGTTTCGTGTTGTATTACTGAATAGCAACAAAGTTTCTTTAGCAGGTAGATGAATTTTAAAAGATTTTAAATCTTCGTTATTTACACCTTCCATTGTTGCGCCGTGGGATAAAATATCCTTCTCCTTTTCAAAGTAAGGAAGATTAAGATAGTTTACCATATACTCAAAAGCAACATCATCACATTTTATGCCACAAAAACCCGTTGAAAAGACATAATTATCAATCAAATGATTATCATTACTTGTAACATAAATGTGTTTAATGCTTCGCTTCATTTTTGCAAACCATATGCTATTTGGTATAGGTTGCATATTCGCTCTGTTTTCACGAGTAGCATATTCAATTAACGGTGCGTCATAATTTATTTTTTCACCTTCAACTTCTGCAGTTGCAATATAATGTTTTATCCCTTCAAATTTCTGTATTCCCGGTTTTAAAATTTGAATATAAGGGAATTCGACCAAAGGAACGAGAGAAGATTCCGAAGCAAAAAAACGATTAAATATAGTGTGGCTCAAAACTTGTAATCTTTTGACCATGTTATTGTTGCGCTCTAATTGTAAATCCAATTCCAAAATTATCTTTGCAATTTTCTTTTGAATACTTTTTTCATAAAACGGAATTTGTATTGATTTGAACATTGCATGCGTTAAATCAGGTTGTACAGAGTTCTTTGCCATCTTTAATGCTTGTTTCCTGACAAAATCAGAATTCAATATTACAAACAAAAAATCCTTATCTATTTCATTAGAAATTAAAGATACAATAAATGAATTGTTATGTACAACTCCTTCAAAACCACGAAAAGCTAATCCAATTTGTCCTGTTCTTGTATAAATAATATCATCTTGTTTAGCAATAACATTATCGTTCACATTAGTGGAAACAAAAGTGGAAAAGTTCTTATTCTCCATGTCAACAATTTTTAGCAATGGATATTGGAATTCAGATGTTTGATGATTTGAGATTAAGTAATTAGTTTGAGCGTTTATGGCCAATCCTTGTTTTAACTCGACAAATTTTTCTAATTTAACCAGCATGACATAGTTCTCCCTTCCAAGAGAGGTTCAATGCTGGTTTAAAACACTGTAACTTTTG
>JAFQNF010000028.1 GCA_017396025.1 bacterium
CCTACATCTTGATTAATAGGGAAAGTTGACTCTAATAACATTGAAGTAGACCTGCCAAGTAGCAGGAAACGGATGTGTTAAGGCGCTTACCCACCTGTGGAGCTTTCACAGGTAACAAAATCGTACTTGTATAGGGCTTTTAATTTTTAGTTATAAGAAAAATATCTATCGAAATCCACGTCATCGAAGTTGCACAGCAATCTGTATACATCGTCATCTTCGTCCATTTTTTGGAACTTAAATTCATCAAACTTCCAAAGTTTTGGGTTTATTCCGAATACTCTTATAATTTCTTTATCTAATAAAATTTTTAATTTCTTTTTCACAGTGTCTAAAGGCATATCTAGTGCTTTAGATAATTCCACAGCAGAAATACCACCCTCTCGGGTGCATTTTTCAGGTGTAAGGAACATAAGTTCCAATCCAACCTTTTTTAAATCTATGTCATCTAAAGTTTCCATTTCGTGTTTACCTGTTTTAACACATGCATGTTCGGTATTTTTTTAAAATACTTTAATTATTTTATTACAATCTGTGCTTTTTTTGTAAATATTGTATAATTTATTTGGTAGGTTGGGACATTTGTTATGCAAAATTACAATATTTGTTTTAGTTTGGATTCAAAATATACGGAACAGTTCTGTGTTTCGGCTGTTTCTATTCTAAAAAATGCTAATGCTGATGACAATATCAACTTCTATATACTAGATGGTGGACTAACAGAAAACGATAAAACAAATATTGAATTATTAAAAAATATTAAAGACTTTAGTATTGAATATCTTCAAATAAATGAAAAAGATTTTAAAGATTGTCCTATGTTAAAGGAAAAGAGTGATGAGCATAAGGATTATCACGTTACATTACCTACATACTTTAGATTCAAGCTTCCAGAGCTTTTACCTAAGCTTGATAAAGTGCTTTATCTTGATTGCGATGTGATTGTAAGAACTTCGTTAAAAGAACTTTTTGCTGTTTCTTTGAAAGATAAAGCAGTTGCAATGGTAGAAGATGTTGAGTCAAAGCGTGAGTCTGAACGCTTGGCAATAAAAAAATACTTTAATGCTGGTGTAATGCTTATTAATCTTGACTATTGGCGTAAAAATAATGTTTCAACATTATTATTTGAATATGCAAAAAATAATAAAAAGAAAATTTTATGGCAGGATCAAGATGTTATAAATGCAGTACTTGAGGGCAAAATTAAATCAATTAACTTAAAATGGAATTATCAGTACTTTTTGTATGACAAAATAAATGAACAAGATTTAGTTGAGTGTTCTATTCTTCATTTGGCTGGTAGGTTTAAACCATGGTTAATTCCTTTTGAACATTTTATATATGAATGTTATTACTATTTTTTGGCTTTAACACCGTTCAAAAATAGAATTATGAACTACAAACAAAAAGCTCGTGGAAAATTTTTGAAAAATGATATTGGTGGTACTGAAACAAATATTCTTCTTCAAGTAAGCAATGAAGATGTACAAAAACTTTATGGTGAAATTAATAAAAATTATGATTATGTAAACAAAATTAGTTCGGAAACTACATCTAAATTAGAGTTAATAAATAAAGATATTGTAACAACTTTTGAAAGTGTAAATTCTGTTACAGATGTAAAAATTTCAAAAGTTTATGAAGAGATAACAAAGAATTACGAATATACAAATGAACTTGTTGACGGAGTAAAAGTAGAAAAAGAGAGCCTGCAAGCGGATATAGATGCAAAAGTTTCGCAATCAGCAGAAGAAATAACAGTAGCAACAGATGAAAAGATAACAAAAGTTTATGAAGAGATAACAAAGAACTATGAATATACAAATGAACTTGTAGACGGAGTAAAAGTAGAAAAAGAGAGCCTGCAAGCGGATATAGATGCAAAAGTTTCGCAATCAGCAGAAGAAATAACAGTAGCAACAGATGAAAAGATAACAAAAGTTTATGAAGAGATAACAAAGAACTA
>JAFQNF010000029.1 GCA_017396025.1 bacterium
TAATGTCTTAAGAAAAAGACATAAGAAAATATTAAAATTAGCTAAAGGTTTTAAAGGCGCAAGAAGCAGAATATTTAAAGTAGCTAATACTGCTGTAATGAAAAAATTAAAATATCAATACAGAGACAGACGTCATCTAAAGAGAAATATGCGTCGTCTATGGATTGTTAGAATCAATGCAGCTGTTAGACAACATGGTTTGAGCTATTCTAAATTTATGAACGCTCTTAAAAGATCAGAAGTTGCTGTAAATAGAAAAATGTTAGCTGATTTAGCTGTAAACGAACCAGAAGCATTTTCAGTTATTGTTGATACAGCAAAAGCTGCAAAATAGTTGAAAATAACAGACAAAGTGAAACCGCTCCTTTAAAGGGGCGGTTTTTTAATAGTAATTGTTAAAAATGTTAATATATTAAAAGTATATACGTTATATATATAAATAACTGGGAATTATAATAATATAGTCAAATTTCTTTATTACTTATTTTCCTTCACTCCTTTTCTCCATAACAAGACTGTGGTCGCGTAGCGACCTTTTTTTTGTTTTATTTTATTTTTTCAACATATAACAACTCACCCATATCATCTTTTTCACTTAATAGGATTTTTGTGTTTTCATTTATCCACTCATTAATTTCTTCTACTCTTACTATGTCTGGATAGTGAGGTGTGTTGTAAAACCATATATTTGTTCCTTTGGGTAATTCATTTAGATGAGTATGTTGAGTCTCTGTGTCTCGGTCGTTGAAGCTTAGTTGATTTTGCCAACTTTGAAATATGATATTTTCATCATAATTTTTTTCTTTATAGTAAATGTCAAAAGCGCCAGCGCTCTGATCGTCAACAAAAATTTTATCTGTTGGTTTTATTTCTCTTTTATCTAAGTGGTTTATGTATTCTCTTGCATTTGAACGAATATAGTAATAACTTTTATCTCCGATTGGTGTTTTATATATGTAGTCATTGGCGTGTATGTACAAGCTTAATATGGTCAATAAAATAAAAAAGCCAAAAGATGTATTGATTAATTTGTTTTTTGTATGTATTGCGTCAAATGTTTTTAAACACAAAATTAGGAATATTGGTGTTAGATATAAAATTACTCTACTATTTGTAAATGGGTATATATCTAGTAATCCAGAAATCATATTTAAAATGATTGGCATTATTAAAAGATATGCCAATAACTTATCTTTTATTATGCAGATGATAATCCCTAGTATAAATATCACAAATATTATTTCCCCGTCCAATAAATTTGTTGTTAGTGATGATATTGTTTGAATTGTAGTGCTGAATGTTTCAAATGCAAATGGTTCATCTGACCAACATTCCATGATTCCGTTTGTAAGTGTTCCATGAAAAACTAATATATATTGAATTAATAATCCAAAGAGGTATGGAATTGTTAGTCCTAATATTGGTTTATAGCTTTTATTTCTAATAAATATGTAGATAAAGTATAAACAGATTGAAAAAACTAAAAACTCTGATGTAAAACTAAAAAATCCAGCGATTCCAAATATAGTACCAACAATTAATGCTGATTTTAAATTAATGACTTTGTCTTTTGTTTTGAAAAATAATAGCAAAATTAGTAAAGTGAAAAATACGTCGGAGGAATATTGTTTAAACTCCTGCGAGTAATATAGTAGTTCTCCATTTAAAGTTAGCATAACTATTAAAAGTAGGTTTAGTGATTTATTCTTAAATAATAAATCTTTAAAAAATGGTATTATGCATAGAGAAAATATTCCACATAAATAAGAGAAAAAACGAAGCGCTGTTTCATTTAAACCAAAGAATGAATATATTATTTTATTTACTACTAAAAAGAAAGTTGGGCAACTTTGTGCCGAATCAAGAGCAGAAAAAATTCCTATAAAATTTCTGTTTTTAATATTTGAGAGAAGTGTTGTTTCATCTCCAAAAAAGCTTGGTTCATTTAGCCAGACATCTGTTCTAATTGTTATTCCAATTATAATTACAATTGATAGTATTATCCAGTATAATATTTCTGCGGTTTTTTTTGTGTTTTTCAAGTTAATTTCCTTTTAAGTTTTTATTTTAACATGTGAAAAATCTATTGCATAAATTCTTAATACATCTATATAATATTTTGGGGGAGTTTTTTTATGAAAAAAATATTAGTGTCATTTTCTATTTTTTTAGCATTATTGCTTTGTCTTGATTATATAGGCTATAGAATGATTATAAATAATTATTTGAGCTTTCTTCCACAAGAGGAAAGACTAGAAGCTGTGAAACATTACCCTTCTTGGTTTGATAATAGATTGCGTTTGTATGATGAGACAACAATGAAATGGTTCGAAGAACATAAAGATACACATGGTTTTCGCGAACCAGTTGGTTTAGATTATAAGAAAGCACCAGTTTGGATGTTTGGTTGTTCATTTGTTTTTGGTGTTGGTCATCAGGGGTGGCACGCGCTAGAAGATACGTTTGGTTATATTTTTTCTCAAGAAGCGAAAAGACCGGTATATAACAGAGCATATCCGTCTTGGGGTGTGCAACATATGCTTTATCAATTAAAAAAAGGTGAAATTTTTAATGAGTTACCAGAACCAGAATACGTAATTTTTAATTATATTAGTGACCATGCACGAAGAACACAAAAAATTGTTTATGATGCGTTTAGTGATGGTGGATATTTAAGATATAAAGAAAATAAAGATGGAAAATTAGAAGAAATTAAGCCAGTTTTGCCTTTAACGTGGAAGTTTAACCCAATAAAGTTATGGTTAGGTCATTTAGAATACGAAATTAGATGTGCGGAAGAAAAGCACGATAAAAATTTTGACCTGCTAAAGAAAATGTTTATAGAGTCTCGTGATATTCTTAAAGCAAAATATCCCAATACAAAGTTTGTTATACTTCTATATAACGGTAATGACGGATTTGATGGATGGTATATAGAAACCGAGCGCTGGGAAGAACTTAAAGATGAAAACTTTATTGTCATTAGGGCAGATGAGTTAATTGGTGAAAATTTGAAGGATGAAAAATTCCTTGATCCAGATGGTTATCATCCAAATCCTTATGCGTGGAAGTTAGTTAGTAAAGAATTAGCTAAACTTTTAAATTAAAAGTTGTTCTTGGTTGACCTTCTCTCATCACTTGACCAAGAGCGTATACTTGTGATTGATATTTTCTTATTTCTTTTGCAACTTCACCAGAGAAAACTTTATCATTTTCATCTAAATAATTTAAAAATGGATTTACAGAAATGTTTGCTAGTTCTTGTTTTGCAACTTTCTGAACTTCCTGAATTGATTTTTTAGGAAGTGCTATATTAATACCAAAAGGGTTATTAGATATCATATTGTTTTCAGCCATCTTGTAATTCCTGTAAATTTTCCTTATAAAATACTTTTCGGCAGATTTTGTTTAAACTTTAATGTTTTTATTGGATTTGTAAAGAAAAAAATTTTAATGTTACAAAGTAAAGGAAAAATCTGTTTTGATTAGCAAAAAAATTTTTGACATTTTTTGAGACATGAGGAAAAGACAACATATATCATGATAGATAGAATCAATACATCAGAGATTAGAATAAATAGAGCCGATAAAAACAATAAACAAAGTTTTAAAGGACCAGAAACAGCGTTATTAACAGGACTTAGAGGTTTAAATAATAGTCCTGCTCTTGGTGCTTGTGCTGTTGATTTGTGTTCTATGGTTATTCCAAGAACTGCTATTGAGATGAAAAATCGTGGTCAGCAAGCTGGTATAGAAGCTGCTTTCAGAGAAGGTTCTAGCTGTTTGATTCATGCTTGTGTTGGTTTAATTGGGCTTGCAGCAGCAACATTATTGTCTGGTGATTTTAATAGAACACACGGTGTTAAAGCTCAAAATATTTTTGCAAATGGGGATACAATTAAAAACTTGTCACAAAGATGGCAAGATGCTGAAAATCAAACAGGATTCTTCCAAAGTTTTGTAGGAAATATTCAAGGTTTGAATGGTGCAAAATGGAAAGGTATTTCTAAAAAAGCAAATAGTGCAGTTGTAGAAAATCTTGTTAAAATAGCTGACAAATCTCAGGAAATGGCTTCAAAGTCTGGTGTTGATAAGGCAAGATTGGCTAAAGAAGTAAAAGATTTAAAAAATGTAGTACTTGCACAAATTACAAAAGATACAGGTGCTCAAGCATCATTTAGATTAAATGCAATTAAAGATGCATCTGGTCAAGTAGTGCAAAAGGGAGTTTCATCAAGCCTTGGAGAGTTAGTTGATAATGCGGTTGTTTTATCTAACTCATTTAAAAATAAGCCAAAAGCAGATATTCCTAATTTCGCAAAATCATTGATTAAAAATAAGAATGCCGGAACTATTTTAGGGCTTGGTATATGTGCTGCGATGTGTATGCTTGTTCAACCTGTTAATAGGTATTTAACAAAAAAACGTACAGGACAAGATGGCTTTGTTGGTGTTGATAGCAAGCAAGCAGACAATAGCAAAGGTTTTAAATTTGCAAAAACAGCGTTGGGTGTTGCATTCCCTGCATTTGCAATTAGTACGATTGGAAAACCAGCAGATTTAATGTCAAATGTTCAATTTAATAGTAAAATTCCTACATTAAATCAATTTAAGTTTTTATATGGTTTAACAATTGGTTCTCGTTTTATGTCAGCAAGAGACCCTAATGAATTAAGAGAAGCTGTAATTAAAGATACTTTAGGATATACAAACTGGCTGATTTTGGGTGGTGTTGTATCTAAGTTAGTTGCTAGAGGTCTTGGTGGCAAAGAGTTAATGAATAATCCTGTTGCTCAAGAGGGCAAAAAAGGTATAGGATACGCATTTAAGTGGTTAACAAAATCATCAGTAAAATCTTTTGATGAAGTTCTTCTTCCTAAAGCAAAAGAGGTTGCTAAAGATGGAAAAGTGTTAAAATTTTCTGAAATGTTTAAGCAAGCTGATAAAGCAACAAAATCAAAAGTTTTAAAAATAGCTGGCTCACAAATTGCTGGATATTTATACTCTGGAATTGTTCTTGGTGTTGGTATTGCTAAACTTAATATTTTTATCACAAAGAAACTTCAAGAAAAAAAGAAAGCAAAAGAAGAAATGGATGAAAATATAGCAAAAAATCCTGTTATAGATACTTCTTATATTGCTCAACGTGGGCTAGATGGTATATTTAAAGATTTCAATTAATTTGATATAATCGTTTTATGGTTATATGTTTAAAAGAAAAATTTGATGCTTTAATTTCTGAAAATTTTGCTAATGCAATTTTGTGTGCTTCAACGGCTGCTGATGAGATTTGTGTTGATATTTTTTTAATTGGTGGAATCGTTCGGGACTTGATTATGAATAATTCTATCAAAGATATTGATATTGCTGTTGAAGGTGATGCGCTTCAGCTAGGTAATTTTTTAGAAGAAAAATTTGGTTGTGAAGTTATAAGCGTACAAGAAAAATTAAGGACTTCTAAAGTTAAATTTCCAAATGGTGTTGTTATAGATTTTGCTTCAACTAGGGAAGAAAGATACACTGAGTCTGGTGTGCTTCCTGTTGCATTTAACTTTGGGTGTGAACTAGAAAAAGATGTAAAAAGACGTGATTTTACAATTAATACTCTTGCTTTAAAACTTAGCGGAGAAAATAAGTTTTCTTTGGTTGATTATTTTAATGGATATGATGATATCCAAAATGGGCAAATTAAAATTCTTCATGAGAAAAGTTTTATAGATGACCCATCAAGAATTATAAGAGCATTAAAATTTAAAGAGAGGTTTGATTTCAAACTTGAAGAAATAACATCAAGTTTAATGCAGGAATATCTTAATGATATAAATGATAATATGCCTTTAGAACGAGTAAAAGGTGAACTTAGACAATATTTTGAAATAAAAAAAGATGGTTTGTATTCTCGTTTTATAGAAAGTGGTGCATATAAGCTAATTTCTAATAATCCAATTATGGAAATTGATGAAGATAGATTCAAGTCTTTGTATGAATATAATTTATTTGATGAAAAAGAAAAATGGTTTATTTATGTAATGCTATTGGTTCTTAATTCAGATTATGCTGTTGAACGTTTAAATATGACATCTTTTGAGAAAAAAGTATTAAAAGAAGTTAGAGAGTTAATGAAAAAAAATCCTGTTAAAGATAAGGTTTCTGTTTATAATTTGTTTAAAAATTTAACCGATATTTCCATATGTGTTTACTATGTTGTAACAGGAAGTTCTTTAGTGGAATTGTTCCTTGGTGCACTAAGAGATATAAAAGTTTTAATTACTGGCAATGATTTAATTAATCTTGGGTTTTTACCATCTCCGTATTTTAATAAATTGTTTGATGCGGTTTTAAAAGAGAAACTTGATGGAAAGTTAAAAACGAAAGAAGAAGAAATTGGATTTTTAAAAAAATATATAAAAGAAGAGGAGTAGATTTTCTACTCCTCTTTTATTTTTAAACTGTTGCTAATTTTGATGCTTGCTCTTTTAATGTTTGAGCTTTATCTGTATGTTCCCAAGGAACATCAAAATCAGTTCTTCCCAAGTGTCCATATGCTGCAAGTTTTTGATAGAATTTACCACCGTTTTTAGCTGGTAAGTTTCTTAAATCAAATTGATTGATAATAGCAATTGGTCTTAGGTCGAAGTTCTTTTCTACTAAAGCCATAATTTCATCATCTGAAATTTTGCCAGTACCGAAGGTTTCAACATAGATAGAAACTGGCTGAGCAACACCGATAGCGTAACCAAGCTCGATTTCGCATTTTTCTGCTAAACCTGCAGCAACGATGTTTTTCGCAACATATCTAGCTGCATAAGCTGCTGAGCGGTCAACTTTTGTTGGGTCTTTTCCTGAAAATGCACCGCCACCGTGTCTAGAATATCCACCATAAGTATCTACGATAATTTTTCTACCTGTTAAACCAGCGTCACCTTGTGGACCACCAATTACAAATCTACCTGATGGGTTAATTAAGTATTTTGTTGTTGCGTCTGGTTTTAATGCTTCATTTTCGAAAACATAATCTATAACGTGTTTAATTAAATCAGTTCTGATGATTTCTTGAATTTTTGTGTTGTCATCAGTTCCATTAATAACTTCATCGTGTTGAGTAGAAAGCACGATAGTATCTATTCTAACAGGTTTATCGTTTTCATATTCAACTGTAACTTGAGATTTACCGTCTGGTCTTAAATATGTTAAAAGACCTTGTTTTCTTACTTGAGCTAATCTGTAAGAAAGTTTATGTGCTAAGCTGATTGGTAATGGCATTAATTCAGGTGTTTCATTACAAGCAAAACCAAACATAATACCCTGGTCACCTGCACCTAAGTTAGCTGTTTCATCAGCAGAAACTGCTGCATTGTTATCTCTTGTTTCAAATGCTTTGTTTACCCCACCAGCGATGTCTGTAGATTGTTCATCAATACTAGATAGAACAGCGCAAGTTTTACTATCAAAACCGCCAGAAGATTTACCTGTATAACCGATATTTTCGATTGTTGTTCTTACAACGTGAGGAATATCAACGTAGCAAGAAGATGTGATTTCTCCGCATACTAAAACCATACCTGTTGTAACTGTCGTTTCTGCAGCTACTCTTGATTTTGAATCTTTTGTAAGAAATTCGTCTAGAATTGCGTCAGAAATTTGGTCGCAAACTTTGTCTGGATGTCCTTCTGTTACAGATTCTGACGTAAATAAATATTTTTTTGAACTCATTTTGGCTCTCTTTCGTGACTTGCCTAACTATCATGTGTAATTCTACTCTCAAAAAGATGCAAGGTCAAATAAAGTAAAAAAGAACCGCAATGTTGGGTTCTTGCGGTTCTTTTTTACTTTATAATCAAATTATTTTGTTTCTCTGATATTTAATGCTTTGATTAATTTTCTGTAATCTTCAAGATTTCTGTCTTTTAGGTATGATAATAATCTTTTTCTTTTACCAACCATCATTAAAAGACCACGTTTGCCTTGGAAATCTTTAGCATTAACTTTTAAGTGTTCTGTTAATTCTGTAATTTTTTCTGTTAATAAAGCGATTTGAGTTTCAACGCTTCCTGTATCTTTAGCATTTTTGCCGTATTTTGCAACGATTTCTGCTTTGTTTTTTAGGTTAATTGTCATTTGTTTTTTCCTTTTTTGATTTTTGTGACTTGTTTGGTGGGTAAGTCTTGTCAATTATATTAATATGAAGAAAAATACATTTCAAGGGCATGATTAAATTTTATTAAAATTAAATGAATTTGTTTCAAATTCATAAATAATGTTATTTATATGTCACTGCGAGCAAACAAAGTTTGCGTGGCAGTCTAGTTTATATCTACACTAATAAAAATAAAATTATCAACCGGATGTTCGGTTCTATTTCACTAGCTTCCACCAAAGGCTTCATAACTCGCTAACGCTCAAACAGATGAAGCCCAGCTGTTGTATCAGCAAGTGAACTTACGAACCTCCACATATGGTTTCTAATTTTATTTAGCAAGCGTCACTGCGAGCAAATATTATTTGCGTGGCAGTCTTTTGAAATAACTTCGAATCACGAGATTGCTTCGTCACCTAGTTCCTCGCAATGACGAAAACCTCCTGTTATGAAAAGTTGGACAGAAAAAATTATTTTATACAAAGCATCTATCCATAACATTATTTATGTATGGTCAAATATTACTTATTAAATACTTTAAAGAATTCTTTTAATAAGCTATAACCTTTTAAATAACTCTTATAATCAATGGCTTCGTCGCTTGAGTGCATATTGTATATATCTGCAAGCCCTACAAGTACTGGTTTTAGCTGAACTCCGAATTTGTTTTTATTATTTGCATAGATGTGAGTTTCTGCACCGGCATGGAACGTTGAAATTTCTACATCATAACCAAGATTTTTACCTGCTTCTTCTGCCATTTTTACTAATGTAGTATCATCACTTTTTTCAAATGGAGGTAAGTGTTCAGTTGTCTCCATTGTGGCGATAGCTAATCCTTCATATTTTTTGTTGAATTTCTCAACAATTTCTTTGATATCTGAAACAAGATTTTTCTCAAATTCTCTGTTTGAACTTCTGATTGAATATGTTGCTCCAGCTTTTGTATTAATCACATTGGTAATTGCTTTATCTACAATATAGTCTAAGTATTGATTGCTTTTCATATCAGAAGCTTTTATGTTGTCAACGGCAGTTTCAATACCACCACCAATGATTACCCCTAAGTTTAGAGATGTTACAACACCAAATTCATCCTTTTTATACACGCCTTGGGGTATATCATTAACAAGTTCTGCTATTAGTTTTGCAGCGTTAACTTTAGTGTTATCGTCAATGTCAATACCAGAGTGTCCACCTTTTAGTGATTTTACGTTTACAACTAACTTTGTATAACTTGCACCTGCAATTTGAACTTGTCCAAGTCTATCTGCATCTAAAACTAAAATATGTTCTGCTTCAATTTCATCCATCTTAACGTGGTGAATACCGCTCATTGTTTGTTCTTCATCACGAGTGAAAATGATTTCTAATCCACCGTGTTTTAAATCTTTGTTTTGTGCAATTTCAATTGCTAACATTACAGAAGCTGCAACACCAGCTTTATCATCGGCACCAAGAGTTCTTGTTTTATCTGTCTCGATAATATTTCCGTTTAACTTTAAATTTACGGGAGAATCATCACCTACAACGTCCATATGTGCACTTAATAATAATGGTTTTTTGCTTGAATCTGTTGCATTGACTTTTGCTTTTATGTTTCCATATTCATCTGTTGTTGCGTATATGTTGTTTTCTTTAAAAATTGCTAAGATTTTTTGCGCAACTTTTTCTTCTTTTAAAGATGGGGAAGGGATGCTTACAAGCTCGCAAAATAGGTCTATTAGCTTATGTTGTTTTCTAATATTTTCCATATGATTCTCCTTTTTAAAATATTATAGACTATATTAACAAGATAGTATATAATATAGATATGTGATTAAAGTGTAAGGAAAAGCTATGGCGAAAGTGTTATTATCAATCCCTGATAAATTTTTAAATCAAATCGATGAGATTGCAGAAAATGAACAAAGAACCAGAAGCGAGCTTATTCGTGAAGCGTTAAGAACTTACATGAAACGTAATGTTATGTTTGATGCAAGAAAATCTTCATCAGATGCTGAAATCT
Organism: bacterium; assembly: GCA_017396025.1. Taxonomy (GTDB): domain Bacteria; phylum Cyanobacteriota; class Vampirovibrionia; order Gastranaerophilales; family Gastranaerophilaceae; genus Avigastranaerophilus. The sequence continues at coordinate 10,146 of JAFQNF010000029.1, forward strand.
TAGATAAACTTTTAGATTAAGCTATTAAAAAATAGTTCAAATTGTAAAGACTATAGTAAGTAAACGCTTTTGTAGTTGAAATTTTATTTTTATATAATAGAATTTCAATAGAGCAATTCTAAAGCGTGGTAAATAAACTTGAGGATTTACATGGCTCGAAAAGTATTAATATGTGTTTTATATGCGTTTTTTGCAATTATAACTTTCCCGTCAGATGTAATGGCAGATGCTGTTTCTAAAGTGACAGTGAAAGAATTAATTGTTAAACATTCTATGGAGTTGGGTTTAGACCCAGCACTTGCTCTAAGTATTGCTCAAAAAGAGTCTAATTTCAAACATAACAGCAGAAGTAAATATGGTGCAATTGGAGTTTTTCAATTAATGCCATCGACCGCAAGAAGACTAGGTTTTAACCCTTATCAATTAAATGACAATATAAAAGGTGGAATTACATATTATAAACAAATGTATAAAATGTTTGGTTCAATTGAATTGGCACTTGCGGCTTATAATGCTGGACCGGGTAATGTAAGAAAATATAAAGGTATTCCGCCTTTTGCAGAAACAAAAAGATTTGTTTCTGTTATTATGAGTAACTATAATGCAATGAAAACAAATCCAGATCCTGTTATAGCACAATATCAAGATTCTCTTAAGGATATTAATTTCTTAGAGGGAGAAGTTGATTTTAGACTAGAACATGAAGCTGTGTTAAAATCATATTTATCTAATCAAGGAATTTAGAAGGTAGAAGAGGCATGTTTCAAGAGATAAAAACACACGAAATTACGACCGACGTTGTAATATTTACAATTAAAGATAATAAATTACAAGTGTTGTTAGTAAAGCGTGCGAATGAACCATTTAAGGGAAGATGGGCGATTCCTGGGGGCTTTATTAGATTGTCTGAAAATCTTGATAATGCGGCTTTAAGGATTTTAAAAGAGAAAACAAACGTTGATAATATTTATCTTGAACAACTTTATACTTTCGGTGACCCATTGCGTTATCCAAGTTCAAGGGTTATTACTTGTGCTTATTTTGCTTTAATTCGAAGCGATGATATTAAATTATCTTTTGATAACTCACAAGGTATTACAGAAGTTCAATGGCACGAAGTGTATAACTTACCAACACTCGCATTCGACCACAAAGAAATTATTGAATATTCAATAAAAAGAATGCGCGAACGTTTGGAATTTTGTCCAATTGCGTTCCAGTTATTGCCAGAAAAATTTACTCTTACAGAATTGCAAAAATCTTATGAATTAATTCTTGATATGAAATTAGATAAACGTAATTTTAGAAAGAAAGTTTTGACCGGTTCTGTATTAAAGGAACTAAATGAATATACAAAGATTGGTTCAAAACGTCCAGCGAGATTATATTCATTTGATAATATTACATTAAATTCTAAAAGAGGACATTTTTTCTCATAATGAATTAGTGTACAAAACGAGTTTGTAAACCTTTTTGCAAAAAGTTTTACATTTTAAGATTTTACTTATAATTTATGATAAGTTTATAAAAGTGAGAATGAGATTAAACACTTAGCGGTTAGATTATTAAATTATTTATATATATAAATAAGTCGCAGATGTTTATTAATCCCTAAAACAGTTATTCAGAGTCAAGGAGATTGTTAGGTTATGAGCGAATACTTGAGCAAAGAAGAAATCCGTAAATGGAGAAGCTCATTAGAACGCATTACTTTGGAAGAATATGCGGCAAGATTAGGTAAAGTTATTCAAGAAGAAAAACACGATGATAGCTTAGTGGATAGTGTAATGTTCAGATCATTAAATTCAATGTCTGTTGATAAATACACTCCAAAAACTGAAAAAATTCAAACATTAGCAATTAAATCTTTTAATAGAGAAAAAGAAATTGTAGAGAAAAAAGAAGTAAAACCTGCTGTTAAAAAAGTTGAAGCTGAAAAGAAAGTTGCACCTACTCCTGCAAAGAAAAAGGAAACAACAAAAGAAGTAGCTGTAAAAGAGGCAATTGATAATATTAATTTCTCATTTAAAAAAGCTTTAACAAGTCGTGAACAACTTGTATTTGATCACTTCTTAGAAAATAAGAATACAATTGTATATGCTCGTGATTTGGCTAAAATTTTAGATTTACCAAGAGATTACGTATATAAATATATTAAAAATCTTAGAAGCAAATTAAATGAAGATATTCTTCAAAATGCTGATAATGGCGGTTATTTGTTGAAAGTATAGATTAGAATGAAAAACAAAAAGCCGATAAAAGTAGCATTTCCACATATGGGTAACGTATATATTGGTTGGGCTGCTGCGCTGAAAAAGATGGGTGTAGAACCATTAGTTCCTCCTCGTACAAGTAAAAAAACATTGGAACTAGCTAACAAGTACAGTCCTGAATCAATTTGTTTGCCATATAAAATGGTACTTGGTAACTTTTTGCAAGCAATTGAAAAAGATGTTGATTATGTTGCAATGATTTCATCTCCTGGCATTTGTCGTTTGGGAGAATATGGACAAAGTATCAAACACGTTTTGACCGAGATGGGACATGGTGATAAATATCTAGAATTACAGTTGTACGACGGCTTTAATGGTATGTATAGATTTTTGTCAGAAATTTCAGACGGAAATCCTGTTGCTATCGTAAAAGCTATCAATATTGCAATAAGAAAAATGTTTGTTTTGGATAGAATTGAGAATTTATTTTCATATTATCGTGCTAGAGAAATAAACTTTGGGACTGCGGAAAAACATTACAATAAAGCTTTGGCTCTAATTATTGATGCAGGAAATACAAAAGAACTTAAACAGGCAGAAAAAGAAGCTATTGAGGAAATAAAGAAAACACCAATTGATGAAAATAGAGAAGTAATTCATGTTGAAATAACTGGTGAAATATTCTTGGTTCAAGAACCTTTTTCTAATCAGTATATTGAAAAGGAATTGGGACGAATGGGTGTTCAAACAAGAAGAACGCTTACTGTTTCTAGCTTTGTTAAAGATGCGATTATACCAAAGGCGTTTAAAAAAGGTGAAACACACTTGGAACGTGCATATAGAATGGCAAGACCATATTTAATGCGTGATATTGGTGGTGATGCATTGGAATCTGTAAGTGATGTGGCATATGCTAATGAACGCGGAGTAGACGGTATTATTCATGTTAGCCCATTTACTTGTATGCCAGAGATAATGTCTCAAAATATTTTCCCAACGATGAGAGAAAATTGTGAAATTCCAATTTTGACGTTGATTATGGATGAGCAAACAGGTAGAGCTGGATATATCACAAGATTAGAAGCTTTTGTAGACTTGATGAAACGACGTAAGTTCTACAAAAAGAAAAAAGAACAAGAAGCATTAACAAAATAACAAAAAGCCCGAAAACTAAGAAAAGCGGGCTTTTTATTTGCGTTTGTAAACAAATATTACAAAAATGAACAAGTTGAGCAATTATTTAAATCGTATATACTTTATATATATGTAGATGATGAACGAACATCAGATACACTGAGAGATATTAAGAGAAAAATAATTTTAATTCATACTTACCTTACTTACTACCTTTACTAACACACGAGGAAATTGAAAAAGATTTCAGAGGAACCATAAAAAGTTCCTTTTTTTATGCGAAAATTCCGTAGAACGGAGTTGAGCGAAGCGGGTGAGTTCGAATAAGCGAGGGCGAAAGCAAACAGAAGCGATAGCGTAGTTTGCGACTGACCGAGCAGTGAGGAATTTTCAAGACAGCGAAAATTCTGTACAAGTGAAACTTGGTTAGCGAGTGCGAAGTTGACGACAATGGAATGAAGTCAACGACAGCAACGAGCGAAAAGAATTTCAAGACAGCGAAAATTCGGACGAATATATGTAAAAACATAATAAAAAATTAGCTATTTTCTATAATCTTTTTATTTTCTTCGCTCCATTGGTATGATATTTTGTATTTAATATTATTTTCTATTGCTAGTTTTTTCATTAAGATGGCTAATTCTACAATTTCTGGTGTAATTCTTCCAAATTTGCTTCTTGGATTACTTACGCTATTTGATTCGCAGTCTATGACTATATTTTTAACTCCGCAATCAATACACCTTTCAATAAATTTTCGTACATCATTTTCGTTTGCACTTAGGGAAAAGAAAATATATTTAACAAATAACATGTTTGGGTATTGAGCATATTTTTTTATATTTTCCCAAACTTTATTGAAATTATTTTGTCTTTTAATTCTTTCATATGTTTCTTCTGTTCCAGAATCAGGGCTTATTTGAATGCTCATTGAACCATCTTTTAACCCATCTAATATTGTTTGAGAAAATTCTATTCCGGAAGAATTAATTGCTTGTCGCAAATTATTTTTATGTAAAAAAGCTGCAATTTCTTCAAATTCACTGCATATTGTTGGTTCACCACCACCCCAATTAAATAGACATTCAGGATGAATCATTTTTTCTTTCATCAATTTTTTGATTATAGGTAAAAGATTATATTTAATATCTTCAGTTTTTCTTCCTATTGCACAATATACACAGTTAGAATTGCATTTTGTAAAATGGTTAATTGTAAAAAATTTAATTTGATTTTCTTTGGGCAGTTTTGGAACAATTTGTTTTTTTAAAAATTTACAACCGAAACAATAATTGACTGTTTTTTGGTTTAAATCCATTATTATATCAAGTTTTTTTAGGTATTCTAAAAAAGAGAATTCGGTTAAAATTCTTTGAAAAAGTGCTGGTGGCGAATATGGCATTTTTGAACAATGGCAACATTTGTTGACATGAAATGGCATAAATGCAATATCTTCATATATTCTTTCACAGAATAAAAGTTCCTTTTGTGCATATTTTTTATTAAATTTGTGAATTAAAAACCGTTTAAACATAGCTTAAGTTTATCGTTTCTTTTTGTTACGTGCAAGTGTTGAAATCTTTGATTTGAGTGAAAAAAACATTAATACACTAAATAGTGTATTTCAAAACAAAGAGAAAAAGTACATACTTAGTTATGTAGAGATGTATGCGGATTAAAGTGTAATTGTAAGGCGGTTAATTTGTACAATACTATATACCCAGGCTACGCCAATTCATATTTGGGTATACAAAACAGACAAATAAAAAGAAAAAAAGAGGAAGAACCAAGTTCGCAATCCTCTAAAAATGCTGAAAATAATCCGCAGGAAGAAAGAAAACAACAAACATCTTATTTCCCTAATGGTGAAAAAGTTGCGATTGATTATACAAGACGCAAAATAGGGATAGACCAAGTTTTATCAGATTTTAAAAATACCGCAAACGCAATAGGTGCGCCAGATGAAATAAAAGCTGAAGTTTCATCATATTTGTCTTTAATAGAAAGTCAATCTCAAAAGAAAGCACCAAATCCGCAAATTATACAATCTAACTTAAAAAGCGCCTCTCAAATTTTAGATGGGTATATTACTGATACTCTAAAAAAACCGTCAAAAGTTGTTGAAAATTGGGTTGATGCTCTATTTCTTCAGCAAATAGATTATAAATCACAAATTCCACAATTAGAACAAGAAGATATTGTAGATGCTCTTCCTGTAGATGAAACGTTTGCTGTTCAACAAGAAGAGGAAGTTCTTCCTGCATCTGTAAATGTGGAAACGGTTAGTTCAGAAGTATATGTTCCTCAGGATCCTCAATTGAGAAAAATGTTTTTAGAAGCAAAAAAATATGCATCTCAAGATGAAAAAGAAATGGCATTATATTCTTTCCAAAATTTGATGGAATATGCTAACGAAATTGGTGATAGTCAAGCTTGTGCAATAATCCATTTTGAGGAAGCAAGATTATATGATGATTTTAATCAAATAGAAGATGCTTTATACAATTATGATAGAGCCGCAAAACAAAGTACAGATAACAATATAAAAGCAAAATCTCATATGTATATGGGTAAAATTTATGATGATTATGTTAGGTTAGAACCAGCAATTAATCATTATTGTGCAGCTGTTTCATTCGCAGGAGAAGCAGATAATTTGAAATTACAAACAAAAGTATTATCTGATATTGCACAAGTTCATACAGAAAAATATGATAGCAAAAATGCATTAATGTTTATGGATTTATCAGATACTATTGCAGCTGAGACAAAGGACAAGAGGGTAATGGGTATAATTTCTTCAAAAAATGGAAGTAATTGTGAAAAATTAGGTGAAAAAGCAAGAGCATTAAAGTATTTTAGCAAATCTGCAAAATCGTATACAGATATTCAAGACAATGAAAATTTGGCTAGAAATTATGTGAAAGCAGCTGAAATAATGCTTGGATATGGTAATCCAGCAAAGGCTAAAAAATTATTGGGAAAAGCATATATTGCGGCACAATCAACAGCTAATATTGAATTAAAACAAATGGTTTCAAATAAGTTGGCTGCAGTTTAACTAATTGGACAAAAATCTCTTTTTGGTTTATAAAAATAGAATAAAAAGGGATTATTATGAAAATAGTAATATATGGTGCAAATGAATTAGGTTGTCTTATTGCAACTAAACTTTTTGAAGATCACGACATTATAGTTATTGATGATGATGTTAATGACTCTAGTGATTCTTTTGAAAAACTAGATTTAGAATATGTAAGAGGTTCTGGTTCAAATATAAGTGTTCTTGAATCTATTGGCATTAAAGATGCAGATATTTTTATTGCTTGTACTCAAAATGATGAAGCAAATATTGTTTCTTGCATTACCGTCAATAATATGGCAAAGCTCAAAACGGTTTGTTTTGTGAGTAAAAGGGAAAATGTAGATTCACTTTCATTAGTAAGAGGTTCTAAGTATCAAAATGAATTAATGATTGATTATGTACTTTGGCCAGAAGAATTAATGACTCAAGAAATATTTAGAATAATTACTGTTCCGAATGCTATAGATGTTGAAAATTTTGCGAATGGAAAAGCAAGGTTGCTTGAATATAGAGTTGTTGAAGGAACAAAATTCCTAAATAAAAAATTGAAAGAGTGTAGTTTCCCAGAAGAAACTCTGATTGTTGGAATAACGAGGGATGATACTTTGTTTATCCCTAATGGAGATAGCGAAATATTATTGAATGACAAAGTAATTTTTATGGGCTCTTCATATTCTTTAGATATTTTGGCTAATAAGTTTTTCCAAGATAATACAGATGTTAAAACTGTTACTATTATTGGTGGTGGAAATGTTGGATTGATGTTAGCTCAAAACTTGGAAAAAGCTAATATGAAAATCAAAGTGATTGAGTGTGACTACAAACGTTGTGTTGAACTTACAGAAAATTTAAAAAATACACTTGTAATAAATGGTGATGGTGCAAATTTTGAACTATTAGAAGAAGAACGTGTTGGTGAATCGGATGTCGTTATTTGCGTTACAAATAATGACGAGAAGAATTTGTTATGTTCTCTTCTTGCTAAACAACTTGGGGTTGCTAAAGTTATTACAAGAGTTTCTAAAAACGCTAATGCGAGTCTGTTTGAACGAGTTGGTATTGATGTTGCAATATCAGAAAATGGTGCGGCAATTGAAGATATTGAAAATCATTTAATAAAAACAGATATAGAAATTTTAGCTACTGTTGAACGAGGACAGGGTGAAGTCCTTGAAATAGAAGTGCCTTTTGATTTCAAAACAGATAGCCTTATGAACATAAAACTTCCGTGTAAAGCAATTGTTGCTATAATCCAACGAAGAAACAAAGTTATAATCCCAAGAGGTACGACTCAAGTTATGCCTTCTGATAACTTGATTGTATTTACAACAAAAGATAATTCAGAAACAATAAAAAATTATTTTAAAAGGTGTTAATAAATGAACCTTGTATACGTATTAAATTCTGTTAGCTTGATTTTGCGATATATTTCGGTATTGTTATTAATACCATTTATCTGTGCAATAGTTGTTGGTGAATATTGGGCAGCAATTCCGTTTATTGGTACATCTATTATTTCGTTTTGTTTTGGATTTTTGTTTAGGGATAAAACCCATAATGAAGAAGAAATCAATAATCTAAGTAAAACTGATGCGCTTGCTATAGTTCTTTTGACTTGGATTTTAATGTTTTTCTTAGGGACAATTCCTTTTATTTATTTTGGTTTATCTCCAATAAATGCATTGTTTGAAAGTGTTTCTGGTGTTACTGCAACAGGTGCAACTATATTATCTGATTTTTCTCTGTATCCAAAAACAATGTTTTTTTGGCGTTCTTTTAGTCAATGGATTGGTGGTTTAGGAATATTAGTATTGTTTACTGCAATTTTGCCTCAGTTTTCAATTGCGGGAAGACAGATGTTTTTTGCAGAATTACCTGGTTCAAAAGATAATAAGTTAACTCCTCGCATTAGACAAACCGCGGCAGCATTATGGGGTGTATATTTAATATTAACTCTTTTAGAAATATGTATTTTGGCATATTTTAAGATGCCTTTATTTGATGCAATATGTACATCGTTATCAACAATTGCAGCAGGTGGATTTTCTCCTCAACAGACAAGCATGATTGCATATGGCTCATCTAAAATTATTTGGACAGTTGCTATCTTTATGTTTTTTGCAGGATTCAACTTCGCGCTTCAATATAAAGTGTTCTTTCTTCGAAAAATAAAAGATTTGATTAAAGATGAAGAATTTAGATTATATTTCTTTATTGTGATTTTGTTTACTGCTCTTATTTCTGTCACATTAACAACGCATAATATTTATGATTTTTCTACATCTATTAAAGAAGCATTTTTCCAAGTAATATCAATTATTACGACAACTGGATTTGCCTCTGTGGATTATAATGAGTGGAATTTAAGGGCAAAGATATTTTTGTTTATTTTGATGTTTACAGGTGCATCCATTGGGTCAGCAACTGGTGGCGTTAAATTAATTAGACTTGTTTTTATTTTCAAATATATGAAAAGGCAAATAGCGAAAATTCATCATCCGAATGGTGTTTATCCTATGAAGATAAATAGGGTGATTATTAGTGAAGATGTTGTTAGACAGATGATTTCTTTTGTCTTTTTCTATTATGGAATTTTTGTTATAACAGCAGTCGCTCTAATTTTGATAGAACAAGACGCAATTACAGGTATATCGGCTGCAATTGCTACATTGGGTAACATAGGTCCAGCTTTTGGTGCTGTTGTTGGTCCAATGGGTGGATATTCTGATTTGTCAGTTGTTTCAAAGCTGATATGTATTTTTAATATGTTCATTGGACGTTTAGAGTTGATTCCATTTTTGGCAATTTTACACCCAGATTTCTGGTCATTCAAAAGGTTGAATAACTTGCACAAAAAATAGAATATATGGTACAATTCTACTGTTAAGTAGTAGTTTTGAGAAGAATATGTTTAGAAAGTCTTTAATATTTGGTTTTTTACTTGTTGTAGTAGTTATAGTGATTAAATTTGCAGTTGCTGGTATGAGTAGGGTTGAATTTAGTGAATTCAAGCCTGTATGTGCTATTTTCTTGCTAGATGTTTCTGCTTCAAATAGAGAAATGTTATGGAGTCAACAACAAACAATATTAAAAATTGGTAAAAAGTTAGATTCTGAAGATCACGCAAAAATATATGTTGTAACAGAAGATGCATATGAAGTATATGATGGTGCGCCACATAAAACTATAGCAATGAGACAAGCTATGAATAAACGTAGTGAGTTTGATAGTAAAGCTTATGGTACAGCATATGGTGTTGCACTTAAAAAAGCTATAGGTGATGCACTTAGATATAAAGCAGATGGATATACCCCTGCGATTATCGTACTTGGTGATTTAGAAAATGAAGGTGCGATAGATAAACAAATTAATTGGGACATATTGCCAAAAAATTTACAAAAAACATTGCAGTATATTCCTGATTTGTCTTTGACATTCTTGTATGCTCATCCTGAAAAATTAGATGCAGTTAAACAAAAATTAGTTTCTGTAATGGGTGAAAAACAGCTTGTTATGGCATCAGAGGAAAATGTTGATTTGGCAGTTAGAAAATTCTCAACAGCAGTAGGAAGATAGGTGGATATAATGAAGGTTACTATAACATCAAAGAATAACGAAAAAGTATTCAATGACTCTAGTATAATTAATATTGGTTCAGCTAGAAATTGCCAATTTAAGCTAGATCTTGGGTTTGAATTGGTTGTTTCACTTCAAAAACTTGATAATGGAAAGTGGCAGATAGTAAATACTTCAAAAACAGATAAAGTTCTTTTTAGAGGTCAACCTATCGGCCAAACTCTTATCATTGGTTCATTATGTAAGTTGATGATTGCTGATAGTGACGAATTTATTAGCATTAAGATAACTTCTGGTGGAGTTAATCCTAAAGTAGTTCCAGGTTCTTTAGAACTTGCAAATAGAAAAAATGCTGAGCGTATCAAAAGAGTTGAGAACAAAAGAACTCTTGCAATGATTGAAGAAGAAGATTTGAACGAAGAAGATATTGCAACTCTTTATGGTACAGGTGCTGGTGTTAATGCGAAATTAAAAATTGATAGAAAAAAATCTGATATTGAAAGAAGACGTGCTTTAATTACAAAAGAAATTGCGTATAAATCTAATTATTTAAGACAAAAACTTGCACAAAATGAAATTCTTTTGGCTGTATTAAATGCATTTGTTGGTATTGTTCCATTAACTATGGCTTATATCTTAAAAGATATTATTGCTTTTGGTTTTGCTGATAAATCATTACAATCAAAGATTTTATTCTTGGTTGCAGTTTGCTTTATCATTATTACATCTTTATTACAACAAGGTCAGTTCCTTGTATTGCAAAATAAAATTAAAGGTGCAAAAGCATCACAGTCTTCTGTATTAATTCAAAGGCTATGTATGTTATGTTCTGGTGGTTTGTTCTTGTCAATATTGATGTTCTCAATGGCAGAACTTGCAATCCATAAATATAATTTGCCAGTATTAATTCCGCAAATGTTAATCCTATGTTCATTCTTATGTATATTCCTAGGATTGTTCTCTGGTTTTACAAAAAATATTATTGCTGAAACAGGTGAAGAACTTGATGGCTATGAAAGCAGAGAAGACTTCCAAGCTGTTGTTAAAGATTATCAACAATGGATTACATTATTTGTAAACAATATTGGTAGAAAAAAATTAAAAGATATTAAAGAAAAAATATTTAACTTAAATGTTAAAGCAGCATTTGAATATTTCTTGGGTGTTATTACGGCTCCATTCCTAGCGTATGGTGTATCTCAAACATTGGCAGAATGTTTCCCAGAAGCTGCAGCTTGGATTAGATTATCTGCAGGTTTCAAATTCTCTCCAATTTTCTTAGTTCTTGCAACATTTATGATTGTGTTTGCCTTCCATTGTTTTGCAACATCATTTGCTACAACAAAGAGAATGCTTGCATCTAACGTAATTAAACAAGATGGTTTTAGTGATTACTCAGTTCACGGTGTAGTTCTTCATGGTGTTGAATCTTCTAAAAACCTTAAAAAAGAAGCTAGAAAATTCTTTATAATTGCAATAGCAGTTGTATTTATTGAGTTAGCGATGAACGTTTCTTACTTCATTGGTGTAATGGGTGGCGATGTAATGGGTATGGTATTATCATTTATCGCAGCATCTGTTCCTACTGCTATCTTGATTATGGAAACTACAATGTTAGGTAATACTAAGTTTGAAATTATTGTAAGAGAAGAATTATTAGAAAAAGTAGATAAAGATTACTAATTATAAATAAGGAAATAATTAATGTATAAATGTACAGAGTGTCAAGCTGAATATAACGATTGCCCAGATTTTTGTGATTGTGGTAATGACACATTTGAAGAAGTATACGAAGAAGTGTACGAAGAAGAATACTACGAAGAACCTGTTAGACCAGTTCGTCGTCCAGTAAAACCAAAAAGAGTTTTATCTCCTGAAGAAATAGAAGAGATGGAAGAAGAAGCAGCTGACAAAAAGAAAGCAATGATAACAATGGGTATTTTCTTGTTAATTGCTTTGGTTGTAATTTGTCTTCCTCCTTATCCTAAAAAGAAAATTGATCAGGTTAAAGAAAAGGCAGCTGTTGCAAAAGTTAAATTGCCAGATGTGAATTCATATTGGGATAATACACTTCCTGCTGCATTTAGGAAAGGTGATCCAGATTCTCAATTGCCATTGTTGAATGAAAACTTCTCTTCTATATCAACTGATTTGCGTAGTTATTTGGTTTTAATTGGTGAAGAATTTTCTTCTCAATGGAATGCAAATCTTGTTGATGGTTCTGGTGAGTGTAAGATACAATTTACAATTAATAAAGATGGTATTATAGAAAACAAGAAGATGATTGCGAAATCAAGGAATGAATCTCTTGATAATTCAGTACTTCTATTGTTGTCTCAAATTACAAATCTAAACTTACCACCAGCTGATTATAAAGGTGAACGTATTATTTTAGCATTTAAGATTGATGAAAAAAGCGGAAGCAAAGTATATTATCCTCAATATAAGAGAAGAAAATAATTACTTAAGTTCATTAATTAAATCTAAAAATTCTGGAAAAGAAATATTAACCCATTGAAATTCATTGATTTTGATGGGTTTTTTACATATTAAACCAGCTACATATGTGCTCATTGCAATTCTGTGATCGTGATAACATTCAATTTCACAGTCGCCTGTTAACTCTGTTTTGCCTTGAATTATTAATCCATCTGGTGTCTCTTCAATATTTGCACCTAGTTTTTCTAATTCAACTTTGACAGCTGTAATTCTATCAGCTTCTTTGTTTCGTAAATCTTGAGCGTCTTTTATTACAGTTGTACCCTCTGCTTGTGTTGCAGCAACTGCAATAATAGGGATTTCATCAATTAATCTTGGAATTATCTCACCCTCAATTGTTGTAGCTTTAAGATTTGAATATTTAACTTGGATATCAGCAACTTTTTCACCAGATATTATTCTTTCATTTAAAAGTGCTATATTAGCGTTCATATCTTTTAGAACTTCAATGATGCCGGCTCTTGTTTCGTTAATTCCTACATTTTTTATTATTATGTTTGAATTTGGAATGATTGCGGCTGCTATCATAAAAAATGCAGCAGAAGATATATCACCACATACGGTTATATCGCAAGGGCTTAATTGCGATTTGTTTATATTTACAGTGTTTCCATCAACATTTATATCAGCTCCCATATATTCAAACATAAGTTCTGTATGGTTACGTGATTTATATGGTTCCGTAATGCTTGTTGTGCCTTCAGCAAACAAGCCTGCTAGTAATAAACAAGATTTTACTTGTGCGGAAGCTAGTGGTGAGTTGTATTTAATTCCTTTTAAATGAGCTCCTTTTACTGTTAAAGGTAGTTTGAAATCATTGTGTGCAAAATTTGCGCCCATTTGTTCTAATGGGGAAATTACTCTTTTCATTGGTCTTTTAGAAAGGCTTTCATCCCCATGCATTTTACAATCAAAGTCTTGGCCTGCTAAAATGCCCAACATAAGACGAGTTGTTGTTCCAGAGTTTCCACAATCAAGTGCTTCTGTTGGTTCTTTTAATGCATTTGTTGCGTCTATAATAAGTTCTTTTTCATTCAGAAATTCTACTGAACATCCAAGTTGTTGAACTATTTTTAACGTAGACATGCAATCAGCACCTTTTGAATAATTTGTTACCTTCACTCTTCCTTTTGTAAGTGCTGCAAACATAAATGCACGATGAGTTATTGATTTATCTGCTGGGATTTCAATTGTACCCGTTAGTCCGTTTGATTTTTCTACCTTAATATCCATATTTTTATTAGACAATAAATTATATTTATTTGCAAATGGCTTCATAAATAATGTTATGGATAGATGCTTTGTATAAAATAATTTTTTCTGTCCTGTAGCTTCGGATAGATAACTTCTAAGCTCAACTCAAGCTGCGGAACTCGCACGCTTTGGCGTGCTCAAACAGTCCTCGCTTTGATGTTGTTTCGCTAAAAAGTTTAACTATCCTTCGCAATGGACTTCAAAAATATATTTTATACAAAGTAATTAGTTTAATAAAAATAAAATTAGAGACAATATGTTGAAGTTACAAAACTAGAAGCGAATATCCTGTTGATAATTTTATTTTGTTAAAACAAGTAGTTATAACATTATTTATGTAACTTAATAAAATAAACAAAAGGTATTATGCCGTGTTGACAATGAATTTTGTGCAAGTTAAACTTTATACATAGTGTACAATTATGTTGTACATGTGTGTAGATAGCTAAGTCGTTAATAAATGCGGAAGCTACGACTAGCTCAAGTGAAAGGAATAAGAAATGTTCGCAATTATTGAAACAGGCGGAAAACAATATCAAGTTACTGAAGGTCGTTACGTTGATATCGAATTATTAGAAAACGAACCAGAATCTAAAGTTGTTTTTGAAAACATCATTATGCTTGTAAATGGCAAAAAATCAAAAGTTGGTCAACCATATGTTAAAAATGCAAGCGTAGAAGGTACTATTGTAAAACACGATAGAGATAAAAAAGTTATTGTTTACAAACAAAGAGCTAAAAAAGGCTACAGAAGAAAACAAGGACACAGACAATCTTTTACAAGAGTTATGATTAATAAAATCAGAACATCTGCAAAAGGTAAAGCAGAAGAAGCAACTTCAGAAGAATAAAAAGTAATTTAAGGAGAATATAACCATGGCACATAAGAAGGGTGTCGGTTCGAGTAAAAACGGACGCGACAGTGAAAGTAAGCGATTAGGCGTTAAGAAATTTGGCGGTGAAGCTGTTACAACTGGTAACATCATTGTTCGTCAAAAAGGTACAAAAATTCACCCAGGTAACAACGTAGGTATGGGTAAAGATTACACATTATTTGCGTTAATTGATGGTGTTGTTAAATTTGAACCACACAGACGTGATAGAAAACAAGTTAGCGTTTACGCTCAATAGTAAAAATTAGTTAGACAAGAAGGGACAACAGTGTGGTTGTTCCTTCTTGTTTTTGAATAGAGGAGTGTTCAATGAACCCAAAAGGTTGCATTTTTTTAGAAGAAGGTATTAACTTTGAATCTAATTCTGTTACTGATTGTTGTATTTCTCACAATGACGGTCGTGGCTTACCTGTTATTTTCAAAGATTATAACGGGGAGATGATTGACTGGGAAAAAGTTTTTGAGATAAAAGCTCAACGTGTGAATGCGCAGAAAAAAGAAACAATTTATGATTGTGATGGTTGTTATAGGCTTTTTGATTATCAATTTAAAGATGAGAAAAAAATCTCTGAGTTTCACTTCTCTCATTCAAGAGTTTGTAATGCAAAATGTATTTATTGTTCTGATGAATATAGTTCTGGTACAACAAATTATAATACATATCCTGTTATAAAAGATTTAATAGAAAAAGGATATTATAAAGCAGGTGGCGAAGCAACTATGCAAGGTGGTGAGCCAACATTAATGCAAAATTTTGAAGAATTAGTTGATTTGTTTCTTCAAAATGGAACTGTTGTTAGGGTTCATTCAAGCGCTATTAAATATAGTCAAAAAGTTGCCGAAGCCTTATCTAAAAATAAAGGTTCGGTTGTTATTTCTATTGATTCTTCGACAAACGAAACTTATAAAAAAATAAAACAAGTTGATGCTTTTGAATTGGTTTGTGAAAGTATAAAAAAATATGTTGAAGCATCCAAAGACAATGTTATTATTAAATATCTTATTATTCCTGGTATTAATGATAATTTGAATGAAATAGATGGATTTTTTAAGTTAATGAAGTCTTTAGGTGTTAAGAAAATTGCAGTTGACATTGAAGTACAATATGCTAGAAAACACGAAAATAAGTATGTTTCACCGCATATTTATTTGTTGCATGATTATTTTGAATATTTAGCGAAAAAGAATGATATGGAACTTTTGACATATAGTTTCTTTATTTATGTTTTAAGAAATAGAAAAATATCAAAAATGAGATTTATGTCTAACAAATTTTTCTTTAATTTGGTTTTAAAGCATCATAATCAAAAAGAAAAAAATATCATGTATTGTAGATAAATGTAAATATTAAAAATTTTTTTTATCCTGTTGACATGATTAGAGTTAGAATATAAAATGGAAAGACTGCCGCTTCTGTGTAGAAGATTGGCGAAGGAATATCAGAGAATATAATTAATAATATATATATGATTAATACACTAACAAGAACAAGCGAAAAATCTAAGATTGATTTAGATAATCTGGTAAGTAATATTTACTTATTACCACAGTGGGAGAAAATAAAAGAGTTTTCTCTTCAACGTAAGCATTTCTTTTTTAGTAAGTCGTATAGTGTTGATTTGTATAGAAAATTTTCTTCAAAGAACATGTTGGAAAAATATTCTTTAAGACTTTCTAACGATAATGTTATTGCTTCTATGGACTTGAAGGTGTATAAAGATAGCGTATATATTATTAGTCTTGATACAGATTTTAATGGTTCGACAGAACAAATTATTACAAAGTTAATTCAAGTTGCAGTGGAAAAAGCATTATATAATACAACTGAAAAAGAAATTAAAATTAATCTTTCCTGTTCTTTAATTAAACAAAATAAAATGAGAAAAGTGTTATTATCATTAGGCTTTATTCAAGAAGAAGAGCAAAGTCAATTTGAAAAAGAATTGTTTGGTGAAACTTTTTATCTTAAAGCTCAAGATTCTGTTTTTTGGCAAAAACAAATAAAACAGATGTCTATTTTAATTAATAAGTAAACTTTTTTTAAAAACTTCATATATATATATGATTTGATATTTCGAGGAAGTCTATACAATTGTTAGTAGTAGAGTCCTAAGGTATTATTAGGTAATTTAATGAGCGATACCGTAGAATATAATTCATATAATCATATAAAAAGACTTTCAGATAGTGAGCTGGAGGCTCTTTGGGTTGCTTATTTGGCTGATAAAACAAATAAGAAATTAAGAGACCAAATTATCGTTCAATATATTTATCTGACAAAATATGTAATTGGTAGAATTAAATTGAATTTGCCACCAAACTTTGCTATTGAAGATATTACAAGTTTTGGTGTTGAAGGTTTGATTGATGCTATAGAAAAATTTTCACCAGACAAAGGTGCTCATTTTGAAACATATGCAATCATGAGAATTAGAGGGACAATTATTGATAAAATTCGTTCTCAGGATTGGTTGCCTAGAAGTACAAGAAAAAAAATTAAAGATATTAAACAAGCTACAGAAACTTTAAAACAACAGCTTGGTAGAACTCCTACAAATCAGGAAATTGCAGATTTTCTTGGTATTGATAAGGATAAAGTAGCTTCTACATTGGCAGAAGATACTCAAATAGGTTCTTTATACGATAAGAAATATTCTGGCGATGAAGGTATTGAACTAATTGATACTATTGAAGATACAAATTCAGTTAGTCCATTAGAAAAACTTGAAGAAAAAGACGTTAAGAACGAACTTCAGGCAGCGTTGAAAAAATTGCCAGAACGTGAACGTATGGTAATGGTTCTTTACTACCACGAAAATATGACCTTAAAAGAAATTGGTGAAAGTATAGAAGTTTCAGAATCGAGAGTTTGTCAAATTCACGCGCAAGCTATCGTGAAATTAAGAAATATTCTAAATGCTAATCGTACAGAAAAGATGACTAAGAAATAATTTCTTCAAGTTGTTTAAAATCATACATTAAACTATTAATTTTTTCTGTATTATATTCTATTTTATTTTTTGTAAACTGTTCGAAAATTATTTCGTTTAACTCTATATATTCTAAATTGAAACAATTCAAATCAAATTCTTTGGCCAGTTGTTCTACTTTTATATCATAGTTTATTGGTAATAATTTCACACCGCTTTTTATACCTATTAAGCACGCATGAAAGCGCATTGCAATAAGTATATCAAGTTTTGATAAATCTTCTATTATTTTTTTATTAGAAGAATTTTCTATTACTTTAATATTTTTTGATTTTAATTTGTTTTTTAACTTATTACATATTTCTAAATCTAATTTGTTTTGCAATGATAGAAGATGAATTTCTCTATCTAAATAATAATTATTTATTAGATTTGCCAATTGGTTTAAAATATCTTCGGTCATTGTTGGAAAAGCTCTTAATTGTATTCCGACAATATTTGTTTTTTCTACAAGTGGTGTTTCTATGTTCCAAACGGGGTCGTAGCATTTTGTAGCGTTTATGCCCCAAGTTTTTAACCAGTTAATGCTTTTATCATCTCTAACAGATATATATTTTGATTTTTTTAGTATAAAAGCGGTTAATTTCTCTAAGTGTTTATTTTTTATTGGACCAATTCCTTGTGCAAAAATAATAGTTTTTTTGCCTAAAATTTGTGCTAGGGCAATTATTCCAAGATAATATATCAAACTTTTAGCACTTGTTGTGTCTTGTAAAAGGCTACCACCACCGGAAATTAGATAATTACAATTAAATAAACTTTTTACAATATCTTTTATGCAGAAAGAATGTACACTGTTAACATTTAATTCTTTTGCTGTTTTTTGGGGATTAGAGGAAAAAACAGTTATGTTTAGTTCTTTTTCGAAATTTTTAAGATTTTCAACTAATGTTTTTAAAATAGCTTCGTCTCCGAAGTTATCAAAACCATAATAACCAGATATGCATACTCTTTTACTCATTTTGACCTTTGAAAATTTGATAAACTTCATCATGTGATGGAGTAGATTTTATTGCTCCAATACCTCTTATTTGTAATCCAGCAACAATAGAACCTAATGTAGCGGCTTTATATATTGGCATTCCAGCTGCTAGTGCGTGTAATACTCCACCATTAAATGCGTCACCTGCGCCGGTATCGTCAATAACTTCTCCATCAATAAATTTTACAGTTTCTATTTTTCCATTATGTCCAACATAATATGTTTTTTCTTCTGTTGACTTAATAATGATTGTTGATATTCCCATATCCCACAGGTGTTTCATTGTATTATCAATGGATGAAGATTCAATAACTACTTTTGAGTCATATCTAACATTTAAAAATAGAACGTCAATATATTCTTTGATTTCATCAAATGCTTCTTTTGCTTCTTCTTCCGACCATATTTGTGACTTGTAATTTGGGTCGTATGCTGTAATTACACTGTTTTCTTTAGCTATTTTAAACGCTTCTTTAATAGCTTCTCTTGCAGAAATAGAAAGCGATTGTGTAAGGCCTGTTGTATATAATACAGATGAATTTTGAATGTACTCTGTTGAAATATCTTCAATTGATAAGTTTGTTGCTGCACTTTTTTTTCTATATAACAATGATTGTTTTTCACTGCAGTCTTGTCCAAGTGCAATCATATATAAACCATTAACGCCTTGAACTGGTTTTACGTGTGAAATATCTAGACCTTCTTCTTGCCAACTTTCTAAAAGATAATCTCTAAAACAATCTATTCCTATTCTAGAAATAAAACCAACTTTAGAGCCGAGTCTTAACGCAGCAATGGCAGTTGTTAAAGTATCTCCACCATAATATTTGTCTAAGGAAGAAGCTGTTGTTAAACTTTTGTCAGTAGAAAGTTCTATTAAACTTTCACCTATTGTTATAATATCAAGTTTTTGATTCATATTCCTAATCTATTCTTTATTGTACTTTAGCATAAATTTAAACTATTCTCAAAGTTATTTCTTCTTTTCTTAAATCAGTTGAAAGGCCAGAAATTCTTTCAAAAACTTCTTCACTAGCGTTATGTTTTAAATATTTTTTATAAAATCTTTTTGCTGCAATGCTATTGCCTAGTTTTTCCATGCAAATACCAAGAGCTAGATATGCTCTATAATAATCTGGATTTAATCTTAAAACCTTTTTGAATACTTTTGCACTATTTAAGTAGTCTTCTATATGCATATATAAAGTTGCTTTTTGAATATAAGCTCTAATATATTCTGGATTTGTTTCAATGATTTTTTGATAAATCATTAATGCCATATCATCTTCTTCAATCATTTCATGAACCAAGGCTAATTGCATTTGTATATCTGTATTATCTGGTTCCATTTTAATTGAGTTTATAAGGTGTTTTATTCCATTACAAAAGTTGCCGTCAATTATGTTACACATAGCTAGTTCTTTTTGAATAACAACATTGTCTGGTTTTATTTTTTCTGCCTTTTCCAATGTTGAAATAGCTTTTTTGTAATTTTTCAAATTTTTGTATGATAAAGCGAGGCCAATATATGAATCAGAATTTTCTCTATCGATTAAAATTGAATTTAAATAGTTTTCGACAGATTCTTTATATTGATTATTCTTTCTGAATTCTTCAGCAAGTGTAAAGTATTTTTTACTTATCCCCACTTTATATCCCCCTTTTTATAATTTTAGGAAATATCAAAATATCGGGATATAGTCTAAGGATTTAACTTTATATTGACCGAAAGATTAATATACCATCTAAGCTTGAGTAAACTTTTCATACATGTCTTCAGGCATTCTTCTTAACATTTTGCCTGTTTTTGTGTCGATGACAACAATTGTTGTATGGGCAATTACTCTAAGTGTGTTTGTATTCTTTTCATAAACCTTATGTTCAAATTTAACGCTTAGCGGTTTTACTTCCGAAATATTTGTTTTTATAATAATTCTTTCATTCATTTTTGCGGAAGATTTGTATCTTATATTCATTTCAACAACAGGAAATACAATTCCACTTTGCTCTAATGCTTCAAGTTCAAGCCCCAATTGCTCAACAAGACCAACTCTTGCAGCTTCAAACCATTTTGTGTAAGCGCCATGCCAAACAACTCCGTAAGAGTCTGTATCGCTATATAAAACTCTTATTTCTTGAATAAATTCCACAAATGTTTCTCCCTATGTAAATAAATCTTGTATTTTTTCTTCTATATCTGCTGGATCAAGTTCTTGAGTGTATGTGTTTATATCCATAGCTATTTGGTATAATTTTGCTGCCTCAACTTTATCACCAGTAATTGCAATAGAACGAGCAAGATTGTAGTGTGCGAGGGCATAATTAGGATTGTATTTTGTCGCTGCTTCAAATAGTTCTATGGCTTTTTTAACCCTGCCAAGGTCGTCTAAATAAATAACACCTAAATTGTTATATGCAATATCATAAGTATTGTCATAAAGAATCGCTTTTTCATATTCTTTTACGGCTTCTTCAATATCACCTTTGCCCCAATACAAGTATCCTAAATTACAATGTAGTCTTGAATTGTGAGGTGTCGTCTCTAATGCTTTTTTATAAACAATTAGTGCATTATCATATGAGCCTTTTTCAAAGAAAACATTTCCTAAATTTAGATAAATATCAACGTCGTTAGGATTTAAGTTGTATGCATTTTGATATGCAGCGATTGCTGCATCAAGGTTTTTAACGTTTTCTTGAAAAATGAAACCTAATGTTTGAGATACAACGCTTGTCCATTGTGTATTTGGATTTAAAGTAATTGCTGTTTGATAATGTTCTACAGCTTCTTCTACCTCACCTTTTAAATACAAATATTGTGCTATTCTGCAATGGAAATCAGCTACGTGTGGTTGCAATTCTATTAATCTTTTGCAAGTTTCGATAGCATTATCAAAATCTCTTTGTTCTTCATACAATTGGCATAAATAATAGTATGCTCGTAAATTCAAACTATCAAGCCAAATCGCCATCTTGTATTCGCAAATAGCGTCATCATATCTTTTTAATTCATAATATACACGTCCAAGATTAATGTATAATTCAACAAAACCTGGAGCTTTGTCTATTGTTTCTATGTATGTATCAAGTACTTTTTGGTTAAAGCCTTTTAAGAAAATCATAAAAGATGTCTTTAAAAGAACAGGTACAAATTGAAGATACGATAAGTGTTTAATAACAGATTTTACCGCATGTTTATCAAAAGGTAGTGTCAAAAATGATGCAAGAAGCCTTGAATATTTCTTATACCATTTTGTTTTATTTGATAAAGACATAATATTGAATATTAAAAAATATGCTCTTGAAGAACTAAATGGTGCTATTGAAATAGCTCGTTGAGCGTATTCTACTGCTTCAATGAAATCGCCTTTTCTCATAAAAATTTCGGCAATCATAAAATGTGCTTCTGCCATTTTTGTATTGTGTTCAAGTGCAATTTTAAAATAATTTATGGCTTTATCAAGTTCTCTTTTGTAGTAAAAAGCCATTGCTATTTTGTAGTATATTTCAGCAGAGTCAACGCAAGATTCTAACGCTCTTTGATATTCTGTAATAGCTTCTTCTGTATATTGTTGGACTTGGTGAATATCAAGATGCCATTCCATATACAAATCACCAAGTTTTATATGAAGTTCTGCGTTATTTTCATCCTGAGAAATAGCACCACGACAAGCTTCAATCGCTTTTTGGATGTTGCCAGATTTGCGGAATTTATCTATTTCCTTATGTATTCTTTTTGTCTCTGCGTCAAATTTATTCATACTTTATATGTTGATTTTACCATAATAATCTGTGTTTTAACAAATTAAATTTGCTTCTTCTAAGTATTTTTTTGGAGCAAGTACGCATAGTGCACTTGATTTTGAAAAATATTTTTGAGCTGTTTCTATAATTTGTTCTTTTGTTATTTGTTTTATGCTTTCAATAAGTTTTTCTTCAAAAGAGTATCCTAAGCCTAAAAATTCATAATAACCCTTTAAAGATGCTTCAAGTAGGTTTGTTTCTTGGTAAAATTGTCTTTTGCCTATTGCATTATTTTTTGCATCTTCAAGTTCTTGTTCTGATATAATTTCGGTCATAATTTTTTTGATTTCTATATCGAAACCATTTATGGATGTTTTTATATTTTTAGGTTCTGTTGCAATATACACAAAGAAATTGCCACATAAAGTATATGGCTCATATACACTTCTTACTGTATATGCCAAGCCTTGTTTTTCTCGTAATTCTAAGAATAGTCTTGATGATAAACCAGAAGAACCTAAAATTGTATTTAATAATATTATTGCTGGATAGTCTTGTGAAAAAATAGATGGGAATTGCCAGCCTTGGAATATTTGTGCTTGGTTTGCATCTTCTTTTTCTAGGACGGAAACTACATTTTCATTTAGTGTAGAAACTTCTTTTCTTTGTGAAACTGTATTTTTAGCTTTTAATCCTGCAAAATGTTTTTCAAGTAAATTCTCGATGGTTGTTGTTTCAATATCGCTAACTACAGAAATATTTTTTTGAGAACAGTATTTTATTTCATCCCAAGCTGTTAAAATATCATTTTTTTCAATTGAGTCTATTTGCTCTAAAATTTCTTTTCTGCCAGTTCCATATGGATGGTTTTTAAATATTGTTCTATAGTAATTATCTTGTGCTTGGATTTTTGCTGAATCCAAGTCTGCAGTTAGTTCTCCTTTGATTTTTACTATCTCTTTTTTGTAATCATCAAAAGTTGAATTTTCAATAATATCTTCAAAAATTTCTAGCGCTAAATTTATATCTTCGTTTAAACATTGAATTTTGAATCTAATATAATCAGCCTTTTTCTCTACATTGATATCAATTGCATTTTCGTCCAAAAATGTTGCTAATTCTTCTGCAGTCTTGTTTTTTGTACCTTGAAATAATAATTGTGTGATTAAATAATATAAGCCTGCTTTTTCTTCATCTTTATTTGTTTTTGCATACATAACAACGGCGCTTCTTGGTGTGTTGTTATTTCGTTTTATAATTGTTTCTATTCCATTTTTAAGAGTGTATTTTTTCATAAAAAGTCCTTAGTTTTTGTATGATTCTGGCATTAGTACAGAAATTGTTGCGTGATTTGGGCTAATATATTTTTGTGCAACTTGTTTTATATCTTCTTGAGAAATTGTGTCTATTACGTTAATGTATTCTTCAACGTATTCTAATTTGTTGCAAACAGTCATATAGAAACCGATGTTTTCTGCTATATCAGAAACGGTTTCAGAATTTTCTGCAAATCCCGCTTTTAATTTCTTTTTGGCCTTTTTTAATTCTTGTTCTGTAATTCCATCTTCGCAAATTCTTGTTATTTGTTTTTTTATCAATTCAATAGCGTCATTTTTGAATTCTGGTTTAAAGTTTGCATCAACAAAAATATTTCCACCATCTTTAAAATGATAATAATCTGATGAAACAACATTTATAATTGGATCTTCTGATTTTTCGATTAGTTCTTGGTATAACCTTGAACTTTGACCCTGCCCCAATATTAAACACAACATTTCTATCGTTGTTGATGTCTTAATATCACAAGCTTGAGGGCCTAAATATCCAAACATTAAAAAACCTGTGTTTATTTTGGAATAATCTTCAACAAATTTTATTTCTTTGGTTGGTTCATCTATTTCGTGTTTTGGATTTTGATAATTTTCTCTACCTTTGAAATCAAATTCATTGCATACTTTATGTAAAATTTCTTCTGGATTTAGTTCCCCGACGATAATTGTTGTTATGTTATTTGGTGTGTAATGAGTTTTATAGTATTCAAGGATTTCTTCTCTTGTAACTGTTGAAATTATTTGTTCATTGCCAATAACATCTCTTCTGTATGGATGTGATGTATACATATTTTTATTTAAATTATTGTATACTTTTGTCCAAGGTTGGTCTTTTCTCATTCTAATTTCTTCAATAACAACGTGTCTTTCACGTTTTGTTTTTATTTCTGGATTATTTATGTCAAAAGGTTCACCAATTTCGTGTGGTGGAATAATAGGACCTAGCATCATATCTGCATGAAGATTTAAAGTATCGTAAAAGTTTCTACTGTCACTACCTTTTGGAATTGTTACATAATAAAAAGTGTAATCTTTCCAAGTTGCAGCATTTACGATTGCTCCTCTTGATTCAAGAATTTTATCAAATTCTCCAGCTTTATGGTTTGATGTTCCTTTAAACATTAAATGTTCTAGAAAATGTGAAATACCATTATTTTCGTTATTTTCATTTATAGAACCAGTTTTAACCCAGCTACTTATGTTTATAAGTCCACCTTTTTTATATGCAAAAACAATTTTATGACCATTTTCTCTTTCATATATTTCAACTGGTTTTTCTAAAAACGGGTATGAAACCTGCGTTTTCTTTATATTTTTCATAAATAACCTCTTAAAAATACAATCTTTACTAATTGTATCAGATTTTTAAGTAATTTAACAATAAAAATAGCAAGTTTTTTTTTTACTGTTTTTAATACTGGCAAATAGCATGTATTTAAGGAAAAAATAATGAAAACATCTCCTGTATCTTTCGGTTCGTTAATGTGTTTTACAATCGATGATGGCAAACCAAAAGCAAGTATTCCATCTATGCTTAATATAGCTTTTGTTTGTAATAGTAAATTATCAGGATACAATTTACAAAAAGATGTTGTCGAATTTAAGGGTGAGCCAGTTGATGGTACGGTTCACAATGCTGCTGCTGATTTTTGTGAAAAATTAGATAAAGAATACAAAGATAGACTTCCAAAAGGTTCAAATAAAGTTTTAATTACTCAAGCAAATTTCTATGTAAATCCTCGAGATATTGAAAAAAGATATTTTATAACTGCACCAACTGCTGATGATGAAAATAAAATTTTAAGAGCATTAGGCTCTAGCAATAATTTCTATACGGCTAAATTTAGAGATAAAGGCTGGTAAAATAAGAATTAAACCCTTTTTTCATAGCTTCAACTATATCTTTTCTTGTTAATGAAGAATTGATTTCTTTTATACATGTTATTGAGTTTTCATCAGTTTTCTCGTTAAATATTTTTTCAATTATTTCTTTATTGTAGCTAAATAAGATGGAACCGTGTTGCAAAATATAGTTTTGATGTCTATATTGTGCAGAACCAATTATTTTTTTGCCTTTATAACATAAATCTGCCCCTGTTGATAAAGACATACAATAGTCAAAAGATGCGCTTCTTTGCTTTTTGTTCCCTAATTCTGCTTCAATTCCTAAGAGTTTTAATCCTTCCATTAAAGCTGATGAAATTTCTTTGTATGATTTTATTATACTTTCACCACCATCTAGATAATCGCAGGGACAAACAAAAGAATATGTAACTTCATCATCGTGAAGAAGACCTCTTCCACCGGTAACCCTTTTAACAATATCAATATTATTTTCTTTGCAAAAACTTACATTAATATGTTCCTCTGTTTGGTTCCTACCAAGGGATACACAAGCTGGAACCCAACCGTAAAATCTTAGAATGGGTTCTTTCTCTTGTTTTTTTACAGCATCTTCTAGCAATTCTGAGTCAATTCTCATATTGTCTATGCCATTATATTCCTTATAGTCTATTAGTGTTGCCATAATTAATGTTAGTTTTTATAAAATACTTCTGATAATTCTTTTTTTATTTCATCAACCATAACGTGTTCGATTGGTGAGTTGTCATCTTTTCTTAAATAAACATCTTTAATTCCTGCTTGAACAATAAAACGTTTGCAAAGGATACAAATAAAATTGTGTCCATAAATATACATTGTGGCATCTTTACAACGATCTTGTCCTGCTTGAATAATGGAGTTTTGTTCTGCGTGGATACTTCTGCAAGTTTCGTACATTGTTCCAGATGGAATATTATTTTCTATACGATAGCATTTTCCTAATTCATAACAAGAAATAACCTTTGAAGGTGTTCCATTGTATCCAGTTGCTTTGATTTTTTTATCTTCACCAACAATAACGGCACCAACTTGGGCTCTTAAACAATTTGAACGTGATGCGCAGGTTTTTGCTATTTCTAAAAAATATTCATTCCACTCTTTTACCATAATAAACACTCCTATTTCCTTGATAATAACAGGTCTTCATATTAAGTAACAATAGATTGTAAAGTATTTATACATAACTTTGTTTTTACTCTAGAATGTTTTTATGGAATCGAAAGCACAACAGAAAGACGAAAGCAAAAAAACTTGGATAAGTTTAACTGGTTATAGAACATTATACGTTCTTAAGTTGCTTCTTGAAAAAAGTAGAACTATTGACGAGTTAGTGGAACTTTTAAAATCGAATCCGTATACAAATAAATCAGTTTCAAAAGATACTGTTAGAATAACGATTAACACACTTCGTGCGGCTGGTTGCGATATATCTGGCTTGGATAAAAAATCAAATTTCAAATATATATTATATTCTCATCCTTTTGTTTTAGAATTTACAGATTCTGAGATAGATGCATTAGTTAAATTAAGAAAAAATGCTATTGATAATTTGTCTTGGGACAAAATTCTTGTAGTTAATGATTTATTTGATAAAGTTACTGCACTTACAAAAAATGAAGAACAAATTAATTTACTTGATTCAACCAAAATATTTTCTGATATTAATAAGGATGTCTTGTATAAGTTGGCTAATCCGAGTGTGATGAATAAAAGGATTACGATAAAATATTTGTCACCAAAACATGGTGAAGAAGTTTTTGATATTATTGTTGGCAAAATTTCTTTTACAGAAGGTAAGTTGTATTTATCTTGTTTTAACTATAAATATGATTCTAAAAGCTTATTAAATATCGAACGAATAAAAGAAATAATTTCTATCCATTTAAAAGAAGAAAAAATCCAAAAATATGTATATGAAGTAGAATATGAGTTGTTTGGGGATTCTTTTTTAAATTATGAACAAGAAGAGTATGAAACAATTATTGAAAGAAATAATAATTCATTGATTATAAAAGCTATTGTTGAAAATGAATTTTCTTTTGTGCAAAGAATGTTGTTGTTTGGCGCTGATTTTAAAATAATTTCTCCCGATTCTTTTAGAGAAAAACTGGTAAATAAAATCAAATTAATACAAAGGGGTTACGAAGATGCGTAAATCTGAAAAAAAATTTGATACCAGCTTAAGAATACTAGAAATTCTCAAAGTTTTGTTGAATGAGAATATTAAAAAAATTGATTTGATTGAAAAATTAAAATCAAACGGCAATATTGCTACTGTTTATACTCAAGAAGCTTTTATAAAGTATTTTAACACTCTTCAAATTATGGGTTTTGAACTGGAGAAAGTTAAAAATATATACATTTTGCAAAATGCATTGCATCAAGTAGATATTACACAAGAAGAAAAAAATATACTAACAAAAATAGTTGAAGATTATAGAAATTTAAGCAATAAAACTGTAGAAAAGAATTTGCGTTCAGCTATTTCTAAAATTAACAAGTATATTAATCCTTCAATTCCATTTTTTGAGTTAGAAGAAATTTTCTTGAAAGAACCAAAATCAAATTATGACAGTGTTAAAGAAAATCTTATACTTACAATTAGAAATATGATTGATGATAAACAATTGGTTAAGTTGCAGTATAAAAGAACTAAAAATTTAACAGAAGAAATAACTGTTGAATTAAAAGAAATTGCAGAAAAAAATCAAAAGTTTTTTGTTAATTGTTATTGTCAAAGTTTGGCTAGAAATAAACGAATTTCATTAGAAAAAATAGTTTCGTTGGTTCAATTACCCAGAAAAGCGCAAGAAATTAATTATTTAAACACTGTTGTTTTTGAATTATATGGAAGACTTGCAAATTCATATAAATTGAAACCATCAGAAAGTGTTATTAATTTTGAACAAGGCAAAATTGTGGTTTCTAATTCAGAAGAAGATAGAGATGTTTTGTTGCGTAGGTTGTTAAAATATGGAGAAAATTGTAAAATTGTTACTCCAAAATCTATGCAAGAAGAAATGATTTCTTTGACAAACGAAATGTTGAAGAATTTGGAGGAACAATAGTGAGAAGAATAGCTTTTCTTCCTATAGATAATAGGCCAGTTTGCTATCAATTACCGAAGCAAATTTCGGATTTAGATGGGGAAAATGAAATTATTTTACCAAATATTTCTTTGCTTGGTAATTTGAATAAAATAGCTGATATTGATGGTTTATTCATTTGGCTTGAACTGTTAGATGATGTAGATATTATTGTTCTTTCTTTGGATACAATAGCTTATGGTGGGCTTATTCCTTCAAGAAGAAGTGATGATACTTTTGAACAAGTAAAGGGAAGAATTGATAGGTTATGTTCAATTTTGTCTAAAAAATCAGCTAAAGTATATGCTTTTTCTAGCATAATGAGAATTTCAAACAATAATATAAACGAGGAAGAAAAAGAATATTGGGCACAGTATGGTCAAAGAATTTTTGAATATTCTTATAATCTTCATAAAATGGAAAAAAATTGTGCTGGCGATAATATGCTGGCATGCAATTGTGCTGCAACAAGAATACCCGAAAATATTTTGCAAGATTATTTATCTACAAGACAGCGTAATTTTAAAATCAATACATATTATGTTGCACTTGCGAGGAGTGGAATATTTGATACATTGGTATTCTCAAAAGATGATTGTGCACAGTATGGTTTAAATGTAAAAGAAGCAGAAGAACTTAAACAAATGGCTTCTGAAAATGTGTTTATTAAAACTGGTGCTGATGAAATTCCTTTAACTTTATTATCACGGGCGTTGAATAGTGGTAAATATATTAAAATTGCGCCTGTTTATACAAACCCCAATGGTATTAATAAAATATCTAAATACGAAGATATTTCGGTTGAAGAATCTGTAAATTCACAAATTGAACTTGCTGGTGGTGTTGTTTCGGATATGGAACATTGCGATATTGTTATGCTTGTAAATAATTTTGAAAGCGAACAAGGTGAACTTGTTATGAATGTTAATGTTCCATTGTATAATGGTGAGTTAAATCTACCTGATGAACCATATTTTATTGCAGATATCGTAAATGCGAACGGTAGTGATAATTTTTTTATTGATGCATTATTTAGACAGAAAAATTTAAAAGAATTTTATGGATATGCAGCGTGGAATACAACAGGAAATACATTAGGAAGTGCTATTTCTTCTGCTCTAACATATTATGGTTCTAAAAAACCAAATAGAAATGCATTTCAATTACTTCAACTTACTAGGTTTCTTGATGATTGGGCATATCAAGCAAATGTTCGCTCCCAAATAAGAGATGATAAAGAAAATCTTTCAAATACTGTTTTAAAAGCAAAAATGGCTCCATTTGAGAAAGTAATTTTTGATAAATTTGACATTAATAAAATGAATGTAGAGTATAAATTTCCTTGGGATAGATTTTTTGAAGTTGAAGTTAACTTGAAGAATGTTTATACTCCGCTTCCTTTTGTTGATATATTATTTTGTGAGTGATATAAATTAGTTATAAATAAACACTCAGAGAGGAAAATTATGGAAAAGAACAACGAGAACTTACATATTTTAAGACACTCAGCTTCCCATATTATGGCTCAAGCTGTGCAAAAACTGTTTCCAACAGCAAAATTGGCAATTGGTCCTGCTGTTGATAATGGTTTTTATTATGATTTTGATTTAGAAGGTCACTCATTTACAGATGATGATTTGGTTAAAATTGAAAATGAAATGAAATCAATTCTTAAACAAAATCTAACGTTTGAAAAATATGAAATTCCAGATGTTCAAAAACAAATAGATGAGTTTAAGGCTCAAGGTGAAATTTATAAAGCGGAATTATTAGAAGAACACAAAAACGACAATCCTACTTTATATCTAACTAAAGACAAAGATGGAAATGTTTTATTTAATGATTTTTGCTGCGGACCTCACGTTCCAAATTCAAGCTATATTAAAGGTAACTCTATTAAATTATTAAAGGTTGCTGGTGCTTATTGGAGAGGTAATGAAAACAACAAAATGCTTCAAAGAATTTATGCAACAGCATTTTGGAACAAAGAAGATTTAGAAGCTTATTTAACATTCTTAGAAGAAGCTCAAAAACGTGACCACAGAAAACTAGGTACACAATTAGATTTATTCTCTGTTAGGGAAGAAATTGGTGGTGGTTTAGTTTTATGGCACCCAAATTTAGCTATTGTTCGTGAAGAAATCGAAAATTATTGGAGAACAGAACATAGAAAAAGAGGTTATGTAATCGTTACTACTCCTCAAATTGCTAAATCTAAATTATGGGAAATTTCTGGTCACATTGATCACTATAAAGAAAATATGTTCTTTATCAAAAAAGAAAATGAAGAAGATGATCAATTTATTGTAAAACCAATGAATTGCCCATTCCACATTATGATTTATCAAGCAAATAGATATTCATATCGTTCGCTTCCATTAAGAATGGCTGAATTAGGTACTGTTTATAGAAAAGAAAAATCAGGAGCATTAGCTGGTTTAACTCGTGTTCAAGGCTTTACTCAAGATGATGCTCACATTTTCTGTACTCCAGAACAATTGGTTGATGAAATCAATGCAATTATTGATTTTGTAGCTGATACAATGAAAATCTTTAAAATGGATTTTGAAGTTGAATTATCAACAAGACCTGAAAGCTATGTTGGTGAATTAGCTAATTGGGATTTGGCAGAAGCTGGATTGAAAGAAGCTATGGATAAACGTGGAATGGCGTATGAAATTAATGAAGGCGATGGCGCATTCTATGGTCCAAAAATTGACTTTAAAGTTAAAGACGCATTAGGTAGAACATGGCAATGTGCTACTATCCAATTAGACTTTAACTTGCCAGAAAGATTTGATATTAAATATCAAGATAAAGATGGTCAAATGAAGACTCCTGTAATGTTGCACAGAGTTATCTTTGGTTCAATGGAACGTTTCCACGGTATCTTAATTGAACACTTTGCAGGTGCATTCCCAATGTGGCTAGCTCCAACTCAAGTTACTGTTGTTCCTATTGCAGATAGACATTGTGATTATGCTAAACAAGTATATGATAAGTTGTTTGCAGCTGGTATTAGAGTTAAGCTTGATGACCGCTCTGAAAGTATGGGTTACAAGATTAGAGAGGCTCTTCAAGGTAACAAAGTTCCTTATGTATTAGTAATGGGTGATAAGGAAATTGAAGAAGGCAAAGTGGCTGTAAGAATTAGAGGTATTGGTGAAGCTGGTAAATTCACAGTTGATGAGTTTGTTGAAAAAGCACTAGAAAAAATTAAAACAAAAACTCAAGATTTACCGCTTGAATAGAATTAAAAAGGAGGTTTTAAAACCTCCTTTTATTTTATCTTTTAAATATTTCGGGGTGATTTGAGTTTGATAATACGATTTCTCTATATTCGTTTTTATCTATGTTTACACCCATATTTTTAATATCGATAGTAAATTTTTTCTTTTTGGGTTTCTTTTTGTTCTTTTCTTCCATTTTACTATCCTTATTTGCAAAGTGCAGGTGCATTTCTATATTTATCAATACTGTCATATGTAAGATTTGGATCTTTCATATAACATTGCAGTGCTTCTAGGTATGCTTTTGCTGTATCTAGTACAGTAAAGCAAGGTGTAGAATACATTTCCGCGATAGTTCTGATTAAAAAGCCTCTATCTTCAGAACCATATCTTACAGAATTGTTATTTGTTGTTGGCGTATTGATGATAAAGCAAAGTTCTTTATTTTTCATATTTCGTTGAATTTTCTTGATGTCGAATTTCTCGATTTCTTTTGATTCAATGTTATGTAGTTTTAAGAACTTATGAGTACCTGTTGTTGCAACTAGGTTATAACCTAAGTCAACAAGAGTTTTTGCAATTTCAACAGAATCTTTTTTATAGTGGTCGTTAATTGAAATTAATACGTTTCCTCTTTCTGTTGAAAGTTTGTAACCAGCGGCTAAGAAACCTTTTGCTAAAGCTCTTTCGTATGTTGTATCAATACCAAGAACTTCGCCTGTTGATTTCATTTCTGGTGCTAGAGCTGGGTCTATTCTGTTCAATTTTTGGAACGAGAATATTGGAACTTTTGCGCAAACTAAGTTTGTTGTTTCAACTAAACCAGGTTTATATCCTTGTTCAATAATTGATTTACCCATAATTGCTGCAATCGCAATTTTAACCATTGGTGTTCCTGTTACTTTACTTAGAATTGGAACTGTTCTTGATGCTCTTGGGTTAACCTCGATAATATATGCTGTGTTATCTTTTAGAACAAATTGAATATTCATTAAACCTTTTACATTCAATGCTTTTGCAATTTTTTGAGTATATTCAACAATGTTATTTATAACATCTTGAGGAATTGTTCTTGTTGGATATAGAGCAATAGAGTCGCCTGAGTGAATACCCGCTCTTTCAATATGTTCTGTAATTGCAGGAATTAGCACGTTTTCGCCATCGGAAATTGCGTCTAATTCTAATTCTGTACCTTCAATATATTGGTCGATTAAAATTGGATGTTCATCAGAGAACTTTAATGCTCCTTCAATGTAAGAGATAAGTTCGTCTTTGTTATAAACAACCTGCATACCACGTCCACCAATTACATAAGAAGGTCTTACAAGAAGTGGGTAACCCAAAGTTTTTGCAACTTCTAATGCTTCAGACTGTTTTCTTACCGCAAAACCTTTTGGTTGAGGAATTTTTAAATCTCTTAAAAGTTGTTCGAACAGTTTTCTATCTTCTGCTCTATTGATTGAATCTAGAGATGTTCCTAAAATTTTGACTCCTCTTTCGTGTAATTTTGGTGCTAGGTTAATTGCTGTTTGACCACCAAATTGAACCATAACTCCTTCTGGGTGTTCTTTTTCAATAATGTTCATTATATTTTCAATGTGCATTGGTTCAAAGAACAATTTATCAGCTACGTCAAAGTCAGTTGAAAGTGTTTCTGGGTTAGAGTTTACAATTAATGATTTATAGTTGTGGTTTCTAACTTCCCAAGCTGCGTGAACGCTGCAGTAGTCAAATTCAATACCTTGTCCGATTCTAATTGGGCCAGAACCCAGAATTAATACTTTCTTACTGCTATCGTTTGCGTCGCTTTCATCAACTTCATTATATGTAGAGTAATAATATGGTGTGTATGCTTTAAATTCAGAAGCACAAGTATCTACAATCTTGAATGAAGCACTAATTGAATTTGTTTTCTTTATTTTTTCAATTTGTTCCATTGTTGTTTGAGATAATTTTGAAATTTCTACATCCAAGAAACCTTTTTCTTTTGCTTCTAAGTATAGTTCTGGTGTTAAATCATAGCTTTTTAATCTATTTTCAAAATCTACTAAGCCTTTTATTTTGTAGATAAACCATTTATCGATTTTTGTAATTTTGTTGATTTCATCAACGCTAATACCTTTATTGATAGCTTCTGCCACTCTAAAGATTCTTCTATCGTCTTGTACATGTAGCAATGCTTTTAGTTCTTCTTCACTACATTCCATATGGATACCACGAAGTAAGCCTGTATATTTAGATTCAATTGATGTTACTGCCTTTTTGAAAGAACTTTCGAATGTTCTTCCGATAGCCATTACTTCGCCTGTGGCTTTCATTTTTGTACCAAGAATTCTATCGCCGTGTTTGAATTTATCAAATGGCCATTTTGGAATTTTTGTTACTACATAGTCGATTGTTGGTTCAAATGCTGCACAAGTTTTCTTTGTAATTGAGTTTGGAATTTCGTGCAAGTTATATCCGATTGCAATTTTTGTTGTAATTTTTGCAATTGGGTAGCCTGTTGCTTTAGATGCTAAAGCAGATGAACGGCTAACACGTGGGTTAACTTCGATTACATAGTATTGGTTGCTTACTGTATCTAACGCAAATTGAACATTACATCCGCCTTCAATTTTTAGTGCTCTAATAATTTTTAGGGCTGCTGTTCTCATCATTTGACATTCTTTTTGAGTAAGCGTTTGTGTTGGTGCAACTACAAAACTATCACCTGTATGGATACCAATTGGGTCAATGTTTTCCATATTACAGATTGCAATACTTGTGTTGTTAGCGTCACGGATAACTTCGTACTCAATTTCCTTATATCCCGCAATACTTTTTTCTACAAGAACTTGAGATATTGGGCTTAATGATAAACCTGTGTGTACAATATCTTCGTATTCATTATAGTTATTAGCGATACCACCACCAGTACCACCTAGTGTATATGCTGGTCTTACAATAATTGGGAAACCAATCTTTTGTGCGAATTTTTTTGCATCTTCAAAGCTAGATACAATGTCACTTTCTGGAATTGGTTCGCCAATTTCAAGCATTAGGTTTCTAAATAATTCTCTATCTTCAGCTTTTTTGATAGATTCTATTTTTGTACCTAATAATTCAACGTTATATTTTTCTAAAACACCTGCTTCATATAGGCTTACTGCTAAGTTTAAGCCTGTTTGTCCGCCTAATGTTGCTATAAGTCCGTTTGGTCTTTCTTTTTCAATAATGTATGTTAAAGATTCAACTGTTAATGGTTCAATATAAACCTTATCTGCTATATTTTCATCTGTCATAATTGTTGCTGGGTTAGAGTTAACCAAAACAACTTCAAGATTTTCTTCTTTTAAGGCTCTGCAAGCTTGAACACCTGCATAGTCAAATTCTGCGGCTTGCCCGATTACGATAGGACCTGAACCGATTACTAGAACCTTTTTTATATTTTCATTAATTGGCATAATCTAATCTCTTTCTACTTATACAAGTGCTGTTTCACTTTGTTCAATCTCTTCAATCCATCTTATGATTGTTTTGTTTCCATCATAAGGTCCAGAAGCTAAGTCTGGGTGGAATTGAATTGTCTCTATGTTATATTTTTTGCACTCAATACCTTCTATTGAGTTATCATTGATGTTTATAAATGTTGCTTCAACATTTGCTGGTAAAGAATCAGCTTCAACCACATATCCGTGATCTTGGATTGCCACAAAAATTTCGTTGGTTTTTGTGTTTATGATTGGATGGTTAGCGCCTCTATGACCATATTTTAATTTTGAAGTTTTTGCGCCAAGTGCTAGGGCTATTACTTGGTGTCCCATTCCTATTCCAAATAATTTTACTTTGCCTAATAATCCTTTAATTGTTTCAATTGTATATGTAGCATTTTCAGGGTTTCCTGGCCCATTTGAAACAAGAACTGCATCGAATTTTCCTTCTAAAATTTCTTCAGCTTTACTATCTGCTGGGAATAAGGTTATATTGCAATTTAAACTTTTAAAGTTTTCCATTATGCTTTTCTTTATACCCATATCAATAATTGCAAGTCTTGCTCCTGAATTTGGGAAATTTTCAACTTTATAGCTTGTTACATCCATTGTGATGTCTTTATTTATTTTGTATTCTCTGATTTTTGATTTTAATTCTGGAGTAATATCGCCTGTTGTAATCGCACAGTTCATTGAACCATTGTTTCTGATTATTTGTGTTAAATATCTTGTATCGATTCCGCTTAAACCTACAATATTATTTTGTTTTAGGTATTCGCCTAATGATAATGCGCTTTTGTAATGTGATTCGTTTTCACAAAGACTTTTTACGATTAAACCTTTAGCGTGAATTCTTCCAGATTCAAAATCTTCCTTGTTGATACCGTAGTTTCCAATTTCTGGGTAAGTTAGAACTATTGTCTGGCCTGCGTATGTAGGGTCTGTTAATGTTTCTTGATAACCAACCATTGAAGTATTGAAAACGATTTCGCCATATGATGTGCCATCTGCACCAATTGATTCACCCTCAAAAATCATTCCGTTTTCTAAAACTAGTTTTCCTTTTGAAGTTGCATAAGATTTATTTTGAGTTAATAGTGCATTTTCGATTTCTTCATAAATCATTTGTATAGCTTTTAATCTATCTTCTGCGCTTGTTACGGCTCTACCTATTACTAAGAAATCAGCACCTTCTTTTATTGCAACGCTTGGTGTTGCAATACGTTTTTGTTCATTTTTATTAGACCAATCTGGACGGATACCAGGGCAAAGAACTTTGAAATCTTTACCGCAAACTTGTTTGATGTTTTTAGCTTCCCAAACACTTGCTACAACTCCATCTAATCCTGCTCTTTTCGCCATTAATGCTAAATTAAGTGCATATTCATTAGGTTTGTATGGAACTTTAAGTTCATTTTGTAAACATTCTTCACTAATGCTTGTTAGAACTGTAACGCCTAGAATTGTTGGATTTTCAAATCCCATTTCTTGGGCTGTTCTTCTTGCTGCTTCTTGTGATTGTCTCATCATTTCTTCGCCACCTGTTGTGTGTACGTTAAAGAATGATGCACCGTTTCTAATAATATTTTCAGAAGCTTTTGCAACTGTGTTTGGAATATCGTGCAGCTTAACATCAAAGAAAAACTTGATGTTTTGTTCTTTCATAAAATTGAAGATTTCGTAGCCGTTTCCTGTGTACATTTGTAAGCCAACTTTGAAAACTCCAACGTAATCTTTTAGTTCTGTTATGAGTTCTTTTGCTTGCTTTGGAGTATCAACATCCAAAGCTAGAACTATTTTTTCTTTAATTTCTGGTCTAATTTGCATTTTTTATTGTCCTATATTAATTATTTTTCCGTTAATTATTGTCATTATTGGTTTACCTTTTAATTCAAATTTATCAAAAGGTGAAATTCTGCATTTTGATTTAAATTTAGACGCATCTACAATCCATTTCTCATTTAAATCAATTACAGTCATATTTGCTTTTTTCCCAATTTCTATTGTTCCCTGTTCTTTCAAGTTTAATATTTGAGCGGGCGCACTAGTGAATTTCCTAATTGCTTCCATTAGTGTTAATTTACCTGTGTGAACAAGGTATGTAAGTGTTATGCCTAAAGCTGTTTCAAATCCTGCAATTCCCATAGGCGCATTTTGGATTGGAAGTTGTTTTTCATGAACTGTATGAGGCGCGTGGTCTGTTGCAATAACATCAAGTGTTCCATCTTTAAGCGCTTCAATTACGGCTTCTAAATCTTCTTTTGTTCTAAGTGGCGGATTTACTTTGTATTTTGCATCATAATCAACCATATCATCTTCAGTTAGGCTGAAGTAATGTGGAGCAGTTTCTGCTGTAATATTTAGGCCATCCTTTTTTGCTTGACGGATAAGTTCTATTGAACGTTTTGTTGATATATGTGCAAAGTGATATCTGCCATTTGTGCTTCTTACAACTTCAAGTTCTCTTGCAACGGCTAGAGATTCTGTAATATCTGGAATACCTTTTAAACCGAGTCTTGTTGAAACCTTACCCTCATTTATGCAACCACCGTTTGCTAAAGATGAGTCTTCAGAATGTGAAATGATAATTGCGTTGTGAGAATTTATGTATTTTAATGCTTCTCTTAGAAGGTGCATATTTTCAACAGGTTTTCCGTCATCAGAAAATGCAATTGCTCCGTGGTTAAGAAGTTCAGATACATTAACTAATTTTTCGTTTCCTAAACCTTTTGTTACGGCGCAGATTGGATAAAATCCGATTTCGCTTTCTTCTTTTGCTTTGCTGATTGTATAAGTTAAAGTTGTAGCGTTATCTACTTGTGGGTTTGTATTTGCCATAGGACAAATTGCGGTGTAACCACCATTTATTGCTGACGCTATACCTGTTTTTATTGTTTCTTTGGCGTTAAAACCAGGTTCGCGCAAGTGACAATGCATATCAATTAGTCCAGGAGTAACTATTTTACCTGTTAGGTCAATTACTTCTTCGTTAGTGTTTGCGTTTATATTTTTTGCGATTTCAGCAATAATACCGTCTGAAATTCTTATATCTGTAATATCTTCAAAGTTTGTTTTTGGGTTTACTAATTTTACATTTTTAAGAAGCATTGTTATCTCCTTTTAAAAGTGTGTTCAATATTGCCATTCTTACAAACACACCATTTTGCGCTTGTTCAAGAATCGTTTTTCCTAATTGGTTATCTAAAAGTTCTGATGAAACTTCTATGTTTCTGTTTGCTGGGCCGGGGTGCATTAGAATAACATCATTTGCCGCATATTCTTTAAGAAGGTTTGTATCAATCTCATATAATCTTTTGTATTCTGATGATTGAGGATAACCTTCTTTTTCGTGGCGTTCATTTTGAACTCGAAGAACCATTACAACGTTTGCTCCATCTACTGCTTCTTTTACGTTGTTATGGTATTTGACATTGAAAGCTTGAGTATTTTCAAATTGAAGATATGTTGGTGCGCAAAGGTGAATATCTGCACCAAATTTGGATAATAATCTAATGTTTGATTTTGCTACTCTAGAGTGCGCTACATCACCAACAATTGTGATTTTTTTGCCTTCAACACTTCCTATTTTTTCAAGCATTGTGTAAAAATCTAATAAAGCTTGAGATGGATGTGCGTGAGTGCCATCTCCACCATTAATAAAGTGGATAGGATATTTAACAAGTCTTAGAACATTGTTTATAATTCCTGATAGTGAATGTCTTATAACTACTGCATTTACGCCTAAGAAGTATAAGTTTTCAATTGTATCTTTTAAACTTTCACCCTTTGATAGTGATGAAGAATTTGCATCAAAGTTTATGATGTTCATTCCTAAGCTTTGTCCTGCAATTTCAAAACTGCAACGAGTTCTTGTTGAATTTTCGTAGAACATTAACGCTAGAGTCTTCTTTTCAACGTCAGATTTTTTTGTTCCATTTTTGAACTCTCTTGCAAGATTTACGATATTTAAAATGTCTTCTTTTGAAATACTTTCAATATCAATTAGATGTTTCATTATGCTTTTGCCTTTTCAGTTCTGCTACCTGGTTTTACAAGTTCAATGCCTTCTTTGCATAATGGGCAATCGCTTGGGTCATATACAACAGGATCAATTTGCATTAATGATTTAATGTTATAGTCAGTTTGACCTTTTGTTCTATCTACTATACATCCAACAGCTACAACTTCTGGTTCGAATTCTTTAATTGCTTCCATTGTTTCTTTTATAGTTCTTGCTGTTGTGATAACGTCCTCGATGATTACAACTCTTTCACCTTTTTTAAGAGTGTAGCCACGTCTTAATTGCATTTCTCCGTCTTTTCTTTCAACGAATAAATTTCGTTTTTTAGCATTTTTTGCTGTCTCGTATCCGATAATTACAGCACCGATTGCAGGAGCTACAATTGTATCAAATTCAACATCCGCTAGTTTTTCTGCTAGTCTTTTTCCTAGTTCTGATGTGATTTCTGGATATTGGTATAATTTAGCACATTGGAAATAAATATCAGAGTGCAGTCCTGATGTTAAACAAAAATGTCCGTGCAAAACGCCTTCTGCTTTTTCTAATAAATTTAAAACTTCGTTTGTCATTATGCCCTCAACTCTCTTTTTAATTCGTTTAAGTCTTTAAAACCATTGTTTGTAATGAAATCTTCTAGTTCTTTTACAAGTTTTCCAGCTGTTTCTGGGTGAGTGAAGTTTGCTGTTCCGATTTGTACGGCTTCAGCACCTGCGGCGAAGAATTCTAAAACATCATCTAATGTTTCAATTCCGCCCATACCGATTACAGGAATATCAACTGCTTTAACTAGTCTTGATACAGCGCCAACGGCAACAGGCTTTATTCCTATTCCCGAGTATCCGCCTTGAACAATAGTTTTGTAGAATTTACCTTTTATAAAATCTATTTTTATTGAAGTTCCTTTTAATGTATTTATTGCACTTAGTGCATTTGCACCAGCCTTTTGTGCTGCAATACCAAGTTTTTCAATTGATGTTACGTTTGGAGTTAGTTTTACGATTAAAAAGCCATTATATACAGCTCTTACTGCGCTAACTAATTCAAATAATGAATTTTCGTCAGTTCCGAACTCTAAGCAACCTGCTTTTACATTTGGGCAAGAAACATTCAATTCTATGGCTTTTATATTGTTGTCATCACAAATTTTTGCAACTTTTACGTATTCATCTAATGTAGAACCTGCAACATTCATAACAAAATCAATATTATTTTCTATTAGTTCTGGAAGTTTTACTTCAATAAATTTTTCAATTCCGACATTTTCTAATCCAATTGAATTTATCATTCCAGCTTTTGTTTCAGTTATTCTTAAATGCTTATTGCCAGCTCTTGGATATAATGAAATTGCTTTCGTAACAACAGCACCAAGTTCTGATACGTCTATGAAATCATTGTATTCGCTAGCATATCCATAAGTTCCAGAAGCAGTCATTATAGGATTTTTTAATTCTAATCCGTTTAAATTAACACTTAGTTTTCCCATACTACCTCATTTCCTTTAAATACAGGGCCATCTTTACATACTGTTGCATTAACAATTTTACCGTCTTTTTTTATGTCAATCACGCAACCTCTGCAAACACCAATACCGCAAGCCATAACTTTTTCCATCGCGACTTGCGTTTCAATTCCATATGTTTCTCCAAGTTCTGCTACTTTTTTAAGCACAATATGTGGTCCACAAGCATATATTACTTCTGGTTGATAATCATTAATTAATACTCCAAGATAATTCAAAACGCTTCCTTTTTCTCCAAATGAACCATCATCTGTGCAAGTCATATCTATTTTCATTCCATTTGGAACTTCGTCTTTATTTAAAAATCCGCAAGCAAAGAAGTTTTCAATGCCTTGTTCATCTAACTTGCTCTTTAAATAAGAAATAGGAGCAGCGCCAATACCTGCTCCTACTAGTAATGCTTTTTTATTTTCAATATTGAAAGTGTTGCCAAATGGACCTGCAACATCAATCGAATCTCCAACTTTTAACGATTTAATATATTTTGTTCCTTTTCCTCTTTCTTTAAATAGAACGCCAATTCTACCTTCATTGTTTGAATAAACGCTGAATGGTCTACGAAGAGTTAATCCGTCACAATATATTGATATGAATTGTCCTGCTTTTATTTCAACAGGTGTTTCACATTTAATCTCTATAAAGTGTGAACTTGCACTTACTTTTTCTATTCTATGAACTTTTGCTTTGTATATTTTTTTACTCATTTTTCACCTTTTTACAAAAAAAAAGAAAAACAGACAGTTTTTCTTTTCTTACAATATATATTCACTTTTTATCAAAAAATGTTTCATAATTTTTTCCTATTTCCATGTAT
Source organism: bacterium (assembly GCA_017396025.1). GTDB lineage: Bacteria > Cyanobacteriota > Vampirovibrionia > Gastranaerophilales > Gastranaerophilaceae > Avigastranaerophilus. Next base: position 51,871 of record JAFQNF010000029.1, read on the forward strand.
TATCGGCCTAACGAACTTCAATGTCAATTGAAAAAAACACATGTTTACAAAGAAAAATATATTATTCTTGAAAACTATACAGTAAGGCGATTTTGACGCTTAAAAATTGTAATAATTTGTTTTCTGTAATAGTTTTGAAAGGAAAATAAATGTTTTCTAAAAATATAACTACAAAAGATTTAACAAGAGCGAAAAAATATTTTGAAGATATCATCTCGTTTACCGTTGGACCTTTTACGTTAGATGAAGTAATTGCGCACAAAATTGATACAGTAAATATCATTGATGTGCGCAATTATGACGATTACATAGAAGGTCATATCCCTTATGCTGTGCATATCCCACATAAAGAAATTCAAGAACATTGCGAAATGCTTGATAAAGATAAGGTAACTGTTGTTTATACATATTCTGATTCTTGCCCAAGAGCTTACAATGCGGCATTAGCGCTTGTTGATAAACATTATCCAACAATTGTACTTCGTGGTGGTTTTAAGGAATGGAAAAAATTTGATTTTGAGATTATAAAAACAAGTACAACAGATTATAAAGAAGCTGATGAAAATTAGTTTGTTAGAGCAATTGCAATTGCTAAAGAAACTATTCCTATAATGGAGATTGAAGATAAAAAGATTATGATTTTCCAAAAAAATGGAATTTTGATAATATTTTTTTCTTTTTTCTCTATTTTGGATTTTTGAGGTTTTGTTTGTTTTAGTTGTTTTTGTTGTCTTTCTTCAGTTTCTTTTTTTACTGTTTGTTTCGCTTTTTCTTCTTCGTAGCGTTCTTTTAATGATTTTTTAGATTTTTTATCAGTAATTAAAAGTTCTACATCATAATCTAATTTCAAAATATTTGCATTTGCGCCTTGATTGTAAACGCTATAATTTATAGCTATTTCAAAAGAGCGTTTTAAACATTCAAGCGCAGTCATCGCATCTTTTTTTACAGTTCCAGAATGAACAGATTGGTTTCCGTTTTTCTTTAAAAAGTATAGGTCATCAATAAATTCTTTTTCTTGAGCATTTCCATTAGAATGGTCTTTTAACGTTGCAAGCATTTCATCAAAAGAACCAGTTTGTTTATTATTTTCAGAGAGCATGTCTTTGCAAATTTGTTCACCAAATCTGCGTGTTTGTGCCATACATTGCTCAAAATATTCATCTCTATAGAGTTTTTCTGCATCAGAGATTATTTCAAAAAGATTTTTATTTATTTTCTTTAAAAATTGGAAATTTGTAGCCATAATAAAACTATTATATAAAAAATCTTACTATTCGCCACCATTAATTATATACTCAACAACTTGTGGATAATCATCAATTTGACTTAATGTGGAAAATTTATTTATATAGTCTTGTCCGTAATAAGATATTCTTGTTGCCCAAGGCCCGTCGTGATAACTCCAAGCAATTGCATTTTTTAAATTATCACCAGTCGGTAATTTTTCTCCTTTTGCCAAATCGTTACTTCTTTTATCATGTATAAATCTTAAATTGTATATACAAGCTTCCAAATTATCATATGGGTTTTCTACATCTAGATTTAAATCATAATAGTTATTTAAAAAATCTTGAGTATCTTTTGTTACTTGAAATGCACCATAAGCTCCTGCATCACTTTTTAAAATATTCCCATTTTTATCGTAAATTCTTCCTGTTGATTCTATCCATAGAATTTTCAACACATCAATAACTTCAACTTTTCCAGCACCAATTTCTTTAACTTTTTGTTTTATAACAGGTAGTGCATTTCTTCCAAGGTGTGAAGAGTATGTATCTAGGGCGTCTTCAATTTTTTTGTGTTGTTCTTTTATTTCTGGATTTGCTTCAAAAATTTCAGCAACTGTTAAATTTTCTGGTTCGGTTTCTTTAGTTGTAGGTGGTTGTGTTGTTTCTACAGTTGGCTCTGTTGTAAAAAAAGGAAGAGTTGTTTCTTCTGTTTCAAATGGTTCTGAAACATAACCGCTTGGTTCTGTTGTATTATTGTTGTTTTGGATGGGTTGAGAATTTGTTTTGATAGCAATTCCTGCAGCGCCTGCAATACCAACTGCTAATGCACTAATAAATGTACCTATTTTTTGTGCTTTTTTTCTTCTTTTTACTTTTTGATTATAATATGCAGAAAAACTTACCGTATCTTGATAATATGGTGTTGAACTTCTTTTATTAGAAGTTATTAGATAATTATATGGGTAGTTTATTGCGTGTATTTTCATATTAATGTTTTTCTTGGCTCATTGATAATAAATCTTGTAAAATTTTATTTTGCCTCTGAATTCTTAAATTACCCTCTAAATGGAGTAGGGCGAAATATATAATTTATGATATAAATCAGATATAGTTAAGAAGTTTCAAATGGTTGAAGCTTCGCTGCCTTTAGTAGTTGAGAAAGGAAAACACTGGCAATGAGTGAATTAAGAGAATCTATCAAAAAATATTTATTAGTTAAATACGCAGAATCAAGAGTTAATGAACGTTGTGCTCATTTATCAAAGTCTATTCCTTGGATTCAAAGAAAAAGTTTAATTAATACGATTGATGCTCATTGCAAAGTTCTTTTAAATACATTGATTAATGAATCAGAAAGACAATCATTAAGACAAAATAAGTTTATTGTTGATTCTATCTTAAAATATACATTAGGAAAAAGCGAAAATCTATTAAAAACAAACAAAAAAGCAAAAGATATCAAATCATATATGCAACTAAATTCATATATTGTTTATGAAGAAATTAGAAAAGGCATTGAAACAAACAAAAATAGAAGAGCAATTAAGTTTAATATTGAAAAACAATTATCAGATATACAAGAAAGAATAGATTCAAAAGTTAGTATAGAAGATATCTTGCAAGAAAGAATTGGGGCTTAATAAAAAAAGAGGAAAGATTAAAAACTTTCCTCTTTTTTATTAATAACGCCAAGAATTAAATTTTGGAACATTAACTATAATGTCTTCTTTTGAAACATCAGGAGCTTTTCCGCCAATTTCTAATGCTTCTTTAACAATAGTTTCTCTTCCTAATGGAGAAATTCCAGCTTTAACAACCGGTGCATCTAATAAATCAACAGCGATTAAGTATGAGAATTTAGAAGCACCTGCTCTGTGCAAGAAATCTAATACTGCTTTAGATGTTGTTTCTGCTTCTTTCGGATGTTGTAGATAGTCGCCATCGCCTGTTCTATCAATTTCTAAGTCATGGAATCCACAAGCTATATTTGCTAATGATTTTTCTTCCCAAGTAATGTCTTTTCTCTCTTTAACAAGATTTTGAATTTCTTTCTTTCCAGCAAAAGAAACTGGTGCAATTTGCATGATTTTACCCTCCTAATAATAAACTACATTACTGTAAAGCCTGTAAAAAAATTTTTTGCTAGTTTATTTAAAAAAAATAAAAATATTACATTCTTACATCTGCTGCAAGTTTATGTGCAAATAATCCTTCTTTTTCTGCTAGCTTAGAAGCGTTTTTTGCAGTTTCTTTTATAGCGTTTTCATTTATTATTTGATATGTTTGGATTTTTATGTAATCAAAAACGCTAAGTCCGCCAGAATATTTTGCAACTTGGTTTGTTGGAAGTGTATGGTTTGTTCCAGAAACATAATCGCCAAATACCTCTGCGCTGTAATTACCAATAAATAATGAACCATAATTAGTGAATTTACTTATTAGGTTTTCTGCATTTTCTAAGCATAACTCTAAGTGTTCTGGTGCTTTTTTATTAGATAATTCAACTGCTTCATCTAAGTATTCAACAACAACCGTACAAGATTTTTCGTAGGCAATTTGTGCTATTTCTTTTGTTTCAAGAGTTTGTAAGTATTCTTTTGCTTTTTCATCAACTCTTTTTGCAAAGTCTTCTGAAAAACAAATTAAAAATGCTCTAGCATCTTTATCGTGTTCGCATTGAGCAAGCATGTCTGCCGCAACAAATTCTGGTTTTGCTGTTTCATCAGCAATAATTAAAACTTCGCTTGGACCAGCCAAAAAGTCTATTCCGCATTCTCCAAATACTTGTTTTTTAGCCGCTGTTACAAATTTATTGCCTGGGCCAACAATTTTATTAACTTTTTCTATTGTTTCTGTTCCATAAGCCATTGCCGCAACTGCTTGAACTCCGCCAATTCTATATATTTCATCAGCACCTGCTAAATGCGCTGCTGCAATTGTTACAGGTTGAATTTTAGGTGACATAGCAACAACTCTTTTTACACCAGCAACTTTGGCTGGAACTACGGTCATTATTGCGCTACTTGGCAAAGGATAATTTCCACCAGGAATGTAGCAACCAACAGAATCTAGTGGGATAATTTTATGCCCTAGTGTGTTGCCTGCAATTTTTACTTGAATTTCTTTTACACTATTAATCTGTGCTTGAGCGAATTCTTTTACATTTTTAATAGCATATTTTAGTGTTTTAATTGTTTCTTCGTCAATGCTATCAATAGCTGTTTGAATTTCATTTTCTGTTAGTTTGAATGATTCTAAATCACCGTCGCCAAATTTTTTTGCATATTCTCTTACTGCATTATCACCATTTTTGCGAACATCACAAATAATCTCGTTAACAGAACAAATACTTTCAAATTCTATTTTAGAAAAGAAACTTTCATCAATATTACAATAATTATATATTTTCATAATTAACCTTTATTTTATTATTACTTTTATCCTGCGGAAAAACGCTATTTAGTCCTTGAAGCTAAGTTATTTACTATATCTTGTGGTGTTACGTTATGCATTGCCATAAAGGTTAGCATGTGGTAGGCTAAATCGCTTGCTTCCCACTCTAAACCATCACCTTGTTCATAATTAACTGATTCAAAAGCTTCTTCCATAACTTTGCGTTTTAAATAGAATTCATTTTTGAATAATTTAGTTGTGTATGAACCTTCTGGTAAATTTTCTTTTCTATCAAGTAATAATTTATAAAGTTCATTTATACAAAAATCTCTGTCTTCAAAGCAAGAGTATCTGCCTGTGTGGCAAGCAACTCCGTTTTGTTTAACTTTGAATAATAGTGTATCTTGGTCACAATCAAATTTCGCACTAATTAATTCTTGAGTGTGTCCTGATGTTAAGCCTTTTGTCCAAAGTTCATTTCTTGAACGGCTCCAATAAGTAGCTAAACCTTCAGATAAAGTTTTTCTTAAAGACTCTTTATTTGAATATGCAAGCATTAAAACTTGCTTTGTTTCAATATCTTGAACAACTGTTGGGATTAAACCATCTTGTTTATCAAAGTCCATAACAGCAATGTATGCATCTTCAAGTTCGATAGCACCTGTATAAATGCTCATACCTAATTGTGTTGAAACATTCATTTTAATGAGTGTTTTAATTTCATCAATTGTTGAAATACCGCCAGCGGCAATTAACGTTTTCTTTGTTATCTTTCTGATTTCTTTAATTGCTTCAATGTCTGTGCCTTGCATCATACCTTCTTTATCGACGATTGTATAAAGGTAACCAGCACATAAGTTATCAAAACGTTTTACATAGTCAGCAGGTGTTGATTCAACTTCTTTTGTCCAACCTTCTGTTGTAACTTTACCTTTTTTTGCATCTATTGCAACAATAACTTTATCTTTTGGTAATTTTGACAAAAATTCTTCGTTAGCAGCTGTGCCTATAATAATTTGCTTTGCACCATTTGCTAGAATTCTTTTAGCTTTTTCCTTATCTCTTATTCCACCACCGACTCTGCAATGGGCGATTTTGCAGATTTCTTTAATAAGAGCTTCGTTGTCACCCTTATTCATAGCGGCGTCTAAGTCGATAACACTAATTTCACCAAAACGTGAGTAGTATTTCGCTAATTCTAAAACGTCTTCTCTTTCTAAAACCTTTTCTTTGCCTTGTCTTAATTGAACGGCTTTACCATCCATTAAGTCGATACTTGGAATAATCATATTTTCGCCCTTTCTTTTTCCAATTTGATTATATGTAAAACATATCTCCATTCCAAACTATTTTGTAATATAATTAAGGTAATTTAACAGTAATGAAGGGATTTTCATGAGAGTTCTTGTTGGAATGTCAGGTGGTGTTGATTCTTCAGTAGCTGCTCTTTTATTAAAAGAACAAGGCTACGAGGTTGTTGGCGCAATTATGTCTCTTTGGGGAAAAGGTGGCACATTTGATATCCTTAAGGAAAAACTTGATTCTCAAGAACAAAAAACAGCAACTCATTGTGCTTGTTTGAGTCCTGATAAACAAAAAGATATTGAACAAGCTAGAAAAATTGCTGAAAAATTAGGCATAGAATTTCATGTTATAGATTGTTCTAAAGAATATGAAAAAATAGTTATTGATTATTTTAAAGAAGAATATATGCAAGGTAGAACGCCAAATCCTTGTGTCCGTTGTAATCAGTTTGTAAAATTTGGTGCATTTTGGCAATTGGCTGAAAAATCTGGAATTAAATTTGATAAATTCGCAACAGGTCATTATGCAAAGATTGAAGAAGAAAATGGAAAATTCTTTTTGCGTCGAGGGGTGAATCCAAAGAAAGATCAATCATATTTTTTATATGGTTTAACTCAAGAACAACTTTCAAAAACGTTAATGCCATTAGGTTCATATACTAAAGAGGAAATACGAGATATTGCACGAAAAAATGGCTTTGAAGTAGCTGATAAAGCTGATAGCCAAGATTTTTATGTGGGTGATTACAATGATATTTTGAACCAAGAACCTAAAAAGGGAAATATTGTTGATTTGGACGGAAATATTTTAGGAACTCATCAAGGTTTTTGGAATTACACAATTGGTCAAAGAAAAGGTATTGGTGTTGCAGCTGCTGCGCCTCTTTATGTTGTTGAACTTAGGAAAGATACAAATGAAGTTGTTGTTGCCTTTAAGGAAGATTCTTTAAACAAGGGTTTGATTGCTAGTGGTGTGAACTTAAAATTAACTTCGTCAATTAGTTGCCAAGTGAAAATTCGTTCGGCTCAAGAACCAAAATCAGCAATAATAAAACCTTGGGGTGAAAAAATAGCGGTTGAATTTGATGAATTACAATCACCAATTGCAATAGGACAATCCGCTGTGTTTTATGATGGTGAAACTGTGCTTGGTGGCGGGATTATAGAAAGCGTATTTTAATGGATAAACAAGAGCTTTTAAAACTTTATAATATGGATTTAGATGAACTTTTGAAATTATCTTCAAAGTATATGTCTAATAATGTGGAGTTTTGCTCCTTAGTTAATGCTCGAAGTGGTAAATGCTCTCAAAACTGTAAATATTGTGCACAAAGTTCTCATTATAGAACTGATGTTGAAGATTATCCATTAATAAAAAAAGAAGAAGTTGTAAAAGCTGCATTAGAAGCAAAAGAAAATGGTGTAATTCGCTTTGCTGTTGTAACTTCAGGAAAATCTCCAGATGAAGAAAATTTTGATAAAATTTTAGAATTTGTTGATGAATTAAATAAGCTAGAATGCATAAGAAGTTGTGCTTCAATTGGTATTTTGACAGAAGAACAAGCTAAAAAATTAGCTGAGCATGGACTAAAAAGGGTTCATCATAACATAAATACTTCAGAATCTTATTACGGTGAAATTTGCACAACACATAGCTGGCAAGATAGGTTAAATACATGCAAGTATGTGAAAAAATATGGAATGGAATTGTGTTGTGGTGTAATTCTTGGAATGGGTGAAAGCATTGAACAACGTATTGAAATGGCTCTTGAATTAAGAGAAATTGAACCAGAATCTATACCGATAAATATTCTAATGCCAATACCTAAAACTCCATTTGAAAATTATCATGACAAAATTGATGAGGAAAATGTTCTAAGAACTCTTGCTGTATTTAAAATAGCTAACCCAAAATCTGTTTTAAGATTTTGCGGCGGAAGAATGAGATTGTCTGACGAAAATCAAGAATTAGCATTAAAAACATGCGTTGAAGGAATTTTAACAGGAAATTATCTAACAACAACAGGAAAAAGCCCAAAAGATGATATTAAAACTGTTAAAAAATTAGGAAAAGTTTTGGTTAAAAGATAGATTTATTGTAATTGATTGCCAAAATTGATATCATTTAATAATGAAATTATTGATAATTATTCCGACCTACAATGAAGTTGAAAATATTGGACTACTGATTAATGAAGTATTCAAGTTCGTTGACGATGTTTCTGTTTTGGTTGTTGATGATAATTCCATAGATGGCACTCAAGATTTAGTTGAAACTATTTCTAAAAAGGATGAACGTATTTTTATCTTAAAAAGAGAAGGTAAATTTGGACTAGCGTCAGCTTATATTGCAGGCATGAAATGGGGTATTGAAAATGGATTTGACCTTTTCTGCGAGATGGATGCAGATTTTTCTCATAATCCAAAATATTTGCCTGAGATGATTGAAAAAATAAAAAATAATGATGTTGTAATTGGTTCTAGAAATATAAAAGGCGGCGCTGTTCAGGGATGGTCATTATTACGAAATTTTATATCAAAAGGCGGTAGTTTATATTCTCGTGTTGTGTTGGGGTTTCCTCCTGTATATGACTTGACAGGTGGGTATAATATGTGGACTTTGAATGCTTTAAATAAAATAGAAATTGATTCTATTGTTTCTGAAGGATATTGTTTTCAAATAGAAATGAAATATAAAGGTTGGAAAAAAGGTTGTTCTATTGTTGAAATCCCTATTCTTTTTGAAAATAGAAGAAAGGGAAAATCTAAAATGAGCTCGAGAATATTTTTAGAAGCATTTGTAAAAATTTGGGGAATTAGGAAATAAAAATATTCTATATTTAGACATAAAAAAAGAGGTTTTGATAACCTCTTAAAAATGGTGCGTCTGGCGCGATTCGAACGCGCGACCTATCCCTTAAAAGGGGAGTGCTCTACCTGCTGAGCTACAGACGCGTTTGTCTAACTTCTCTATTAAATTACCAAGAACATATTTTAGAGTCAATAGGGTGATTTAAAAAAAATTAAAAATTTAAAATACAAAACAAAAAACATATAGAAAGTCGTCCTGATGCTTCGTATAGATAACATCTAACCTCAGTAAAGGCTGCGGAACTCGCTACGCTCAAACAGTCCTCGCCTTGATGTTCCTTCGGTAAGGTGTTTTACTATACTGCACAATGGACTTTTTCTATATGTTTTTTCTTTTGAAAAGTTTCAATAAAAAAGTGACTTGTATAAGTCACCGAGAGTTCTCTGTTATGGAATAAATAATAAGTAGTAGGACTATAAGGTAAAGTGTTTTCTGTCCTCTGATTCCTCTTGTTATATAAAACGAACTAAAAATAAAAAAGTTCAAAATGGCAAAAAATTTTTTTATGAAACTTATCTGAATAGTTTATTATTTCGCGAGGATATTATTATGCACATTCAACCGATTAGTTTCGGATCTTCCTTTACGATCAAACAAGGTAAAGCATCTGGTATCGATTTAAAAGGAATGTCAAAAGAAGTAATTGTATACGATAAAGCACGAGAAATCGGAGTCACAGTTCCTGAATACAATATTTCTGTTAGTTATGAAACAAAAGGAGAGGTGGCATCTTATCCTACTAATAAAATTGAAGAAAAACATTTTGATTCTTTATTTAAGAATTTATTTTTAATGGATAAAAATAATCTTAACCATAATGACTTAGATATCGCTCATGTTTTCTATTCTGATGATGGAACTGTGGAGTTTGATTGTTTTCGTTTTTCTTCTCCTTTTATAGAAAATGCTCAAAGAAAATATGCTCTGCCTGACTTTATGATGCCAACAAACCAAATTAATTATGAAAATGCTAGCCTTGGTTTGTATGTAAAGCAAATTTCTGATGAAAAGGAAAAAAGAGAATTTGTAAAATCATATTTAAAAGCAAGTGCAAAATATCACCAAAATAAAGCAGATTTATTAATTTTTGAAAAACAACCACCATGCTACGAACCCAAAATGCTTGGTTATGAAATGACACTAGAAACTGTGTTGCAAGAACCAGATGATGAAATGGCAGATTTGATGCTTTTAAAATTAGATTTCTTATCAAAACAAAGACTTGCTTTTACCGAATGGGATGAAGGAAATGGTGCTTGTGGACATCCATTTAGCAAAGAACGAAGATTAAATTCTATTCCTATGTATTTAGATGCAGTAAAAACTGCTATCAAATATTCTGAAAAGTCGTCAGAACTTTCATCTTTAACTACTGATAGAAAATCAGAATACTATGACTATGAAGCAAAGGTCGGTGAATATTTTGCTAACACTTATTTATCTTGGGTTGAAGGCATGGCAGATTGGAATTTTAGAGATGAGAGAGTTAAACCATCAGATGATAAGGAAAGAGAAGAACTATCTGCTGGTTATAAAGAAATTTTAGCTGCTCCATTTTCTGAAAAAACAACAAAAATAGATGAATATTTAAAACTATATAATAGTAAGATATAAAAAAGAGGCTCTATTGAGCCTCTTTTATTTATTTAAATGGATTTTCTAAGATTATTGTTTGTTCTCTATCTGGTCCAACGCTCACTATTTTAATTGGAATTCCTACAAGTTCTTCTAATTTATTTAAGTAAGCTTTTGCGTTTGCTGGAAGTTCATCCATTGATTTAGCTTTAGAAATATCTTCCTTCCAACCTTTATAAGTTTCATAAACAGGTTCTAAGTATTTGTGCATGTTTATGTTTGTTGGGTAATCTTTATAAAGTTTTCCGTTTCTTGTGTCTTTATATGCAACACATACTTTTAATTCATCAAAGGTATCGAATACATCAAGTTTTGTTATTGCCATTTCTGTTAGACCACCAACAAGAACACAGTATCTTGAAAGAACGGCATCAAACCAACCACAACGTCTTGGACGTCCTGTTGTTGTTCCAAATTCTCCACCGATTGTTCTTATTCTTTCGCCTGTTTCATCAAGAAGTTCAGTCATGAATGGACCTTCGCCAACTCTTGTAACATAAGCTTTTGTTACACCAATAACGTTTTCAATATGTGTTGGACCGATGCCACTGCCAGTTGCAGCGCCGCCACCAATTGGGTTTGAACTTGTAACATAAGGATATGTTCCATAGTCGATATCAAGCATAATGCCTTGTGCGCCTTCGAATAAGATTTTTTTATCTTCTTTTAATGCAGTTGATAATTCGCCAACCCATTCATCACAAACATAAGGACGGAAAATTTCGGCATATTTTTTACAATATTCAAGCATTTCTTCTTTAGAATATGTTTTTGAATTGAATACTTTTTCTAGCATTTTATTTTTTAATGGAAGAATTGCATCTAATCTAGCATTTAAAAGTTCTTCATCATATAAGTCTTGAATTTTTAAACCATATCTTCCGATTTTATCTGAATATGTTGGTCCAATACCTTTTTTTGTTGTGCCAATTTTATCTTTGCCAGATGTTTGTTCGCTAATTCCGTCAATATCAATATGATATGGAAGAGTAATTGAAGCTAATGGACTTATTTTTAATGATGATAAATTTACGCCTCTTTCAATTAATTCCTGAGTTTCTTTTAAAAATGTTTCTGGGTGGATAACTGTTCCAGCTGCAATAAAACAAAATTTATTTCCGTATAAAACACCAGATGGTATTAAGTGGAACTTGTAGGTTTCATTATTTGCAACTACTGTATGACCAGCATTACATCCACCTTGATATCTGATGATTACGTCAGCATATTCTGCCAATAAATCAGTAATTTTCGCTTTTCCCTCGTCGCCCCATTGTGCGCCCACAACTACCGTGTTTTTCATGAAAATGTCCTTTCTTAAGACATGGTTATTACTAATTTAGTATAGCAAAAAAGCGGAAAGAACTTCCGCTTTTTTGTTTAAATATTTATTTAACTTTAATTATTGTTGTTCTGTTTTATCTTGTTTTCTATTTAAAATAACTTCTGATAAAATCTTAGCACCAGCAATAACACCAGCAACACCTAAGAAAGTTTTTGCTAAAGATTTTTTAGCAACTTTTGCAGTTTCTAAAAATTCTGGATACATTTTCTTAGCATTTTCAACTGCTTGTTTTACGTCAACACTAATACCATTTTTAATAGTTTTGTTTGCACATTTTTCAGCATTTTTTAAGTATGCATCGATACCGAATCTTGTATTTTTTAATGATGCTTTAACTTCTGCAGGAAGTAATAATTTTTCAGCGCCTGCAGCAACTGCACCACCAACTACTGAAGAAGCTAATATATTACCGATTGTTGGTCTTTGATTATCAACTGGTTGTACGTTCATAATTTTCTCCTAAAAATCTTTTATATACTAAGTTTAAATTGAAACAGGAATATTTTTGCTATTTTAAAATAATTTTTTATTAAATCTTTACATGTAAAATGCGCAAAAAATATTATTATTAACTTTTATCAAAATGTACTGTTTACAATAAGAACATGTTTTAATTTTCATGTAAGAATAGTATTATAGATTTTAAGAAAGACTGGAATGTATGCTAAATAAAAAAGTAAAATCTGTTATTCTTGCTGCCGGTAAAGGAACAAGGATGAAGTCTGAACTTCCAAAGGTTTTGCATACAATTTTTAATAAGTCATTACTTTCTTACGTTATTGATGCTGTAAATAATACAGGCTATATTGATGAAAGTTTTGTTATTGTCGGACATGAAGCAGAAAAAGTTGAAAAACATGTTGTAGACAGTTATTCGAATGCAAAATGTGTTCTCCAATCGCCACAACTTGGAACTGGTGATGCTGTTAATAAGGCAACACCATTTTTAAAGGATTTTGATGGCTATGTTGTTGTAACTTGTGGTGATACTCCATTAATTACTGCTCAAACTTTAAAAGATTTTATAGATTTTCACGATAACAACCATGCTGATTTAACTGTTATGTCTGCTATTTTTGATAATCCAAAAAATTATGGCAGAATTGTTCGTGATAAAAATAATAAGTTTGTTGCTATTGTGGAAGAAAAAGATGCGACTCCAGAACAAAAGGCTGTAAAAGAAGTTAATGCTGGAATATATTGCATTAATTGGAAAACTGTTTCTGCGGCATTTTCTTCTCTTCAAAATAACAATGCTCAAGGGGAATATTATTTAACAGATATTGTAAAATGGGCGGTTGAAAAACATTTGACTGTTCAGTCATATGTTTTAGAAAACAATGAAGAAATCTTTGGTATTAATTCTAAAGTTCAACTTGCAGAAGCTACAAAAATTTTAAACAAAAAGACCGTTACTAAATTGATGGAAGATGGGGTTCAAATTGTTGATCCTGATACAACATTCATATCTCCAGAAACAACTATTGGTGCGGATACTTTAATTCTTCCAAATGTTTATATTACAGGTAAAAATACAATTGGAAAAAATTGTAAAATTGGTCCATTTGCACATATTCGTGATGGTGCAACAATTGGTAATAATGTAAGAATTGGCAACTTTGTTGAAGTAAAAAAATCAGTTATTAAAGATAATACAAATGTTTCGCATTTGAGCTATATTGGCGATGCAGAATTAGGCTCTAAGGTAAATATCGGCGCTGGTACAATTACAGCAAATTATAACCCTATTACTAAAGTTAAGAGCAAAACAATTATTAAAGACGGTGCAAATACAGGTTCAAATTCTGTATTGGTTGCGCCTGTTACCATTGAAGAAAGTGCATCAGTTGCGGCTGGAAGTATTATCACTAAAAATGTTGAAGCTTATGCTTTAGCAATAACCCGAACACCATTAAAGGTATTTTCTAATTGGGTTAAAAACAAAATTGAACAACATTCAGGAGGAAATAAATAATGGAATTAGAATTAGCGTTTCCACAAGGTGTAAAAAGTATTAATCCGACTCACGATATTAAATTGTTCGCTGGTCGTTCTAATATGAAATTAGCAGAGGAAATTGCTCAATACTTAGGTACAACAGTTGGACCAATGGTTATTAAAAACTTTGCTGATGGTGAAGTTTATGTACAAGTACAAGAAAGTATCAGGGGTGATGATGTTTTTATCGTTCAACCAGTTTGCAATCCTGTTAACGAAAATTTAATGGAATTGTTAATCATTATTGATGCATTTAAACGTGCTAGTGCAAAATCTATCACAGCTGTAATTCCTTATTATGGTTATGCAAGACAAGATAGAAAAACATCTGGTCGTGAAGCTATTACAGCAAAATTGGTTGCAGACTTATTAACAACAGCTGGTGCTGATAGAGTTCTTGCAATGGATTTACATACAGGTCAAATTCAAGGTTTCTTTAATATCTTGGTTGACCATATTTATGCAACTTCTGTAATTGTTGATTATGTAAAACGCTTGAACATTCCTAAAGATGATTTAGTGATTGTATCTCCAGATATGGGTGGTGTAACTCGTTCAAGATATTTTGCAAAACAAATGAATTGCCCAATGGCTATTATTGATAAAAGAAGAAACCGCCACAATGAAGCTGAAGCTGTTAATGTAATAGGTGATATTAAAGGCAAAACATGTTTGATGTATGACGATATTATTGATACAGCTGGTACAATTTGTGGTGCTGCTCAATTGTTAATGAACGAAGGTGCAAAAGAAGTTTATGTATGTGCAACTCACCCAGTATTCTCTGGACCTGCAATTGAAAGACTTGAAAAAGCACCTATTAAAGAGGTTGTTGTTACAAATACAATTCCTTTGAATAAGAACTTCTTGCCAGAAAAAATTACTCAATTGAGTGTTGCTCCATTGTTGGGTGAAGCTATTTCAAGAATCCACGATGGTGAATCAGTAAGTTCATTATTCGGTTTTGAAAAAGAATACGACCAATAAATTTTAATTTAAATAAAGAAAAGGACATTTAAAGGATGTCCTTTTTTTTATATGAAATTTGAGTTAAAATAAATTCAGAGGAAATTTATGCAGTATAAAAGTTGTCAGTGGGTAAATCGTGGTATAGAGTTCAGAACAGATGAAATTCGTTTGTGCTGTTATGGATATTTACAAGGTAGGGAAACAGAGTATCAAACAACTTTGTTTACCGATTACCATGGCGGAAAAATCGACTGGGACGCTTTCTTTAAGAAAAAAGATGAATTAAAACAGATGCATAAAGAAGGTAAATATCTAGATGCATGTAAAGATTGTATTTATCTTCATGAACGAGATTGGGATGAAGAAAACTATATAAATCATTTTACGTTTAATCATTGGACAAAGTGTAATTGTAATTGTACATACTGTTATACAAATGGTGATAAAAAAGCTTTTAATAAATATAAAGAGTATAAAATATATCCGATTATCAAAGATATGTTTAAACAAGGCATAATCAAAAAAATGGGTGAATCTTGCCTTTGTTTTGGTGGTGGTGAACCTACTATTTTAGATGGTTTTGATAAACTAATTGATTTATTTGTATCCAATGGCGCTAAAAACATTAGAATAAATACTTCTGGAATTAAGTATTCAAAAGCAATTGAAAAAGCATTAAAACTCGGCGTAATGAGTATTGTTATATCAACAGATGCTGGTTGTGAGCAAACTTATGAAAAAGTAAAACAAGTAAAATGCTATAAAAAGGTTTGGGAAAATATTAGAAAATACAACAAAGCGGCAGTCGATAAGAAGCTTGTAAAAGTAAAATATATTTTAATTCCTGGATTTAATGATAATTATGAAGAAATTAATAAATGGTTTGATGAAGTTGTTAAAAATGGTGTAACCGCAGTTAGTTTGAGTGTTGAACAAGATTGGTATAATACTCATCAGCCAGACTTTACGCCTGAAATTTATGAACAAATTGCGTATATGGAAAAACGCTCAAAAGAATTAAACCTAGATTTGGAAATATATTGTGAAGCTTTGGCTGTGTTAAGAAGTAAATAGTAATAAAAAAGAGGTTTTGATTAAATTCAAAACCTCTTTTTCTATATAGTTTATAAACTATTTGTTATATGGATGCATTGATTCTGTGAAGATTGCTTTTACAACTTCTTTTGTACCGTCAACTGGTGCAATAGATATCAATCCACCTAATGATGGTGTTTCAAATGTTAGGTTTACTAATTTTTCAACATCAGCTTCTGAAAAACCTTCATCTGTTAATTTTTTAGTAATGCCAACAGAATATAACCATTCTTCAACTTTCTTCGCTGCATATTCAGCTTCATCTGGAGTTCCTTTTAAATCAGGAATAATAGTTTCAAATAATGAAGCTAATGTTTTTGCTTTTACTGGGTAAATATATTTTACAACTGCCGGTAAAATCATTGCTAAGCCTAAGCCGTGTGAAAGTTTTGGTTTAATGCCGCTTAGAGGGTGTTCTAATGCGTGAGTAAAGTGTAACAAACCATTATCAAAGCTTACACCGCCTAAAACAGAAGCATATAATAAGAAATATCTTGCTTCTTTGTTTTGAGGGTCTTTATTGATTATTGGTAAATATTTTGCAACTAATTCAATACAAGCTTTTGCTGTTGAAATAGATAATGGAGAAGCTACTTTTGTTGTAGCTGCTTCAATTGAGTGGTTAACAGCGTCGATTGAAACATAGATTGTTTGCTCTGGTGATAAATTCATCATTAATGCAGGGTCATCAATTGAATATGATGGATAAATGCAGTCATATGCAATTGCTGGTTTATATTCTGTTTCTGGAATAGTAACAACAGCAAATCTATTTGTTTCTGTACCTGTTCCGTGTGTTAGGTTGATAGCAACAATTGGAACGGCTTTTTCTGGAGTGAATTTAAACTCGTATAAATCACGAGCAGTTTTACCTTCGTTAGCTAATAAAATAGCAACTGATTTTGCTGCGTCGATAGGTGAACCTCCGCCAATACCCATAACAGCTTTTGCACCAAATTCTTTACCTTGTTTTGTTGCTGCATCTACATCATCTGCAACAGGGTTTGGAGTGATTTCTGCATAGTTTGTATATTCAATACCATTATTTTTTAATGCTTTTTCAACAACTTCCCAAGCACCAGATGATTTATAAGCATTTTTACCAGAAACAACTAAGATTTTATCAAGTCCTTTTGACTTCATATCTTTTGCAATATCTTCCATTTTATGGATTGCGCCAAAACCAAAATATACGTTAGGTTTAACTCTTAGTTCTACAACTTGGTTGATGTCAACATCACTTTTCCACATATATAAATTCTCCTTTCATAGACATCCGATTATATAATATTTTTCGCTTTTTTAATAGGACTAAAAGAGGAGTTAATATAAACTAAACTATGTTATAATTTATGCAAATAAAAGGAGCGGAAAATGTTTTGGAATAGACACGAGAATTTAAAAACGGCAATTTTTATAGGTATGGCAATTTTTTTAATTTGGTTTATTAGCCAAATACAAAGTGTTGCCCTTTTGGCTTTTGCTTCATTTGTTCTTGCGTGCTCATTAACTCCTGCGGTTGATAAATTAAGCAGTTTTAAACATATTTCAAGAGGCTTGGCTTCTACAATTGTTATAATTACAACTTTGTTGGTTATACTATTGTTCTTTGTTCCTATTATTTCAATGTCTATTCAAGAAATAAATCAATTTATTTCAAATATTCCAGCTCTTGTTGATAAATCGGTAGAGTTTTTAAGTAGTAAAACATTAATGGGTAAATCGTTAATGGAATATATTGATTTGGGCTCAATAACAAGCGCATCATCTCAAGTCGCTTCTGGCTTAGTTAATAAATCAATTAATATAACAGTTGCTTTCATGGAGGCTATGACTGTAATAATTACAATGGGCGTTATTGTATTTTATTTGATTTATGAAAAAAATCTTTTAAGAGATGCTCTTATCGCTATATTCCCTCATAAGATGAAACAAAGAGCTAAAGAAGTTTATGAAAGTATTGAGAAAAAAGTTGGTGGTTATGTAATTGCACAAATTCTATCAATGACAACAATTGCAATACTTACTGCTATTGGTTTAATGCTTTTAGATGTTCAATATTCAGTTCTTTTGGGTTTGATTGCTGGTTTATTAGATATTATACCAATTGTTGGTCCAACTATTGCCTTGGTTCTAGGTGTTCTTTGTGCTTTGCAACAAGGTTGGGTTGTTGTTCTTTTAGTTGTTGCTGTATATCTTCTTGCTCAATGGATATCAAATAATTTTGTAAGACCTTATGTATTTGGCAAGTTTTTAGATTTGCATCCAGTAATTATTATCTTTGCGTTTTTAATTGCGGCGCAATTCTTGGGCGTTTGGGGTGTAATCTTATCACCAGCAATTGCTGCTTTATTATTAACTTTATTTGATGAGTTATATTTAAAGACAATTAACAACAAAACAAAAGAAGAAGAAAAATAATGAGTGAAGTTTTTCTATATCAGACAAATAAAACACAAGAAACAAAACTGAATGTTTGGTGTGCGTTTCCTGCAGTTTATAATTTTGGAATGGCGTCATTAGGTTTTCTTTCTGTCTTTAAAATGATTGATTGTATAGATGGCGTTTATGCAGAAAGAGTTTTTACTGATAGCGAAAAAACTCAAATAAGACCAGAAAATGTTGATGTGATTAGTTTTTCTTTCTCGTTTGAAGTTGATTTTCTTGGCATTTTATCAATGCTTGAAAAATATAAAATTCCTTTTTTAACAAAAGATAGGGATGAAAATTCTCCTTTAATATATGGTGGTGGACCTGTTTTAAGTGCAAATCCAGAACCATTTGCAGATTTGTTTGATTTTGTTATGGTAGGTGACGCAGAACCCCATCTTCAAGAGGCTTTTGAATACTTAAGAGATAATTCAGAAAAAACTCGAAAAGAAAAATTAGAATTTCTTTCAAATATTGAAGGTGTTTATGTTCCAAGTTTAAAAAATAAAGTAAAAAAAGTAACATCATCTTTGCAAAAGTGTATATCAACTCCAATTTTGACAGAAAAGAGTTTTTTCTCTAACACTTTTATAATAGAACTTGAACGTGGGTGTCCTCAATGTTGTGCATTTTGTTTAACATCATTTTTAAATAGACCTGTTCGTTTTTGCTCTTACGAGGAAATTATTGAAAAAATTGAATTAGGATTGAAACATACAAATAAGATAGCTTTCTTGGGCGCTTTGATATGCGCACATCCTAGAATTGATGATATTTGCCAATATATTATTGATAAAGTTGATTCTGGAATGGAGTTGGAAGTTACGGTTTCTTCTTTAAGAGCAGATTATGTTTCAGATAAAACTCTTGAAATGTTGCACAAGTGCGGACAAAGAACAGCTACAATTGCTATCGAAGCAGGAAGTGAAAGACTTAGAAAAGTTATCAACAAACAAATAACTAAAGATGATGTAGTTGGTATAGTTGATAAAATGGTTGCCCATGGTTTTAGTGGTTTAAAAATATATGGTATTTTAGGTTTGCCAACAGAAACTTATGAAGATTTAGATGCCTTTGTAGATTTATGCAAAGAAATAAAGCAAAAACATAAAACATTTACGCTAACTCCAAGCTTTTCAACATTTGTTCCAAAAGCGCATACTCCTTTTCAATTCGCGAAAAGAGAAGATACAAAAGAACTTGAAAAGAAAAATGAATATATCAAAAAACAGTTTGCGAAGATTGGCATTAAGGCACGTACAGGAAGCGTTAAGTGGGATTATATTCAAGCGTTGCTATCTCGTGGGGGTAGAGAATTAACCCCATACTTGATTGAAGTTTATAAGCAGGGTGGAAATCTTGGTGCATTTAAGAGTGTTTATAAAGAGTTTGAAAAAGCAGGCATGTTAATACCAGCAGATAAAATTGCATTAGATGAACAATGTTGCGAAAATTTACCTTGGAATTTTATAGAATATTCGCGCAGCTGTGAGTTCTTAAACGCTGAATATCAAAGACTTTTAGCTTTTCCTTAATATTTTTTAATATTTATAAAAAAAGACACTTGACATCTTTTTAATATGTGTCATAATAATAATGTAAGATTTAAGTGTAAGCAATACACTAAACGAAACATTACAACCCCGAACACATATAAACTCCTAAATAATAAACACAAAAGAGACCATTAGGATGCAGAAA
>JAFQNF010000030.1 GCA_017396025.1 bacterium
TCAAGAAGAATATAGAAGATGATATTAACCAAAGACTTGCTCAATCCAATGAGATTGTTGATGAGAAAATTTCAAAAGTTTATGATGAAATTTCAAAAAGTTACGAATATGTAAATGAGCTAAAAGAAACATCTCAAGTAGTCACGGATGAAAAGATAACAAAAGTCTATGAAGAGATAACAAAGAACTATGAATATACAAATGAATTAAGAGATGAAGCAAGGGTTGATAATGAAGTTCTCAAGAAGAATATAGAAGATGATATTAACCAAAGACTTGCTCAATCCAATGAGATTGTTGATGAGAAAATTTCAAAAGTTTATGATGAAATTTCAAAAAGTTACGAATATGTAAATGAGGTAAAAGAAACATCTCAAGTAGTCACAGATGAAAAGATAACAAAAGTCTACGAAGAGATAACAAAGAATTACGAATATACAAATGAATTAAGAGATTCTTCAAAAATAGAATTAGATAAAAAAGTTTTAGAATTAAAAAAATCTTTTGAAGCTGATAATGATGCGTTAAGAACAGAAATTGGCGATAAAGAGTATGTGTTTAATGAAAAGATATTGAATCTTGAAAAAAATATTCATAATGAAGCTGAAGAAAATATCCAATTAATTAAAAAAGAAATAACAACTTTATATGAAAAAATTGCTTTAAATGATGAAATCTGGAAAAAAGATTTTAACGAATTAAAAGAAATTTTCTTGAAAAAATTGGACGAAAAAGTTGCTTCATTAATTTCTCAATTAGATAATAAAGTTTCATCAATTTATGATGATATGGGTGTTCTTCGTTCTGATATTGAAACTTTAATAAAACAAAAAGCGTTTGAGTTATTAACTCAAACTGATGAGAAAATAGGTAAAGTTTATGATGAAATTTCAAAAAATTATGATTATACAAATAAACTTGCACAAGAAAATAAAGATTTAACATATTCTGTAAAATCAGAGTTAGAACAACAACTAAAAAATGCACAAGAAAACATTTATTCTTATGTGGATCATTCTAGTGAAATAGTTGCATCTGTTGCCGATGAAAAAATAAAAAATGTCGAAAATAAAATTACTAAAAATATAGCTGAATTTGAGGCTGTTCAAAATAGAAAGAATGATTTAAAAATAAGTGAAGTTTACGCTTATGCTAATAGCGAGTTATCTAAAGTGTTTAAACAGGTTCATCAAAATAGTGTTAATTTTGAAAATAAATTAGAACTAAAATCTTATGAAACATATAAAAACATAGAAGAAGATAGAAGAGAAATTGGTTCAATAAAACAATCTCTGGAAAGTAAAACAGATTTTTCTGATTTTAATAAATTAGAAGAAGAATTTGCAGAAAAACTTCAAATGCTTGACGCTCAACATCAAGAACAAATTTCTAAGCTTGTTTCTGACTTTGAAAATAAGTTGAATGAACAGCGTATAAAATACGAAACTAAATTAATGAATATGGAAAATCATGTTGCCGTTCTAGAACAAAAATATATAGACAGCAAAAAAGGATTTTTCACAAAAGTAATTGAAAAATGTAAAAAGAGATAATTATGACAAATCCAAGAATATCGTTGATAGTTACATATAGTGATGCACAAACAACAATAGAAGATTGCGTAAAAAGTATTTTAAACCAATCTTTTAAAGATTTTGAGTTGATTTGTGTTAATAATGCATCAATGGATTCATCTGAAAATATAGTTCTGGAATTAACAAAGGATTTGGATTTTGTTAAAAGAATTAGTTTCCCCGTGAAAATAGAAGATGAAGAGGCAAAAAGTCAGGCTATTGCACTTGCCTCTGGTGATTTTATTTGTTTTTTAGATTCAAATAAATCGATTGATGAAGGTGTTGTGGCTGAATTATTCGCTAAAGTTTTTAGTGTGAAAAATAGAGCACAAAAACTTATAAGTGAAAAAATGTACAAAAGAGAATTTTTAGAAAATATTGATATTATTGATAGTATCCTTGAAAAGAAAATACAAACTCAAACTGATGATTTGAAAAACATTGTTATAGGTTATGAATCTTATTTAGAAAAAGAATTAGATAAAAGTGCGAAAGCAAATATTGAAAATGTTAGTAATAAAGTTTATGAAATTACATGTAGATTCAACCAATTAGAAAAAAATTTATACGAAAATTCTGCAAATAACAATGTTGCTTTGGATGCAAAAATAGTAAATTTAAAAGAGGAAAATAAGCTAAATTCTGAACAAATTTATACAGATATTTCTAAAGTTTATGAATTTATTGCTTCTGAAATAAATAAAAAAGGTTGTGAAGTAAATAAAATTTATGAAGATATTACAGGAAATTATAAGTATACTGAGTCTATAGTTGCTCAAACTAAAGAAGAATTATCTAGTAATTTTTATTCTGAAACCAATAATTTAAAAGAAAAAGTTGAAAATCTTGAAAAAGATATAGTACTTAGGTATGTAAATATAAAAAGACTTTTTGATTTACAAATTGATGAACTAGATTCAAAAATAAAAGCACTTGGTATTCAAGATGTTAATAGTTATTCTGATGCTTTAAATAGTGTTGAAGTATCAAAAATATTGGATGAAAATGTAGAAAAAATATATGCTCATATAAACAAAACAAATTCACAGTTTTATGAGGAATTATCTAAAATATACAAAGAATTAAATGAAAAACTTGTTTCAAAAATAGAAGAACAACAATATTCTTTTGATAAAAAATTAGATGAAATAAGAACTGAATTTAATCAAAAAATAGAAGAATTAAAGGGAAACTAGTATGCCAAAAGTTTCTGTAATAATACCATTTAATAATGTTGAAAATTATATTAAAGAATGTTTGGAAAGTGTTTTAAATCAAACATTAACAGATATAGAAGTTATTTGTGTTGATGATGCATCTGATGATGGTACATTGAATATTGTAAAAGAATTTGCAAGTAAAGATAGCCGAATAAGGTTAATTGAATTATCAGAAAGAAAAGGTCAGGGGTATGCTCGTAATCGTGCAATAGAAATTGCAACTGGTGATTATATTGGTTTTGTTGATTCTGACGATTTTGTTAAACCTGAGATGTTTGAACTTTTGTATGAAAAAGCACTTGAAAACGATAATGATATTGTAATGTGTCAGGTATCAGAATATGATGATGTTACCGGTCAATATATTCAATCAGATTATTATTCTCTTGCGCCGCTTTATAGTTTTGCTGATAGAATATTTTCTGCAGAAGATACAAAACAAGTTATTTTAGATATTAATGTTGCTTTATGGAATAAAATATATCGTCGTTCTTATCTGGCAGAAATTGGTGAAAAATTTCCAGAAGGATTTATTTATGAAGATTTACCTTTTTTCTTTGGAACATATCTTCCAGCAAAAAAGGTACAAATTGTTTGGAAAGATTTGTATGCATATAGAGTTAATAGAAAAAATTCTACAATGCAACAGTTTAATAATAAGATATTAGATCGTTTGCCGATGGTTTCGTTGACATATGAAAAAATGAAACAAACCCCATTTCTAGCTGATATGAAGCAATCTTTGCAAGCTTGGATAATTAATGATTTATTTCATAGATACACTTTGTTAAAAGAACATTATCAAAAAGAATTTTTCTTTTTGATGAAAAAAGTTTTTCAAAATCTTGAAATTGAAAATGAATATGATTCTTATTGGAAAAGCGTATACCATTTTAAGGGTTATTTACTTGTTATGAACAATACTTTTGATGATTTTAATCAAAAAGTATTTAACGAATATCTTGATATTCATAAGGTAGAGGATAGAATTCGCTCTTCAATTTTTAGTAGGGATGAGCTCGATACAAAAATATCTAATGTTTATTTAGATATTGAAAAAAATTATAAATATACAGAAAAATTAGTTGATGATTTGAAATATGAATTATCAAAGACTGATTTAGAATCAAAAATTTCTAATATAGAAAAAGTTTCTGAAGAAAATTTAAAAGAAAAATTTGAACTTCTATACAGTAATATCAAAGATTTATCGTATGTTGTTCATGAAAATAACACATGTGTTTTCGATAATTTAGCTAAGTTAGAGAAATTATTATTGACAAAAGTATCGACTGATAGCGAAGAAACAAAGCAGTTAATTAATAAATTATTAGATGATTTAAAGAATGAAATTAATTCTAAAATTATAGATGTTCAAAAAGAAAATCAAAAAACTATAGATGAAATCCAATTGAAAGTAGAACGATTAACATCAAAATTTGATTTGTATGTTTCAGGTGATGTTTTTAATAAAACAATAGAAACAATAGAACAAAAATATTCAGCTTTGCTTGAATTACAAAATCAAAAACATGAGGAAGAAATTGCTCTTTTAAAAGAGCAAATGATAGAGATGGAACAACGTATAACAGAACAATTAGATACTCCTTGTAAAAAAATTCATAAATATATAGCAAGCAGAAAGAAACAATGTCATTAATATCAGTAATAGTGCCTGTATATAATGTAGAAAAGTATCTTGCGAAGTGTTTAGATACTGTATTGGCACAAACTTTTACAGATATTGAAATTATTTGTGTAAATGATGGTTCGACTGATGGCTCTAGAAAAATTTTAGAAGAATATAGTAAAAAAGATTCTAGAATTAAAATTGTAGATAAAGAAAATGGTGGGTTGTCATCTGCTCGTAATGCTGGTATGAAAATTGCGACTGGTGAGTTTATTAGTTTTGTTGATTCTGACGATTGGATTGATGAAACAATGTTAGAGAAGTTGCACCAAAACATAACTTCTTTAAATACAGATATTTCAATATGTGCAGTTCATCAGTTTGATGAAGAAAAACAAGAAATTGATGATTCTTGTGAGTATTTTACTCTTGGATATTTTGATGAAAGTTTTAATAATAAAGCATTTTCTTATGTTGAAACGAAACCATTTTTACTTGATGTCTGTGTAATGGCGTGGAATAAACTATATAGAAAAAGCTTTTTAGATGAATGCAGAGTGGAATTTCCTGAGGGTTTGGTTTTTGAAGATGGACCATTTTTCTTTTCTATTTTCTTTAAAACAAAACGAGTTTCTATTGTAAGAGATTTTCTATATTACTACCGAATAAATCGCAGTGGTTCAATATTAAAAAAAGCTGGAAAACAATTCTTTGATATTATTGATGTTGTCAATTTAATGTATGAGCATCTGAAAAATTCTGAAATATTTGAAGATGTTAAATATGAGTTTTTCCGTCAAAAAGCTAATGATATAAATTATCGTTATGAGTTGGTTGATATATCATTAAAAACAGCGTTTGCTAAAAAATTTAAGAAAGAATCTTGCTTGTTAGATGAAAATGTATTTGATTTTTCTAAGATAAACAAAGAATTTCCAATTGAATATAAGAAAATATGTATTTTAAAAAGTAGTACTAGTATTTTAAGTTTTTATTTAAGAAAAATTGAAAAACGCTTTATGTATAAGATTATGCAAGTTCTTTATACAGAAGAAAATATATATTATTTAAAATTTTGGAAATTGGTAATAAGATTGAAAAAAAGAGCAAATATTTATGATATTTGGTACGAAAATGATAGGATTTATGTTGTTCTTTTTGGTAAAATAAAGTTTAATTTCAAATTCGAATATTCAAAGTTAGAGCAAAATTAAGTATGAAAAAGCCTATAATATCAGTAATTGTACCTGTTTATAATGTAGAAAAGTATCTTGCAAAGTGTTTGGATACTATACTTGCTCAAACTTTTTCTAATATTGAAATTATTTGTGTAAATGATGGTTCGACTGATAATTCAAGAAAAATATTGGCACAATATGCGCAAAAAGACTCTAGAGTAAAAATTGTTGATAAAAAAAATGGAGGGCTTTCATCTGCTCGTAATGCAGGCATGAAAGTTGCGCAAGGAGAATTTTACAGTTTTATAGATTCAGATGACTGGATTGATGAAACAATGCTTGAGAAAATGTATAAAAGCATGGTTTCTTTAAATACTGATATTACAATATGTGCAGTTCACCAGTATGATGAAACAAATCAAAAAATAGATGATACAAATCCATATTATACTCTTGAGTATTTTGATGAAAGTTTTAATAATAAAGCATTTTCTTATGTTGAAACGAAACCATTTTTACTTGATGTCTGTGTAATGGCGTGGAATAAACTATATAGAAAAAGTTTTATTGATGAATGCCAAGCAGAATTTCCTGATGGTTTGATTTTTGAAGATGGACCGTTTTTCTTTTCTATATTCTTTAAAACAAAAAGAGTTTCGATAGTTAGAGATTTTCTTTACTACTATCGTATAAACAGAAAAGGTTCTATTGTTCAAAAAGCTGGTAAAAAGTTTTTGAATGTCATTGATGTTGTTGAACTTATGTATAGCAAGATCAAAGATATCCCAGATTATGAAGATGTAAAATATACTTTTTTTAGAAAAAAAGTTGAGGATTTTATTTCGCGTTTTGAAAATTTAAATCCAAAATATAGAGTTGCATATGCAAGAAAACTAAAAAAAGAAAGTTCTTTATGTAATGAAGAACTTTTCCCACCATCAATGGTGAAGGGTTCATTTGGATATAATTATTTCTTGTTTAAGAACTTGAAGACAGGAAATGTATTATTTTATGATTTCCAAAAATTTAAGTTAAAGGTTATGTATAAAACTATGGAAATTTTATACCACGAAGAGGGTGTATATTTTCTTAAGTTTAAAAATTTCATAACTAGGATTAAAAAGCGTCCTAAATTTTATGATTTTTATTATTATGATGATAAAATTTATGTAAGACTTTTAACAAAAATAAAATTTGAAGTTCCGTTTAAGTTTTCTGAGTTGGAGAAATTTAACGAAAATGACTAAATTATCCATAATTATTCCATATAGAAATGTTGAACAATATATTTCAAAATGTCTTTCTACTGTTTTGTATCAAACATTGGATGACATAGAGGTTATATGTATTAATGATGCTTCAGAAGATGCTTCAGAAAATATTGTAAAAGAATATGCAAATACAGATAAAAGAGTTATTACGTTAAATACTTTTGAAGAATCTGGACAATCGTACGCTAGAAATCTGGGTTTAGAAGTTGCTTCTGGTGAGTATATTGGGTTTGTTGATGCTGATGATTGGGTTGAACTTGATATGTTCGAAAAGCTTTATACAAAAGCTAAAGCAACAAATTCAGATATAACAATGTGCAGGGCGAAATTGTATGATGATAAAACTCAAGAGTTTTATACAAATGATTATTATGCTTTGAAATGCTTAGAAAAGTTTGGTGATGAGACATTTAGTGCGATTGATTCTAAAGATGAAATTTTAAATATTAATGTTGTACTTTGGAATAAAATTTATAAAAAAGAGTACTTAGATAAACTTCAAGTTAAATTTGCAGAGGGTTTTATCTATGAAGATATGCCGTTTTTCTTTGAAACATATATAAAAGCACAAAGAATAAATATTCTTTGGGAAGATTTATATTATTATCGCCAAAATAGAACTTTTTCTACAATGCAAAAGTCAAATAAAAAAGTTTATGACAGAATTGATATGGCAGAATTGACATATAATGTGTTAAAACAGGCTCCATTTTTCCAAGAAAAACAAGCAGATATTTTGCGTTGGCTAGTCGATGATATTTTTCATAGGTATACGCTTTTGGATGACATATACTATGAAGAATATTATCGTAAAATGCGTGAGTTCTTTATTAATTTAGATTTAGACGATGAGAAGAAAAAATTTTTAGAAACAAGTTATTGTTATGATGAGTTCTGTAATATTCTAGAGCGTGACTATTTTGGTTTTTGGAATTTTCTAATTGAAAAATATAAAACATCTAACAAAAGAATTAAGGCTGCTGAGCACAAATGTAATGAGGATATAAGTGCAATAAAAGATTATATTGAACAATATAAATTAGAAGTGGCAGAGGAAAAGAAAAATATAGAAAATTGGTGGAAAGATTATACTGAAAAGGAAATTCAACACCGGATTGATGAGCAATTCACATTCTTAGAATCTAAAAAAAGTTATGAAATGAATCAATTATATAAAGAATTTGAAGAAAAGCTAAAAACTCAAGAATATGATTTGAAAAAGTGGCAAGCTGAATCTTTAAGACAACAAAAAGAAAAACTTACAGCTGATTTTGAATGGAAGTTTGAAGAGCAAAAACAACGTTATCAACAAGCTTTAATTGAACAAAAAAATTATTATGAAAATAATTATTTATTGGTTAAAATCATGTTGAAAGCATATAAAAAACTTGACCAAGTGAAAAACAAAATAAAAAAAGTATTCAAAAAAAATTAGGAATAGCTAATGACTAACAGCGAAGAACAATTTTATAAATTAGAAAAACAGTATCAAGAATCTTTAGAATCTCAAAAACGTTTTTATGAGAGTGAACTTGAATTGTTAAAATCTAAATTTGAGTATGAAAAATCTAAGCTAAAAGTAGAATATGAAAATGAAAAGGCTCAAGTAAAAAAAGAAGTAGAGCAGTTTTATAATGTTAAAAATACTCAAGATGTTGAGGCTGTAAAGTCATACTATGAAAATGAATTAAATAATCAAAAAACTTGGTATGAAGGTGAAATAATAAGACGTCAAAAAGAAACAGAAGATTGGCATTCTAATAACTTAAAAGAACAAGTTGAAAAACTCACAAAAGGTTATGAAGAAATGCTTCAAGCTCAAAATGACAAGTTTAATATGGAAACAGAAATTTTGAGTGCTCAAATTATTGAACAAAAAAAATATTATGAGGAACAATTAAAACCATATAAAAGAATAATAAACTTTAGAAAAAAAGTTGAAAAAAGGTTTAATATAGAGAAAAAACCTGTTGAAGAAAAACTTGATGAAAAAACTGATGTGAAAATTCAAGAAGTTGTATATGATGGACAACCTAAAGTATCTGTTATCCTTCCTGTTTATAATGTTGGTAAATATTTAAGACAATCATTGGATAGCTTGATTAATCAAACACTAAAAGAAATTGAAATTATTTGTGTTAATGATGGTTCTATTGATGATAGTTACGACATATTAGAAGAATACAGAGAAAAAGATTCTAGGATAAAAGTTATTCATAAAGAAAATAAAGGCACAGGTGCTGCTAGAAATGATGGTTTAAGAATTGCAACTGGTGAGTGTATTGGTTTTGTCGATCCAGATGATTGGGTTAAGCCAAATATGTTTGAACGTCTTTATAATTTGATTAAAGAAAAAGACCTTGATATAGCTATGTGCATGCCAGATGGTTATGATGAGAAAAATGCTATTAACGCTCCATTTCCATATTTTGTGGATGCAAATTTTGAAAATATAATTGATGATAGAACTTTTAATTGGAGAGATTTATCACCATTTAGTTATCCAATGTGTGTTTGGAATAAGCTTTATACAAAAGAATTATTTGATAAGCATAATATCGAATTTGCTGAAGGTTTGGATTTTGAAGATCATAAGGTGATTTTTGGAACTTTATTAACTGCAGAAAAGATTTTCTTTATTAGAGAAAAACTATATGTATATAGATTTAACAGAGAAGGTTCTGTTTTAACAGATAATAACAGAAGATTAATTGATCATATTGAAATTTTTAATATTGTTGAAAATCTTATGAAAGAAACTAATACATTTAATCTTTTAAGAGAAGATTTTTTAACTTATAAAATACACAATATTCTTTATTACTACAGCATGATAAAAGAAGAATTTAAGGCTGAATATTGTGAGAATATGATTAAATCAATAAAAGATATGAATTTAACACAAGCAGAATCAGATATGCTTTGTGCTAAATATCCAGAATTAAAATCATATATTTAAACGGTAACAAAAAATTTCCAAAAGTTATAATTATAATATGGGAAGATTGTAACTATGGATATTTCAAGCGGATTAAATCAACCAGTTAGCTTTTATAATAAAAATACGGGAAATAGTATAAATACGGTTATAAATGATGATAACCAGCTTTATGGTGCAAATATTTTTTCTTCAGAATCTGTAGTAAAAGAAACTTCAAAATTAGCAACTTCTCCTATTAGAAAAAAAAGAAAAAGCAAAAGATTAAACGCCTTAGATTGTGATTATCTTCCTGATGAAGCTACTTCTAAACTAAAAGCAGAACAAGAAGTAAATAATTTCTTTTTGGAAGAAAAGCCAACATTGGGCTCTAAAATAAAAAAAGCTTTTGAACACTTTGTTACTGTAACACCATTGATAAATTATTTCTTTTTAAGAGAAAAAACAAAAAGAATACAAGAAACAGTAGAAGAACTAAATAATATTAGTCAAAATGTTGATGATTTAATGAGCGCAACAGTTCCTCAAGGAGAGGAAACTGCTCTTTATTCTGACCTTGCTAAAAATCTTACAAATGCCGCAAACGTATTAGGTAAAGCAAATAAAGAATTATAGTTTTTCTAATGTTAAACATATATTAATATTTCATGCTTTTTTTCTTTACTATTTAAATAATTTACAATACTATGTTATTAAGTTAATGCACGAAAGCCATGTAAACATTGGTTATCGGGATGGACGAAAGAACTAAGTAATAGAATAAAAAGAGGGCGCATAAGTGGAAAATTTTGCGGATATTTTTGGCAAGAAGGAAAATAATGGTGGTATGACTCCAACTCAAGCTGGTGGTACACCTGCTGATATTAAAGTTATCGGTGTTGGTGGTGGCGGTGGAAATGCTGTTAACCGTATGATTAAAGCTGGTCTTGCTGGTGTTGAATTCTGGGCTATGAATACTGATGTTCAAGTTCTAGAAATGTCTTTAGCTGAAAATAAAATTAGAATTGGAAGTAAGCTAACAAATGGTTTAGGCGCAGGCGGAAACCCTGAAAAAGGTGAAAAATCTGCAGAAGAAACAAGAGATGAAATCGTAAATGCGATTGGAAAAGCAGATATGGTGTTTGTTACAGCCGGCATGGGTGGTGGTACTGGTACAGGTGCTGCTCCTGTTGTAGCAAGAATTGCTAAAGAATTAGGTGCGTTAACTATCGGTGTTGTTACAAAACCATTCAGCTTTGAAGGTAAGAAAAGAATGAATCAAGCTCTTCAAGGTCTTGAAAAATTAAAAGAAACAGTTGATGCGTTAATTGTTATTCCTAACGATAAATTGTTAGAAGTTGTTGACCGTAGAACAACTATGAGAGAAGCGTTCCAAGTAGTTGACGAAGTTCTTTTAAGAGGTGTTCAAGGTATTTCTGATATCATTACTGTTCCAGGTATGATTAACGTTGACTTCGCTGACGTAAGAAGCGTAATGGAATCTTCTGGTTCTGCATTGATGGGTATTGGTCGTGGTACAGGTGAAGGCAGAGCTTTAGAAGCTGCAAAAGCTGCTATTAACTCTCCATTACTTGAAACTTCAATCAATGGTGCATCTGGTATCATTATGAATGTAACTGGTGGTCCAGATATGACATTATACGAAGTTACAGATGCTGCTCAAGTTATTCACGATGCTGTATCTGAAGATGCAACAGTTCACTTCGGTTCTGTTATTGATGACAGAATTCAAGGAGAAATTCAAATTACAGTTATTGCAACTGGTTTTGAATTAAAGAAAAATGAAGTTGAAAAATTCAACCAACAACAAGAAGAAAATAAAGCATTAGGTGCTATGGATTTCTTCGGTGGTGCTAATTTAAATAGCCCATCTCCAAAAGTTTCAAAAGCGGCTAATGAATTTGCAAATAATATTCTTGATATTCCAGAATTCTTAAAGAAGTAATCAAGATTAAAAACATTAAAAAAAGGACGGTAGAAATACCGTCCTTTTCTTTTGGGATGGGGATTTATAAATTTAGTGCATCCAGTGTTTTTTTGCTTGCAACAATGGATGTTAATGGTGGATTTTTAAATACATAATTTGCTGCAGCTTGAATATCTTGAACTGTCATTTTATCAATAGCTGCGTATAAAGTTTCTATATGCTTTATTCCGTACGCAGAATTCCTTGCTGAATGCATATGTTCATTTGTATCAGCGTTTGCTTCTCTACTATTCAAAATCATTGTTTTTAATTTTGTTTTTGCTTGTTTTAATTCTTGCTCTGAAACAAGTTCTGTTTTTAACATATGTACATTTTTGTTGAAAGCATTTATTGCTTTTGTTGCATTTTCTGGCGAACCTTCGCCTTTTGTTTCTGGATCCGTTGTTGTTTCAATTACAAGATTTATTTCACCGGTATTATTCTTTCCTGATTGGTATGATGAAACGTGATAACAAAGTTTTTCTTGTTCGCGAAGTGATGTGAATAGTCTTGATGACATTCCTCTTCCAAGAATTGTATTTAAAAGGTCTATTTTTACCATGTCATCAATATTCATTGATTTTGGGAATGTGTATGTTTGAAGAATTTGTGCTTGAGCATTTTCTTCTGCTACTGCTATTGTTCTCGCTTCTTTATTTGGCACATATGTTTGTGTATTCAAGCTTCTATTTATTTGAGCTTGTTGGAACATTGGTAAGCCAGCTGATAATTCGTTGTTTAAAATATTGCCCATGTATGGTTTTTCTTCAACTGGCATTGTGCAAGTAACTTCGCATTGAGAAGTTGATAAAATTCTGTTGTATAAATTTTGTACATCTGATAATGTTAACTGTTCAAGTTGTTTTAATTGTTCTTCTGTTGAATCGAAAGCTTTTATATCAGGATAAAGAGTCTTATTAGCCAATTTTTCTGGTGATTTTCTTTCACTTAACAAAGAATCTTTAATCGTTTGTTTTGCTCTTTGAAATTCTGTTTCAGTAAAGTTTGGCATTGCAAGAACTTCTTTCATTTGTGCCAAAGTATTTGGTAATTTGTCATCATAGAAATTTGCATAAACTTCTATGCCTTCGGTTGAAACTCCAAATCCAAGTCCGATATCGTTTTTGCTTAGGTTTTTGTTGTATTGTTCAACACCGCTTTGAATGCTGCCTCTGTTTAATAATTCAGATAAAACACTTATAGCTGGTTGTGAAACATCTTTCATTGTATCTGTTTGGATTGTCATTTGCATTGCTGATTTTCCAGAAGATGTAGCTGGAACAATTGTTGTTTCTATATTATTCCAAAGTTTAAATTCTTTAACTTTGGACATGTCTGATTGAATATTTGTTATTGGATTTGATTTTCCAAATGATACTTGTGCAGATTTATTTATCTTTTGGTAATTTGCACCAATAATTTCAGGTGTTGTTTTTTCTGCGTGGGCAACACAAATTGAAACTTTATTTAAATCCATATATTTTTTTGCCACAGCTGTTATATCTGCTGGTGTTAAAGTGGAAATTATAGCTTTTTTATTTGCAAGATAATTATAGTCATTCTTTAATGCCATTTGTGTCAATGTTGCATTAATTCCTTCAGAATATTCGGCAACACTATCTATTCTTTTGAGTGCAGAATTTTGTACATCTTGGAATTCTTCCATTGTTGGTGGATTATTTGCAATATGATTTATTTCTTCATAAATAATTTTTAGAACATCTTCTACTTGTTCTTCTGGTAGGTTTACTACTGCTTCTAAAGCTTTTGCACTATTAGGCGAATTTTGCATGTTTTGAGTGAAAAACGGAATAGATAAACCATATTTATCTAGTTTTTTAGTTAAACGAGAGTTTGGACTATATAATATATCGCTTAATAAATTAATAGCGTGTATGTCTTTATCTGGTGTGTTTTCTGGGATTGCAAAACCCATTGAAATATTTGAATATGGAGAACCCTTTTGTACTATATCTGTTCTGACTGGTTTTGTTGGATATGTTATAGGTTCTGCATGTCTTTGATTAATTTTGCTGTAGTCAGCAGGTTTATTAAAATATTTAGAAACAAGTCCGATTGTTTCATTTACGTCAACATCGCCAGTGATAACAGTTACTGCATTATCAGGGGTGTACCAAGTATTGTAGTAATCCATTACCTTTTGTTGATTAAATGAATTAATATTTTGTTTTGTTCCAAGAATAAAGTTTGTTGATATAGTGTTTATCCCAAACAAGTTTTTTAACATTCTTGATTCTGAAACATCTTCGATTTTGTCTTTATAGACGTCAATTTCTGATTTAACTGCTTCTTTTTCTTTTTCTAGTTGATCTGCTGGGAAAAGAGGGTATTGTGTTTGTGCTGCACTAATTTTAATACCTTCTTCAAGAGATGTATCATCTAACAATTGCATTGTCATATAATAATCAGTTGCAGAAAAGCCAGTGGATGCATTTGTGTATCCACCCATATCGGAAACTTTTTTATCATATTCTTTTGGTGCTAACCCTTTGCTTCCGTTAAACAAGTTGTGTTCAATGTAATGGCTAATACCTCTAATGTCTTCGGTTTCATTTAATGAACCAACGTTAAAGGTTGTTTTGATTTGAGTTGGACCCTTCTTTGGAAGAATGATAACTCTTTGACCATTTGCAAGTCTAAATAAGCTGGCGTTGTTCTTCACCCCAGGAATAGGGATTTCGCCAAGTTTTGTATAAGAAACAGGTATATTTGAATTTATTTGAGATGCCCCTGGTGTATAAATAGAGGGTAATTGTTGCGTATTATTACCAAAAACTACCCCTGAAGTTTCCTTAGGAGTTTCTAGTTTTTTTATGTAATTTATTTGGCTTATGCCATTGCTTGATACTTGCATTGTTTTCAACTTGTTTCTTATATTTATTAAAAAGATTGCAAAATAAAAAATATTGATATAATAGATAAGGTTTTTTAAAAATATTTACAAAAAAATAATAGCAAAAAAGATAATGTTTTGCGTTTATAACATTGAAGGTAATGAGCATGGACATGTATCGCGTAAATCGATTATATCCCCAATATCAAAGGAGTCAGGACCGTCGCCAACAGAATATCCCTGTAGCTGTCGAAAGAAGAAGCGGACGAGACCGTAGAAGTGAAGACAGAGTTGTTCTTGATAAGCAACTTACAAAAGATATTTTTGAGGTTAAGAATAAGATTGCAAAAATTGAAGCAATGTCGCCTAAATTTTTTGAAAGCAATGTTACAACGCAAGCTCCGTCATTTTCTGCTATGAGTAATATGTCCCAAGATGTTCTTGTTAAAGAATCAAAGCCAGATATAACCGAAATGGCAAGGTTGGAAGCTGAACTTGAAGATAAAGAGGCTACGAAATTTCAATTAGGAATGGTAGCGGTTGCATTGGTTGCCGCTGTGGGTTTATCTGCATTAAGTAGTGCTGGAGCCGTAATTGCAATAGGCACGGGTTTGTATATTGGTGCAAGAGTGTTAAAATCTCTTGTTGTTAAACATATAAGTGATAGGGATAAAAAAGAATAATTTTAGTCTTTTTTGTCTAATTTGTCAGAAATATAAGTTGAGAACATTGGAAGTATTCCATAATATATTCCTGCAAAGATTAGTGTAGGTCTTAGTATGTTGATGCCTTCAATATATTTTGGAAGTTTTGGATCATTTTTATTTATTTCAGAGAATTTTTTGATAAAGCCTTGAGTATTTTTCTTTATTAAGCTATCAATGGCAAATCCACTAGCAAGGGAAACTCCAGTTGAAATAACATTGTTTGCAATAAGTGCCTTTTTTCGTTCTTCTTTTATCTCTTTGCTTTTTTTAGTTTGATGGATGAATGATGCTGTTAAGAGAAGGTCTGTTGCCATTGATATATTTCTTGCTATATCAGCATCTTTGCTACTAAATTTTTTAACTGCATTTTGTACAGAATTATTGTTTAGGATTTTTCCAATTCCTTGTGCTGCTTTTGTTGATATTCCACCTTTGAATGATGGTTGTGTTTGATTGAAGTCTGCGCCAAAGACAGGGTTATATGTGTCATATATTTTAGAATCAAATTTTTCTTCTTTTTTCTTCGGAAAAAGTTTGTTCATTATTATCGGAATTAATGCAACTGTAAGCATTGCTTTAGGTATTGCAGTTAAAAGTCCTGTGCTCATTTTAATTACTTGAGTTGCAAATTTATAGTTTTTTGATTCAGCTAGGGTTTTTGCACTTCCTTGCAATGTCTTTATTGCTTTTTCGCTTAAAAACTTTTCTGGAGTTTTATCAATGTTTTTAACCGCTTTTTCTACTGGAATTGCGATTGCTTCAACCATTGCGAATTTTATCAGCCCAGATGCTATTGAGTTTGTTGTTGCATATTCTTTATTTTCTTTTTTTGTGTTTGGAGTTAAATTAATTGCAATAGGACGAACTCCAGCTGCCATTGCAAGTGTTGTTGCGGCAACAAACGTTGTACCGTGTTCGGAAATTTTTTCTAAACCTTTCAGTACGGTTTTATTGTTCCAAAAACCTTTGTGACTTGGAGTATATTGGTTTGTATTGCCACTAATTTTCATATTACTAGCAAACAGCAAAAACACTTTAAATTAAATATTTTATTAAATTTTATTTTATAATTTAAATTATGAGTTTAATTGAATTTTTAAAGAAAGAATTTAGCAATTTTGGGAAATATGAGCGTATTTTGTTTCCTGCAGTTGTCTTACTTATAATTATAATTTCTCTTTTTATTGGCGATAATAAAATAGCTCTTGTTTCTGCTATTTGTGGGATTAGTTATACAATTTTGGCTGGAAAAGGAAAAATTTCTTGTTATTTTATAGGGATGATTGGCACATTTTGTTATTCGTATCTTTCCTTTGTTAATGGTTTTTATGGCAATTTGGCATTGTATATGCTGTATTACTTCCCAATGGAAATAATAGGAATTTATAAGTGGAAAAAATATTTGAAAAAAGAAACGCAAGAAGTTATCAAGACAAAATTGTCGAATAAAGAAAAAGTTATTTATTTTTCTGTTGCTGCGATTGCTTCTCTACTATTTTCTTTATTTCTAAAGTTTTTGGGAGATTCAAAACCCTTTGTTGATGGGTTTGCTACAGTGTTTTCAATACTAGGACAATGGCTTACGGTTAAACGTTGTATTGACCAATGGTATGTTTGGTTTTTTGTAAATTTATTATCAATGATTATGTGGATTTTTGCATATTTTAATGGTTCAAATTGTTTTGCAACAATAATAATGTGGGCTGTGTATTTGGTTCTATCAATTTATTTTTTACAAGCTTGGAAAAAAGAAATAAATGTAAAATAAAAAGACCTCTTGCGAGGTCTTAATTAAATTTGCCTTGAGCCGGACTGTCTTGCTCGTTCGCGATAAGCTAACGCAGACAGGGTCACACAACTCACAAGTTCGTTGGTTCCCTTTGTCAACGGCGTTCGAAAAGAAAATTCGTCATTTTCTTTTTTCAGCCTCTGCTCACTCGCGCTATCTTGGATTTTACTCTCTCTCGGGCAAGTCGTTCATTTCGCTATCGCTGTCATTCACTATGCCCTCACTTATTCGAGTTCGTTCGCTTTTGCTCAACTTCACTCTACGTAAAATCCGCTTGAACCGAAAACAAAACTTTGTTTTGTGGGTTCTTCATCCGTTACAAATAAATAAAATAAAAAGACCCTCTAACGAAGGTCTTTTATTTTATTTGCCTTGAGCCGGACTTGAACCGGCACTAGGGGTGAGCCTAATTGGATTTTAAGTCCAACGCGTCTACCACTTCCGCCACCAAGGCTTGTTCAAGAAGTAATATAATATAAAAAAAAATTAATGTAAAGCATTAAAATTATTTTTTTTAAAAATATCTTCTAAAAGTACAAAATAAGTTGTTAAAATGCCCATAATTATGGTAGAATTACTACTATAGGTAACAGAATTATAATAATTTTACATATATGAATTAGATTAAAATAATTTTTATATAATAAAGTACGCGGCAACCTTGTCGTGTATTGGAAAGAACGAGGTATAGGACAATAGATAACAGTATTTCGGTCATGCTTGTCGGCTTTTTGGTAGTTATTTGCCTTATCTTTTTCTTGGATTCAAGAAGAGGAAAAAGAGAAAAAGACCAATTAATTCATGATATGGAAGAAAAGAATAACCTTTACAAAAAAGAAGCTATGTTAGCTGCAAAAGAGGCTGTTCAAAAAGATATTGAAAAATTCCAAGAAGAGACAAAAGAACGTAGACAAGAGCTTTCTAAAATGGAAGCTAA
The DNA here is from genome assembly GCA_017396025.1 of bacterium. Classification (GTDB taxonomy): domain Bacteria; phylum Cyanobacteriota; class Vampirovibrionia; order Gastranaerophilales; family Gastranaerophilaceae; genus Avigastranaerophilus. The sequence continues at coordinate 18,065 of JAFQNF010000030.1, forward strand.
ATTATCTAAAAAAGAAGAAGTTTTAGAAGATAAACTTCAAGAAGTTGCTACAAAAGACGCTGAAGTTAAAAGAAAAATGGATGAGCTTATGGATAAAGAAGATTATCTTGCAGAGCTTGTTCAAAAACAAATGCAAGAGTTGGAAAGAATCTCTGGCATGTCTTCTGAAGATGCAAAAAAACTTTTAATGGAACAATTAAAGATTGATTTGCAACAAGAAGCAAATAATTTAATTAGAGAAAATGAAAATCATATTAGAGAAGTTTCTAATGAGAAAGCAAAAGAAATTCTAACAGGAGTTATGCAACGTTGTGTAATTGACCATGTTGTAGAATCAACAGTTGCATCTGTAAGCTTACCTTCTGATGAAATGAAAGGCCGTATTATTGGTCGTGAGGGTAGAAACATTAGAACACTTGAAACATTAACAGGTGTTGATTTGATTATTGATGATACACCAGAAGCTGTTGTACTTTCTTGCTTTGACCCTGTTAGAAGAGAAATAGCAAAACTTGCTTTAGAAAAACTTGTTGCAGATGGTCGTATTCACCCTGTTCGTATTGAAGAAATGGTGGAAAAAGCAAGAGTTGAAATTGAACAAAAAATTAAACAAGAGGGTGAAAATGCCGCAATGGAAATGGGCATTATGAACCTTAATAAAGAGCTTATTAAAACTCTTGGACGTTTATATTACAGAACAAGTTATGGTCAAAATGTATTGCTTCACTCTTTAGAAGTAGGTCATATCGCAGGTATGATTGCTGCTGAAATTGGTGCAAATGTTAAAGTGGCAAAACGTGCCGGTTTGTTACATGATATTGGTAAAGCTGTTGACCAAACTCAAGAAGGAACACACATTGAACTTGGTGTTGAACTAGCAAGAAAATATGGTGAAAAAGAAGAAATCATTCATGCTATTGAAGCTCACCATGATGATGTTACAGCAAATACAATTGAGGCTGTTTTAGTAAAATTGGCGGATGCTGTTTCAGCTGGCAGACCTGGTTCAAGAAGAGATACTCTTGAAATTTACATCAAGAGATTGCAAAAACTTGAAGAAATTGCTCTAAGCTATGATGGCATTAAACAATCATTTGCTGTTCAAGCGGGTAGAGAAATTCGTGTTGTTGTTCAACCAGAGAAATTTGATGATGTTGCAAGTACAAGACTTGCTCGTGATATTGCAAGACGAATCGAAGAAGAACTAGATTACCCTGGACAAATCAGAGTGACGGTTGTTAGAGAAATAAGAACAACAGAAATTGCAAAATAATTTTTTGAGAGAGAATTTTCTTTTGTGAATTCTCTCTCAAATTTAAATTTAAATTACCAGATTAGATTATTATTTATTATGTCAGACAATAAAATTAAGATATTATTTTTAGGCGATATTGTTGGAAGACCAGGAAGGTTGGCCGTTCAGAAATACTTGGAAAGTTTAGGAAATAATAAACCAGACTTTGTAATAGCTAATGCTGAAAATGCCTCTCATGGTTTTGGTTTGACTCAAAAAAATTATGAAGAACTTTTATCTTATGGAATTGATGCTTTTACATCAGGGAATCATATTTGGGATAAAAGAGAAATTTTCAAATACATTAATGACGCTGATAAATTAGTTCGTCCAATCAATTATCCAGAAGGAACGCCTGGTGTTGGTTATAAAATTTTTGAAACAGCTAAAGGTAAAGTTGGCGTTATTAATGTGCTTGGAAGAACATTTATGGGACTTATTGATGCACCTTGGAAAATGTTGGAAGAAGCAATAAAAGAAATAAAAAAAGAAACTCCAATAATTGTAATGGATATTCACGCAGAGGCTACTGCTGAAAAAATTTGTATGGCGCAATATTATGCAAAAATGGGTGTTAGCGGTATATTTGGTACGCATACTCATGTTCAAACTGCTGATGAAAGAATTTATAATGGATGTTGCGCGTATATCACAGACGCAGGTTTCTGTGGTGATTTAAATGGTGTTATCGGAATGGAATATGAAGCTTCCGTTAACAGATTAATTACATCTATTCCCGATAGGTTAGATGTTGCTGCTTCAGGTGAGTCGCAAGTAAATGGTGTTGTTATCACTGTTGATGTTTTGACTGGATGTGCTGAAGCTATTGAAAGAATTTGTGAAAAATATGTTAGTGAGGAAAAATAATATTATGAAAGGATGAGGCAGTGAAAGTCGATTTACATATCCACACATCTTACTCGGATGGTGCATTTTCACCTGAGAAAATTGTCGACACCGCGATAGATGCAGAGCTGGGTGCTATTGCAATTACCGACCACGATAATGTGCTTTCGTACAAACTAGCTCAAGAATATGCAAAAGATAAATCTCTGGAAATATTGCCGGGAGTTGAAATTAATACAATCTATAAAGGTTATGAAGTTCATATTCTAGGCTATTTTATGGATTTAAATAACAGTGACTTCCAAAAGTTGATTAAATCTCAACAACAAGCACGTGTTAAACAAACAAAAGAAATTATTACTCTTTTGAACAAACGTGCTGGTATTAAAATTACATTTGATAGTATTACAAAACAAGTTGCACCAGGTGGCAGTATTGGTCGTCCGCATATTGCGAAGGCTATTACAAATGCTGGTGGAACATCAAGTGTGATTGAGGCATACAATAAGTACATCAATGATGATTCAAATGTTTATGTTCAAAGAAAAACTGTAACGCCATTTGATGCTGTTGAAGTTATTTATGATGCAGGTGGTATTCCTGTTTTTGCACATCCATATGATGTTGATATTGCAGATAGTTTGACTAAGGAAATGATGAACTTTGGTTTAAGAGGGTTAGAAGCATATCATAGAAAACATTCACCAGCGATAATTGAGTATTTTTCTACTTTGGCAGAAAAGTATGGCTTGATTATTACAGGTGGAAGTGATTTCCACGCACCAAATCCAAATAATGGAAACATTGTAATGGGTAAAAACTTTGTTCCAGAGTGGATTTATGATGAATTAATCAAAGAAAAACGAAGAATGGAACTTGCAAGGTGAAGAATTTTTCGTTCAGCATATTTAATATAGTCTTTGTATTTTCAATACTTCTTTTGGTAGTTCTTATTGTTATTCCTTTTAATTTGATTAACTTAGAACAGGCAGAAAGAATTGCAAAATGGAAAGCAGAATATGAAAGATTGAATTATACATTTGACTTGATTAAATTGCACGAGGGCACCATTGTGCCTACGAATGAAGAAGCTGGAAAACTTGTAACAGAAGAGTACATGCTTGAAAGAGCTATGCCTTATGTTCGTTTTCAGACAGATAAGCCTGAAAAAATAAAAAATTACAAATACAGAAAAATGAATGGAACACCTGTTAAAAAGACAAGTAGATATTATTTTGATGAATTTGTAATGACAAACAATGGAGTTATTTTAGGGTTTAATAAAAATGACTCTGAAACGGCAAATGATAAAGCGCCGTTGTATTACGTGTTTGTAGATATTAATGGAAAAGAAAAACCAAATAGAATTGGTCAAGATATCTTTTTTATGAGTGTCTATAAAAATACTGTGACAGCCTTAGGTAATGGTAAAAACCATGCCCGATTAAAAACTGATTGTTCACCAATAGGACGCGGAGTTTATTGCTCTGAATACTATTTGCTGGGCGGTAGTTTTTAGATTGAATTAAGAGCATGTTCATGGTAATTTAATTGCATTATTCGCAACAATTAATAATGGTAAATATACGGTTAATTTAAGGAGACGAGAATGACAGAAAAACGTGTATGGTTGTTCAGAGAAGGCGATGCTTCTATGAGAAACCTATTGGGCGGAAAAGGTGCTAACTTAGCAGAAATGACTAACTTAGGTCTTCCTGTTCCTCCAGGTTTAACAATTACAACCGAAACTTGTATGGATTACATCAACAATGGCAATAAAATGCCAGCTGGCTTAATGGATGAAGTTAAGGCTGCATTAAAAGAGGTTGAGGCTCAAAAAGGTCAAAAATTTGGCGATGCTACAAACCCATTATTAGTTTCAGTTCGTTCAGGTGCTAGAGTTTCTATGCCTGGTATGATGGAAACTATCTTAAACTTAGGTTTAAATGACCAAACAGTTGAAGCAATGATTAAATTAACAAACAATCCAAGATTCTGCTATGACTCTTATAGAAGATTCTTAACAATGTTTGGTTCAGTTGCTTGGGAAATGGATAGACAAAAATATTTTGAATCTGAATTAGAAAAAGTTAAAGAACGTGAAGGCGTTAAAGAAGATACTCAAATTTCTGCAGAAGGTTTAAAATCATTAATTCCTGTTTATAAACAAGTTATTAAAGAAGTTACAGGTAAAGAATTCCCACAAGATCCTTATGTTCAATTACAAGAAGCTATTGAAGCTGTATTCCGTTCTTGGAATATTCCACGTGCGGTTGCATACAGAAACATGAACAAAATCGACCATAACTTCGGTACAGCGGTTAACGTTCAATCAATGGTATTCGGTAACATGGGTGATGATTGTGCAACTGGTGTATCTTTCACAAGAAACCCAGCTACTGGTGAAAACAAATTCTATGGTGAATATTTAACAAACGCACAAGGTGAAGACGTTGTTGCTGGTATCAGAACACCAAAACCTATTGCTGAATTAGAAACTGAAATGCCTGACCTATACAAACAATATGTAGATATTGCTAAAAAATTAGAATTAGGCTACAAAGACGTTCAAGATATGGAATTTACTATTGAAAAAGGTAAATTATATATTCTTCAAACAAGAAATGGTAAAAGAACAGCTGCAGCTGCAGTTAAAATTGCTGTTGATATGTGTGAAGAAGGTATTATCTCTAAAGAAAGAGCTATTCAATTAGTTGATCCTTATTCAGTAAACCAAATCTTATTACCATGTTTTGATACAAAAGCATTGGCAGAAGCTAAGAAAATTTCTTCTGGTGTAAACGCTTCTCCAGGTGCTGCTGTAGGTAAAATTGTATTTGATACAGAAGAAGCTGCACAACGTGGTGAAGCTGGTGAAAAAGTTATCTTAGTTCGTATTGAAACTTGTCCAGATGATATTCACGGTATGGCAGTTGCTCAAGGTGTATTAACTCTACGTGGTGGTGCTACTTCTCACGCAGCAGTAGTTGCTAAAGGTATGGGTAAACCTTGTGTATCTGGTTGTGAAGATATTAAAATTGACTTAGACAATGAAACTTTAACAGCTGCTGATGGAACTGTTTACCACAAAGATGACATCATTTCTTTAGATGGTGGTAAAGGTCTTGTAATGGCTGGTGCTGTTAAATTAGTTGAAGCTCAAATTGATGACAACTGGAACAAATTCTTCTCTTGGGTTGACGAAATCAGAACAATCAAAGTAGAAGCTAACGCTGATACTCCAAAAGATATCATCAACGCACTTAAATTCGGTGCTGAAGGTGTTGGTCTTTGCAGAACTGA
>JAFQNF010000031.1 GCA_017396025.1 bacterium
TAAAAAAGTTTCTTTTGATATTAATAAATTAATTGATTCAGAAGGTAATGGTTGGAAAAAAATAGCCGAGGAACAAGAAAAATCTTATAGAAAAATGAAACCACATATGATTGATTTCGAGTTCCAAAACGTAGATATGCACACAAAATTTGCTAATGGTGATACATCAAATATCTTTGACCCTACAAGTTATATGAAGTATGATGAAGATGCAATAAAAACTACAGAAGACATGATTAAGGTTTTAGCAGAGTTTAGTGCCAAAGCATATTTGTTAGCAGAGTTACAAGAAAAAATGAAAACTCACAAACCTATGCAAAATAGTAAAGCTAACCTTGACATAGCAAATGCAACCACTAAGGCTAAAATTGAAGAAGCTAAAGCTACAGATGCTGTTATTGCAAAACAAAAAGAACAACAAAAAAATGAGGAAATGCATCAAGAATGGTTAGAAAAACAACAACTTGCAAAAGATAAAGAACCATATTTAAAAGCTAGTAAAGAAATTATAAAACGTATCAAAGGTTCAACCGTGTACAAAAATAATAAGGACGATGAAAAATTCATGAACTCTGTAAAACAGACGTTCATGTATATAGATAACCTAAAACATAGTGAAGCAACACTACAACAAACAGTAGACGCTTTTGAAAATTTAAAAACATATGCTCATGAAACATTCCACATGAAAAACGAAACCATCCAAAAACTTGTAGAACCTTTTGTTAAGATTGAAGGGGCAGTTGCACAAACAACAGAAGATATGAAAAAAGTTGAAGCTAGTGTAGAAGAAGTAGCACAAGATGCTCAGACAAGTAATCAAGCTACACAAGAAAAAGCTCAAGCAGATGCAAAAGCAACTCAAGAAGTTAAAGAACAAGCACAAGCACAAGATACGCTTAAAGAAAATGTGGAAGCCACTGCCGAAGCTACAGAAAAACAAGTAAAAGCTCAAAAACAAATGTCAGAAGAATTACGTAAGCAACTAACACAAATTATACCTAGTGATGTTTTATCTAGTATTCCAAGTGAAATGTTAGACAAAATGTTTGAAGGTGTTGCTAGAGCAGTAGATAAAGGAATCAAACTTACTAAAACTAAATTTAAAGATATTATAGGTGTAGCAGACGGATTAAACCAATTAGATTATTCTAAGGCTTTAGGACAACGTGGTACTTTGGTTGCTCAAGGTCGTAAGAAAAAAGATGGTGTAATTTATAACCGTACAGATGAATATAAAGCTCAAAAAGAAGCTATGGATAAACAAGTTGAGGAGCTTGAAAAACCATTATTAGATATTTTAAAAATGATGGAAAAAGAGCTTAAAGGTACTACTGCTAAGGTTAGCAATCAAGTTAAAAAATCTGAAAAACAACAAAATAAAACCGCTAAAACACAAAACAAAACAAAACAAGAGCAAAATAAATTAGTACAACAACAAGTTCAAGTTGAGAATAGTTTAACCGATGTTGAAGAACAAAGATTAAAAATAGCCAAAGAAATTGTTAAGGCTAGAGAACTAGATAAGGAATACATAATAGATATTAACTCTTTAGTAGATGAACAAGGACGCAAATGGCAAGATATTGCTAAAGCATATGAAAAAGACCACATGAAATTACAACACGATATTTTATATCAAGCCTATGAAAATACTGATATGACTAGAGTATATGACATGGGTAAAAAAGGAGATTCTTTAGCTACAGGTAAATATGTAAACAATGATGAGTGGAGTGTAAAATTACCCGATGCAGAAAAAGCTCGTTTACTATCAGAATATGAAGCTAAAAATGAGTTAATAGAACCTATAAGAAAATTGGTTCAACAATTAGAAATGAAATCAACAAATGCGATTGAAGAAGTTAAAGAGCAAGTAGTTCAACAAGAAAAAGTAGAAACTAGCCTACACGACCAAATTCAAGCCATTGAAAAAATGACTAACTCTCAAAAGCGTTTCAATGCTATTTTAGAGCTTACAGGTTTAAATTATGACAAAGTGCTAAAAGAACAAAGCGACTATTTTAAAAATGCTAGTGATTGGGAAAAAGATAAAGCCCTCCAAAATATGCAAATGAATAAGATTTATGAGGAAGGTATAGATGGAAGAACTGACCCTTATAGTTTTCTTTCTTATGACTTTTTGCCACCTATGCCTAACGAATCGAGAAGTGTGCAAGGTATTAACGCTTTAAGTTCAATATACGCAGTAAATAACGTACTTAGTATATTTAAAGAAATGAAAAATAAAGAAGTTAAAGCAATAAATAAAGCAATAGAGGCAAAAGAGGAAGAAAGACGAAAAGCAGAACAGGCTACAAATAGTGTAGACAATCTTAAAAACGAGGTTGCATCATTAGAAGATGAATTAAAATCTATAAACATTGCACCATTGGATGATATTAATAAAAGAATAAACGAAATAGAAAAAAATCCTATATACTCAGAAAATATGAAAACTCTAAAAGAAGAGTCTAAGAAAAATTTAGCGGCTGGTGGATTAAAAATTGATAACAAGTCCATAATGCAAAACATTTTTAAAATACTTGAACATTTAAAAATGAATCATATTTATGAAGGTGCTATAGGTGACACCAGTCATGCAGAATCTATGGGCGAAAGCTATGGTTTGAAAGATGTAGCTGCTTTCTTAAAATTAGATGCAGAACTTTCTAAACTTGTTATGGATAGAAGCAATGCTGAAGCCATGATTGAGCGTAAACATGATATAGAGGAAAGATTGAAGTTAAAAAGGGAAGAACTAGATTTAGCAACTAAAGAAGTAGACACTAAAGAAAAACAGGCAGTTGCAGAAAATAAAATAGCAGACAACAAGCAAAAACAGGTTACTGCTCAAAAACAAATAGTTCAAGCTAAACAAGAAGAACAAAATATCTCTAAGGAAGAAAAAGAAGTAACTAATAACAAACAAAAACAAGTTACGGTTCAAAAACAAATAGTTCAAGCTAAACAAGAAGAACAAAATATCGAAGTAGAAACAAATAAAGCAATAGACGAAGGGACATCTAAAATACAAGAAAGACTTGAGGCTATAGACAAACTTACTGGTGTAGAACGTATTGAAGCTATGCAGGAGTTTACCAACGAGTTTAAAAATCCTTTAAATGCTGATACAAGCTATAAAAAATTGCAAAATAGAGCTACCGAATTATTGAAAAAATATATGAGTTCACCTGAAGAAGTTGATGAGGGTATAAAAGAACTTTTTGACGATACTTTAGAAAAAAGAATGATAAAAGGTTTTGAAGGGTTATATGACCTAAGTAAGTTTGAAGGAGTATATGATAGTAGATACTCTAAAGATATTTTACATAAAAATAAAGATTATTTATACTATCAAGGAACTGCAGATGACCTCAACTTCGATATGGCTGAACAGAACAAACGTAAAAAAGAATTAAAAGATACACTTAAAATCATGGGTTCTTATGAGGGATTAAAAACATTCTTAATATTCTTTAGCGATTCTGTTAAAAGAGCGTTAGAGCAAGAAGGTAACGCAATAAAACAATCTGAAAATATTGTAGAAAGTAAAACAGACACTATTAAAGAACAGGCTAATGCTCAGGATAATCTAAACGAAGTTAAAAAAGAAGAAGTCAAAATAGAAAGTGAAACAATAGACAACACACAAAAATTAGTTAATTTAGAAGCCCAACGTAAACGAATCCTAGCAAATATCAAATATACTAAAGAAGATATGTTGTCTTATGATGAACTTGATAATCTAAAAGAAGATTTAAAACTTAATAAAGAAAAAACTAGGGAACTAAGAAAACAAGGTGAAACTGCTAAGTTTTTAGAAAAAGTAAAAGAAGATGCAGAAGAGGGTCAATCTGCAAAACTTGCTAACAAACGTTTACAGGAAATTTTCAAAAATCAAAGTGGAGATTATTCTAAATACGGTATTACAGACGTAGAAAAATTTATTAAGGAACAAAAAGCAATAGGCGTTTTGATGAACGAACAAGTAGGGATGAAACAGGATGTAGAAGCTCAACGTAGTTTACAAGATGAGTTATCTGAATATGAAAAACAACTTAAAAATGTTGAAAAACAAATAGAAGAAATTAATAGTAAAAAACAAGAAGAGTTAAAAATTACACAAGACGTAGCTAAAGTTACTGAACAAATGTCAGATACTTTAGAAGAACCTTTGAAAGACTTAAAAACATTAGAAGAATATCAAGCACAGTCTGGTAAAGCATCATCAGGTGATGAAACGTTTGAAACATTTGACGAAGCAATAGCACGTAAACATAAGTTTACTGATGACGCTATAGGATATTTGGAAGGTATGTTGGGTAGATTTTACTTGGAAGACGGTGGGATAGGCACTAGCTACGCAGGAACGGGATTAACCAACGAATTAATTGATTCTTTAGGAGCAGAGAACTTAAACAAAATAATTGCACAACACATGGAAATGTATCACAATGAATATGGTAAAGTTGCTCGTATGTATAAAGATTTAGAGTACCTAGCTAGAACATTAGATGGTGATGTTGAAAATAACAAAGAGTTTAAAGACCTAACCCTAAAAGTTGAAAATTTAGAAGAAAAAATACGCCAAGATGCAATAGCTTTAGTCAATGATGCATTAAAATCAAAAGAAAATACTTGGTATAATGATGAAAAATATATTAACATAGATGACTTAAGAACCACACCCGAAGGTAAAAGATATAATGTTTATATGTCAAACATGGACTTTAGTTCAGAACATAAAGACTATAAAGAATCTGTTTTGGCTAACAAACAGAAACTTCAAGACACGATAAAAATAAAAAAAGCTACACAAGAGGTAGCACAGGAAGTTAAAAAAGAAAACAAAGAAACACAAAACTTAGTCCAATCTGTAAACAAAATAGTAGAAAACAAAAAAGAAGAAGAAGAAGTTCAAGCTAATATTGCTAAGAATAAAAGAGATGAAGTAGATACATCTAATAAGCTAGTAGACGTTAAACAACAAGAACTGAGCGTAACTAACAAAATAGCAGAAACAGTACAAGAAACAAAAGAAGAAGAAGAAAAAGCTCAAGCCGATATTATTAAAGATAAAAAAGATGAGATAGATACATCTAAACAATTAGTAGATGTTAAACAACAAGACTTAAGTGTAACCAATAAAATAACGGAAGCAGTACAAGAAACAAAAGAAGAAGAAGAGGTTCTCAATAAATTTGTTGAAAAAGGAAATGAAGATTGGTATCAAACATATCAATATTTAAGTAGGGTAGTAGAATCATCAAAAGATTTTGCAAAAGCTAATAGACTTGTTAAAGAAGAATGGGAAGAGTTAAAAGAAGAAGCTGATATGTCTGAAACTGATGACCAATGGAAAGAAATGGTTAAGCGTGTTTATGACTTTGCCAACGAACTTGGTGTAGCATTTAAAACCGAAAAAGGGCTATATGACCAACGTAAACAAGCATTAAAAGACATTAATATCCTTACCACATCTGCCGAAGAAATCGTTGCTAAATCCCTAACAATGGAAAGCAAAGATGGGGAAAGCGATAGGGATTATGGTTCTATTGAAGAAACACTAGATTATAACAAAACTAAATTAGAAAGTTTGGGTATAAGTGAAAAACAAATAGAAGCAACTAATAAAGAAGCTAAAGCAGAAAATGAACTTGCTAAAGCCAAAAATGAAACTGCTAATGCTACAGATAAGGCTAATAAAGCAAAAGAAAATTCTAATAAAACTAGTAAAGTTAGCAAACCTAAACAAAGTGACACAAGTTTAGGAGAAATGATTAGTATCCCTAAATCTACCAATAAAAGAGATTACATTGATGGTACACTTAATGCAATCA
>JAFQNF010000032.1 GCA_017396025.1 bacterium
AAAAGTGAAACCAATTTATATATAAAGATTATATAGAGTGAACATATTTGATATTTAAGTAATAAATCAATAATATGTATGTTTTTAAGGTTAAAACCATTAAAAAACGTTGTATTTATTGTGTTTCAAGACACTTTTCTTTGAAAAGATAAATAGTTAAAGGGCTTAGGCAATTTAAGATTTTAAAAAGTTTTTATATAAGTGTGGGTTAGTTAAAAATTTTATTAGAAAAGGGTAGGTTAGTTATGGGTTACGCATTATTTGCATCAAGAAAAATTATGTTAACAGATAGAGTTAACAATTTACAATTGGAATTAACAAAAATTTCAGACAAGAGAAACAAATTATTACAACTTTCATCAGCAGTATCAGATGGAGAAGTAAGCGCATATGATTTAGCACAATGTCAAGATTTTGGCTTAGCAATGTCATATAAGATTGGTATGGATGGACAATTAGCATTATCAAAGACATCACCAAAATATCAATATGGAAGACTATTAGCAGAAAAAGAAGCACACGATAAGTTTGGCGGATCTAAAATATTGAATGCAATTTGTGGTGTTGGAACAGGTGCAGGAATAGGATGTTTAATCCCTGGTTTTGCAGTTCCAGGTGCTATTATTGGTGGGTTACTTGGTGGAATTATTGCTCACAAGTCATCAGCTAAAAACAAAGCAAAAAATGAAGAAATAAAAGAATATCAAGAAGCATATAATGAAGCACAAATAGCGAATATGGTAGCAGATATCCAAGAAGAGATATCAAAAATGGATAACAAACTTGATAAGAAAGAAGCAACATTAGAAACAAGATTAACAGCGGCACAAGCAGAACTAGAAGCAACAGAACAAGCGGAAACAAAAGGCATTCAAAATGCAACACCAAAATACGCTGGTCTAGGCTAAGAAGCAAAGCAAAAAAAGTAAAAACGAATAGAAAACGAAAACAAAAAAACTCAAAACTAACTAATACAACTAACCACAATTATCTAAAGCGGCATAAAAGCCGCTTTTTTATTTTTCGCTAACCGCTCTAGCGCTAAATCCTTTTTCGCTCATTGTCGTTACAAGTGCAATTGCCTTATCTTTGTCAACAAAAGAACCAATTTGAACCACATAGTTCCCATTAATCGATTTTATAAATGGTGTAGTTTCTGGTGCTTCTAATGTTACTTTGTGTTGCATCCTTATTGCATCTTCAATAGATGAATATTGTCCTATGTAAACTTTTGTGATTTTAGGCTTTTGTTGTTCTTGGGTAATATTTGTTGGTTGAGATTGAAAACTTAATCTTGATTCTTGAATACTTTTTATTGCAAAATCAAGTTGTTGTTTTTCTTTTTCTGCTATTAGTTTTTCAGAATTTTCAATTTCTTCTTGTTTTTTCTTATCTTCTTTTTCTTTTTTTGAACGAGAGGTTTTATCTTGTTTTTTATCATCTTTTTGAACTTTTACGGAAACAGTTGGAAGCTCGTCCTCCATTTTTATCCATTTTAAACGTTCATCAACAGTTCTTATTTCTGTATCGGTT
>JAFQNF010000033.1 GCA_017396025.1 bacterium
CGGAGAAGGCGGGATTCGAACCCGCGGTGAAGTTGCCCCCACACAAACGTTCCAGGTTTGCACCTTAAACCACTCGGACACCTCTCCATACCTATAATTTTATAACAATCATAATTAAATCGTCAAATTTTCAAGTATAATAAACATATGAAAAAACTTTCTTTTCTTATAATTTTCATATTAATGATAATTTCTGCTTTTTCTTCTGTTGAAAACAAATCAAAATGCAAAATTTTGAAGATTGTTTCACCGACAGAAATATATGTGGATCTTAACAAAAATCTTATTTTTGATGAAAAAGAACCATTAAAATACAACCATTTAAATTACATAAAAATTGAAAATAACCCTGAAATATTCAAGGATTTAACCGAATTACAAAAATTTTTCTACAATTATAAAGCCGAAAAAACAGCACAATATCTATTAAAAGGGAAACATTTTAAAGTTGAAGATGGCGAAATTTTAATAGAAAACAAAAAATATACAGATATTTTATTAAACTCAGGTTACTTTTATTTAAAAGATAACAAAAATTCAGAACAAGAATTTTTAAAACAAATAAATACGTTTAATCCTGACGAATATACTTTATATAATGTTAGAACACAGAAATATCACACTCTAGATTGTAAAAGTGGGCGAAAAAGTAAAGAATATAGAATTTTAAAAAGAGTAAATGCAGAAAATTTTGTTATTACATGCAATTGTGGGAATAAACCCAAAGCAGAAGCCATCTTAATCCCAGAAAAAAACGATGTTCCAAAATATTCAAAAGGAAGCATTGATGTTTTCTTTTTAGATTTAAATGAGAAATTTATACCATCAACAGCTTGTGATACAACCGCGTGTACAGTATTAAAAAATGAAATTGAAAACGCAAAGGAAAGTATTGATTTTGCGATTTATGGAATAAACAAACAACCGCAAATATATAATGCACTTGTAAATGCGTATAACAGAGGAATTAAAATTCGTTGGGTTACAGATTTTGATAAAAAGAATGGAAACTATTACGAAGACACAGCAAAATTAAAACAAATAATAAAAACTTACAACACAGACAAACAAACTGACGAAAAAGGAAGAACTGCACTAATGCATAACAAGTTCTTTATTTTCGATAACAAAAGAGTATTCACTGGTTCTGCAAATATAACAACAACAGACCTTGGTGGATTTAACTCAAACATATCGGTATTAATAGAGTCTGAAAAAGTTGCAGACATATACAAGCAAGAATTTGAACAAATGTATAATGGAAAGTTTCACAAGGATAAACTTTCTTTGAATAAAGAAACTATATACTTAAGCCCAGAAACAAGTATTGATGTGTATTTCTCACCACAAGACAAAGCAATAACAAAACAAATTATTCCACTTATAAACAAAGCAGAAAAATATATTTATATTCCTGTATTTTTCATAACAAAAAAGGAACTAGTTGAATCACTAACAAATGCTCACAATCGTGGCGTTGAAATAAAAATCATCAACGATGCAACAAATGCTGGAACAAAACATTCAATACATAAAGAACTTCGAAATGCTGGAATAAAAGTAAAAACAGAGAACTATGCAGGAAAAATTCACTCAAAGACAATAATCATCGATGATGAAATATCAATTATCGGCTCAATGAACTTTTCAAACAGTGGCGAAAATAGAAATGATGAAAACATACTAATAATAAGAGATAAAGAAATAACTAAATATTTAAAAGAAGTATTTGTTCACTTATGGAATAAAATTCCTGAAAAATACGAAACAACAGACCCACGAGCAGAATCGCAAGATTCTATTGGTTCTTGTTTTGACGGAATAGATAACGACTTCGATGGCAAAATTGATAAAAAAGACTCTGGCTGTTTTATGTAGTTTCTATTGGAACATCTTTATCTAAATATTTTTTATAATTTTTCTTCTTTGGCTTTTTAGATTTTTTCTTTTCTTTAGCAAATGATTGTGGATTTTTTATTACAGAACGCTTAAACTCAACATCAGTATCTTTTGTTCCAACCAGCATTGAGAACAAGAACATCGTATTACGTCTAAACGCGTCATAACCAATTGTAACTTTTGCATAGTCTGGTCCAACACTTAAAAGAATTCTATTTTCTTGGAAAGCATCATCAGATGACACTTCTCTATTAATAGCAATTGAAGCCAAATAGCCAAGAGATAAGTACTTGCATACTTTCAAGCTTTCAATTAAAACAAGGTTTGAACGTCCATATCTGTACCTATCAAAATCAAAAGGCATTTTTCCTGCAATAGCTGTTTGATAGAACATTAAAGATTGTCTCCAAGGTCCAACTTTAGTGTTTACAGCAGGACCAACTCTGAATAGGCCTGCAACATCACCCGTTGTATATACAGTCGCAGCTGTTTGAGCAACTAAACCTGTACTAAATCCAATATTTCCTTCTTCATTTTTATAGGTATAAATTGGTTTATAAGTTTGTGTCATCCACCTAAAACGACCTTCAACATCCTCAAGATGTTTATTAGGCGCATCATCAACAACTGCACCAGCAATATACATTTGTGAAAAATGCAAATCTAAATCTTTAACATAATCATTTCTTCTATAGTTTAATGAAGCAGAATATTTTGGTCTGCGATAGCCCAAGAACCATTCACTATTACTTGTCAATCTTGAATAATTCAAAGTTAAACCAGGCGCTAATTTATGTTTACCTCTTAATAAAAATTCTTCTCTTGAAGTACCATATGCAGCTTCGGTCATATTATTTGCACTTCTAAAACGAGCAATACCACCCAGTCCAAGTTCTTCTTTACTGTATGTTAGGACAGGTGCAAGTTTTAAGGTATTACCTCCTGGCACATTTAAAACAACAGCTGGACCAATATGTGCACCCAACTTGCTCATAGAACCAAATTCTGGCAAGTTAGTTTCAACATTTGTATTTGTTTTATTAGAAACAATTTTTGCAGCAGGCACAGAAGCAACTTTTTTATTTTTAAAGAATAAATCTGCATTTTTTATTGTAATTACGTCGTGCTCTTCTTTTGCATCTATATAAATTGTTTTTGCCTTTAAAGAATAGAGTCCAGAAGGCATTTCTTCCTGTTTGTCGTTATTTAGCTCACTAGCATATACACTTTGATTTACATAGCCACCAAATGACGTTGAACCAAATCTCATTTTTTCATCTTTTAAAATTTTTGCAACACCATCATATTCTTCGATTCTATCAGAATATATTTTGGCTTCCTTAGCCTTTAAAATAATGTCTTCTGTCTTTGTTACAGGACCCTCAAAAATACCCTCAGGTTCATTTAAATCAATCCTAATAAAATCACCTTCAGTAATTGAACCTTTTGACAAAAGAACAACATTTTCATTAGCTTTTAGTATATTTCTGTCATAGTTAAAAATAATTTTTGTTGCAGATAAAACAACACCCTGAGCTTTAAAATCAACCTTTGCATTACCAATCGCTTCTACTTCATATCTATCTGGGAAATATTCCATATGCTCAGCAGTAATTTCTAGCAATTCTTCTTTTTTTGCTTTAGATTTATCTTCACCTTCTGAATTTTTCTTGCCAAAACCTAGAAATTCTTTAATAGAAAATTTCTTTTTTTCTTCTTGGGGTAAATGCGCTTTTTGTTTTTCTTTTTCTTCTTTTTCAAGTTCTTTTACTAAATCTTGCCCTGACTTTTTCTTTTTAGTAATAAAAGAATCATCTTCGGATAAATCATCTTCTTCGTCGTCATCTTCATCTAGCAAATATGACGGGATATCATCTTCATCGTGATAAAATGGGTCAACATCTTTTTTCTTTCCCTTTTTAGAAAATAATCTTTGGAAAAAATTCGGTGACGATTCACTTTGTGAATCAATTTCATCACTAACACCAATTGGTGTTTCAACAACTTCATTAATTTCAGCAGTATCTATAACAGAAGTAGGTTCAACAGCTTCAACCGTATCTACTGTTTGAATATCTACTTTTGAATTCTTCTTGTTTTTTATCATATCAACAATAGAATCGTTTTGATTAATAACTTCATCCTTATCAATATGCATTGGATTTAATGAAGAATAAAAAGGATCCATTCCAAGTTCAGGATAAAAATCTGCAGCACGTGAAACACTCACTGAGGAGATTAGAATTATTGATAATATCATTAAATGCTTTAGTTTCACTATAGATTATCCTTATAAATAATTTGCTGGATTTTGAGGTTTACCATTGATACGAATTTCAAAGTGTAAGTGAGGACCAGTTGCATAACCAGTTGTACCAACATAACCTAGAATTTGACCTCTTGTTACAGATTGTCCAACAAGAACTTTTTGTCTTGACATATGCGCGTACAATGATGTTGTAGGAGCACCTGTACAAGAACCATGGTCAACTATGACTACTTTACCATAACCACCATACCAACCAGAATAAATTACTTTACCGGCATTTGATGCTTTAATTGGGGTACCATATGGAGCACCATAGTCAATACCATTATGGAAAATTCTTGATTTAAATATAGGGTGTATTCTCCAACCAAATGGAGATGTTACTCGACCTTCTACTGGTTTTAAGAAACCACCAGTAACTTTTACACCACTGTCTTTTGTTGATTTAGAAATCACTGTTGTTAAGCTATCAGATTGTCTACTTAACTCACGTTCAGAACGTTCATAAGCTCTCTTATCACGTTGAATTTTGTCAATCATAGCTTTATTTTGTCTAATGATTTTTTGAATATTTGAATTTTCTTTATCAATAGTTCTAATAATTTTAGAAAGTTGTTTTTTCTCTGATTCCAAACGATTCTTAAGCAAAGCAACATTTCTTGCTTCAACTTTTAATTCACGCATTTTTTTCTTATCAGATTGAATTATCAAATTTTGGTAATAAATTCTATCTAAAAATTGACTGATACTATCAGTAGAAATCAATAAGTCAAAAATTAATGTATGTTTTGTCTTATAAATACATCTGATTCTTTCGGCAGTTGCTCTTTGACGTTTATTATATTGATAAAGATAAGTATCTAAATCCCTTTGTAATTCCTTAATATTTTTTTGTTTTTTTTCGAATTGAGATTGAGAATTTTGTAATGCCTTTTGATTTTTTTCTAATTTTTGCTGATTTCTACTAAGCTTATTTGTTTCTTGTCTTTCAAGACGTTCAAGAGAATTAATTTTTTTCTGAATTTGAACTCGTTTTTGCTCGTTTGTTTGAGAAGCAGCAAAAGAAGCTGGCAATGCCACAGAAACTGACATTACTAAGATTAAAAACAAAGATACTACAATTTTCTTAATCTGCAACTTAATTTTTCCTCTAATTTAAACTAAAAGGAATAACATACCAGCGCCAAAGAACCACAATATAAGGCAAACTAACAAAATTATTAATATAACTCTTCTATTCTTTCTAAAAAATTCCATGGTCTATCCCCAATACATAGTCGACTAATATAATTTTACTCTAAAAATCAAACAAGACAAATATATTAACCGATTTTTAACATATTTTTTTCGGTAACAATATAATCACATTTTTCATCGAAAGCATCAGGATGAACATCATTAATTAATAATTCAGAATATACCAAAACAACCTTACAAACACATCCGGAAAGTTTCTTTAAAAATCTATCGTAATATCCCTTTCCATAACCAATTCTATAGCCATTTTTATCAGCAACTAAAGCAGGAATAACAACCATATCAATTACAGTTTCATCAACTGGTTTAGAATTAGGCTCATTAATTTTATATTTATTTTCAACAAAATCAGAACAATAAGGACAAACCAACAAATCATTATCACTTATCTTGGGGAGATACCAATTTTTTGAATTATCACTAAAATATTCCAAAGTACTAACTTCACTTCCAAAAGAATAATAACACATTATATTTTTTGCATTTTTGTATACTTCAGAAGAAAATAATTTAGTTTTTATTTCTGAACTAACAACATCAACGCAAAGTGTTGAACGCTTTTCTTTTGCCCATTTTCTTAACTCTTTTTTCATAAATTAATTAAACAAAAAAAAGGGACTTTTGAAAAGTCCCTTTTATCAAATCTTGACCAAACTATTTAATGTTTGAAAAAGTCCAAGCATCATCTGCAGGTGGTTTTGTAGCAGCTGAATATTCTTGACCAGAAATTCCGCCTTCACCAGCTTCGTGAGCTATTGGTTTATAAAGTCTGTTATAGTACTCAACAACCATTCTGTCTGAGTTGAAGTAAGCATCAGCAGTTCTGATAGCTTGTCTCATCATTGTAGCCCATTGAACTTTGTCATTATAGTATGTTGGAATAATTTGATTTTCAATAATATCCATCATACATTCATAGTCTTTTTTGTGTCTTTCTTCCCAAGGAATATTATCATCTAAGCCTGGGTATTCGATTGTATAACCGTTAATACCAGGGAATGTACCTTCTACTGTCCAACCATCAAATGTTGATAAGTGAAGAGCACCGTTAGCATTAGCTGACATACCTGAAGTACCTGATGCTTCAAATGGTCTTAATGGTGTATTTAACCAAATATCAGAAGCACGTTTTAACTTACCACTTAAGTCTAATTCATAACCAGTTAAAACAACTACGTTTTTCATTGAATATGAACTTCTTAAAATTTTATTGAACATTTCTTTACCAATTACATCATCTGGATGGAATTTACCAGCGAAAATTAATTGAACTTTGTTTTCATTCAACAATTTTAAGATCCTGCTTTCATCCATAAAGATTAACCAAGCACGTTTGTAATCTGCAAATCTTCTTGCCCATGTGATTGTTAATACATTTGGATCAAGTCTTTTACCAACAGTATTTGCAATATAATCAAATACTTCTTTTTTCATTTCTTTTTTA
The DNA here is from genome assembly GCA_017396025.1 of bacterium. Taxonomy (GTDB): domain Bacteria; phylum Cyanobacteriota; class Vampirovibrionia; order Gastranaerophilales; family Gastranaerophilaceae; genus Avigastranaerophilus. The sequence continues at coordinate 6,870 of JAFQNF010000033.1, forward strand.
GCTTCAAGTAAAGCTTCTAAGTTTTCAGTCTTCATTCTGTTATCTTGCCAATAGTGAAGATTTACAGCGTTAGTGATAGCTCTGATAGGACATCTGCCTTCTACCCAACTCCACATTTTATTTGAAACTAAACCATGCAATTGTGATACAGCGTTAGCCAATCTAGACATTCTTAATGCTGCAACTGTTAATGAGAATTGTTCACCGCCTAATCTAACAGCTTCTTCTCTTGAACGACCAGCAAAGAAACCACCTTGTAATAGATTATCTACCCAATGTACTTCGTTACCAGCAGATACAGGAGTGTGAGTTGTAAATACAACTGTTTCTCTAACTTTTGCCAAGTCGCCATTATATTGGTTTAACAATTCAAATGCTGCTGGAAGAGCATGACCTTCATTTAAGTGAACACAATCAAACTTGTAGCCAATTTTTTGAAGTAATCTAATACCAGCAATACCTAATACTGTTTCTTGAGCAATTCTGATTTTTTCGTTACCATCATACAACTTGTGGGAAATTGATTTAGCCCATTCAGAGTTTCCTTCAATATCAGTTGTTAAATAGTAAACAGGACATGTATCAAAAATGCCTGGTTCTAATTTATAAGCTTTTACTTGTACTTTTTCACCATAAACATCAACTTCAACAGTTTCATTTATATCAGTTAAAAAGTCACAATGTTTTCTAATATAAGCAACTTCAACATTGCCATCTTCACCAATTCTTTGGTTATAGTAGCCATAAGACCATAACATTGTTACACCAACCATAGGCATCTTTAAGTAACCAGCTGATAACATGTGTGAACCAGCTAAGAAACCTAAACCACCAGAATATGTTGCGATAGATTGGTCAATTGCTATTTCCATCGAAAAATATGCTACATTTGGTAATCCCATTGTTACTCCTTTATTTTCTGAACATTATTTACCGTCTAGTATCTTATAACAAGAATATAACCTAAAAGCAACTTTTTAGCTCTAAAAAAAGTTTACATTTCAAATTTGCATTTTTATAAATTTGCTTCAAAGTCTTGTTAAATCAGCATTATTTTATATAATCTATATATGAGAAATTAAAATAAATTTACAATTTGTACGGAGCAAAAATGAAATTAGCAGTCTTTGATTTTGATTCAACATTAATGGAGGGAGAAACTCTTGAATTCATTGCACGAGAATACAATATAGAACCATTAATGAAACAAATAACAACCGCAGCGATGGAAGGGGAAATCGACTTTTTTGAAAGTTTAACACAGCGCGTCGCACTTTTAAAAGGGGCTAAAGAATCTAAGGTTATAGAAATATGCGAAAATTTACCATATACAAAGGGAGCAAAAGAAACAATATCAGAACTGCATAAAATGGGATATAAGGTTGTATGTTTTTCTGGTGGATATCATACAGCAACAATTCCAGCCCAAAAAGTTTTGGGATATGATGCACAATTTGCAAATATTCTTCACTTTAAAAATGGCGAAATGACAGGACTTGTTGGCGGGGAAATGATGTTTTCTGACAGCAAAGGCAAGATGCTAAAGAGATTACAAGCTTTATTGAATGTATCAGAAGAAGAAACAATGACTGTTGGTGATGGTGCAAACGACTTAAGCATGTTCGCTCATGCCGGCAAACGTGTTGCATTCTGTGCAAAACCAATTGTAAAAGAAAATGCAAATATAATTATTGAGAACAAAGACTTAACAGAACTTTTAAATCACATCTAGTCTTCAACAACTGCAATATTTAAAGTATAAAATACATCATCATATGCAGTTATTGCCCAACGCAGAACATCAAAACCCATATTTTTTAATTGAGTTTCAATATATTCTGATGTTAAATCTTCACATCTTTTTATTTTTACTTCTTTTGTTGTAATCATTATTCAACAGTTACCGATTTTGCTAAATTTCTTGGTTGGTCAACATCTTTACCCAAAAATTCTGCAATATAGTACGCAAGAAGCTGACAAGGCACACAAGTAATAACAGGTGATAAAATTTCACTTACTTGTGGAACTCGTAAAACAACATCAAATAAAGCATCTATATTTGTATCTTTAGATGAAGTTAATGCAATTAATTTTGCATTTCTAGCTTTAGCTTCTTCACTATTAGAAAGAATTTTTTCATAAGTAATACCACCAGGCATTAATATTGATAATACAGGCATTGTTTCATCAAGCATAGCAATTGGTCCATGTTTTAATTCACCTGCAGCATAGCCTGTAGCATTAATATAACTGATTTCCTTTAATTTTAATGCACCTTCGTAAGCTGTTGCCAAATTTACACCACGAGCAATATAAATAAAATTCTTGAATGAAGAAAATTTCTTAGCACATTCTTGGATTGTAGTTGTATTTGATAGAATTTCTTCAACCTTTGTTGGAAGTTGAATTATTTCGTGCTTTAAATTCTTCAAATATACATCATCTAAAGTTCCTTTAACTTCTGCAATATGTATTGCTAATAAATAGAAAGAAATCATTTGTGCAATATAAGATTTTGTTGCAGCAACACTAACTTCAATACCAGCATTAACAGGAATCAAACTATCAGCCAATCTTGCCATATTTGAATCTGGTCTATTAGTAACAATTAAAATATGTGCATTCTTTTCTTTAGCTTGTTTAATAGCCGTAATAGTATCAGCAGTTTCACCTGATTGAGAAACACCAATAACTAATGTTGAAGCGTCCGTCGTTGTCTTTCTATAAATATATTCACTTGAAGCTTCTACTTCAACAGAAATACCTGTAAAATTTTCAATAATGTATTTTGCAGCCATACCAACGTGAAGAGATGTTCCACACGCAATAATTTCAATTTTCTTTAGATTTTTTATTGTATCTTTATCAAGTTTTACTTCGTTTAATACAATTGGTGCATCAATATCATATAGCTTACCATTCAATACATTTCTAATTACATCAGGTTGCTCATGAATCTCTTTAAGCATAAAGTGCTTATATCCAAGCTTGCTAAGAGCTATTGGTTCCCAAGGTAAAACCTCAACTTTTTTAACTACTTCGTTACCATCTGCATCAGTAATTTTTACACTATCTTTAGTTACTATTGCTATTTCATTATCATCAAGATAAATAGTTTTCTTAGTATATTCAATAATTGCAGGTGTATCACTAGCAATAAAGTTTTCACCGTCGCCAATACCAACAAGCATAGGTGCGTGTTTTCTAGCACCAATAATCAAATCAGGAACATTTTTATGCATTACACAAACCGCATATGCACCTTGTAATTTTGAAACAGAATTTCTAACCGCTTTTTCTAAATCTTTTACTTTTGAATATTCATCAGCAACTAAATGCGCAATAACTTCAGTATCTGTTTGCGATTTAAATACACAACCTTTTACAGTTAATTCTTCTCTAAGTTCCTTGTAGTTTTCTATAATACCATTGTGAACAACAACTAATTTCCCACAAGTACAGCTATGAGGATGAGCATTAACAATTGAAGGACTTCCATGCGTTGCCCATCTGATATGTCCAATTCCACAAGTAGGTTGTATTAACTCTGATTTTCTAGATTCCAGCTCATTTTTAAGATTAATCAGTTTGCCTAAAGTTTTATACACTTTAATATCATCGCCATCACGAAGCGCCATTCCAGCTGAATCATAGCCTCGATATTCAAGGTTAGTAAGACCTTTTAAAATAACACTAACAACATCTCTATTACCTGCGTATCCAACAATTCCGCACATATCTCGTTCCTCAATAAAAATCTAGTTATTAATATAATACATTATACATATTCGAAATGATATTAAATTATTATAAAGTTTTTACAAAAGCACCTTTTTTAGATAAATAAACAAGATAAAGAATACCAACAAGGGAAACTAAAACAGAAGCACTTGGAGCAGCAATTCCCAAATGGAAGAGTGTTGCACCAGATATTGTTGTACACAAGACAAATCCAACAGGAATCCTAACTGCAAAAGCCGCAAAAATAGTATTGGCTGCCGCAAAAATGGTTCTTCCACAACCAAAAAGGAACCCATTTATACAAAATACTATTGGAACTAATAAATAGTCATAACTAAATGATTTTAAATATAAAGCTCCAGCAGACATAACATCTTCATCCGTAGTAAAAATAGCAATCGCACTTTTTGGTGCAAATTGTTGCCACAAGAAAAATACAAGCCCAAACGCAAAAGAAAATAATATAGAAATTTTCAATGCACGAACAGCTCTTTGCATCATATCAGCCCCCAGACATTGTGCAGTTAAGGCAGTAAGTGCCATAGCAAAAGAACCTGCTGGCAACATCATAAAAGCATTTAACCTAACAACAGAACCATAAGCAGCTGATGCGGCTACTCCCATTGAGTTTGCTAAAGAAAATAAAAACAAGAAAGATAAAGGAATTAATGTATCTTGAAGTGAAAGTGGCAAACCAATCTTAAACAACTCTTTAGCTGTTTGAACATCAAATTTAACCCCTCTAAATTTAAAATCAAATACAAAATTTCCTTTTCTTAGATAAATAAATCCAATAACAACACTAACAGTTTGAGAAAATACAGTTGCAACAGCAGCCCCCATCGCGCCCATATTGCAATATCCAACAAGTAAAATATCAGCAACAATATTTATAACACAAGATATAGCAACAAAATACATTGGTGCAATTGAATTTCCTAAGCCACGTAATATAGCGCTTATAGCATTATAAGCAAACACAAAAACTAGCCCTAATGAACAAACCAAAACATAATCTTGCGTTGATTTGAAGGCTTCCTTAGGTGTTTGCAACAAATTTAGTAAAGGAACATCAAATATAATAAGTAAAGCGCTTAATACAAATGAAGCAAACAAGAAACAAATAGTCATTGTATTTATTATTTTTACAATATTGTCGTATTCTTTTGCGCCAAAAGCTTTACCAATTAAAACAGTAGCACTAACGGTAAGACCTGTAATAAAGAATATAAGTGTCTGTAATAACTGTGAACCTGTTGCCACTGCACTCACAACGCTACTATCACAAAATTTTCCAACAATAACTAAATCAGCTGCACCATATAATGCTTGAAGAAAATTAGCACCTATATATGGAAGAGCAAATAATAGTAATGTTTGGACTAGGTTTCCTTGTGTTAAATCTTTTTGTGATGAGCTCATAATAATATAATTTTTAAACGGAAAAAAGTAATTTTCAATAGGAAGAAATACAAAAAGTTCTTTATCTGTTAAGTTTTGTAAACATTAATATATACTGCCAAATTCAATAATAGCTTGATTTTTTAATTTTTTCATTGAAAGTATATACTTTGTATAGCAATTTTCAATATCAATATTTTTTTATATAAGTAAGCAATACGAATATGAGGATAAAAAAATGACAACAATTAATCCAACAGGTGGACCAACTGGACCAGGCGCAGGAAGCACGCCAGGGGCTAACGAAAACAATTATCTTGGTTTAGCTGCAACACTAGGTATAAATCTTGAAGGGTTCTACGATGTAGACGCAAATGGAAACAAAGTTCTTAATATGGCTAAATTAATGGAAGCTATAAAAGAAGCTGAAGCAAAGAAAAAAGGCGAAACAACAGAAGCATCTGGTCAAGCTGATACTTTCTCAAGAACAACAACTACTGTTAATGGAACAAAAACAGAAGCAGCACAAGCAAAAACTGAACAAGAAAAAATTGATGAAGAATATACAAAAGCATTTATTGAATACTATCAATCATTAAATACTGCAGCAGACGCTAGTGAAGAAGAAAAAGCAGCAGCTTCATCTTGGGCAGACGTAAAAGATATGCTGTTCAACTTAACAAAAACAGGTGTTACAAACGCTACAGTAATTGCTAGTGCATCTGAATTTGTTTCAAAGTTAGATACAGCAGTTAAAGCAACAGCAGAAGCTAACGATGAACAACCAAACGAAGAAGAAACTGCCGATGACATATTTGCGAATAATCCATTCTTCCAATCAGCTTATGATACAACTTTATTTGAAGAAGAAGAAGAAACAATCGCAGCATAATATAAAAATTTCATATAAAAAAAGAGAAACATCAAAAGTTTCTCTTTTTTATTGAAAATAGTGTATAATAACATCAATAAGCCTCCGTAGCTCAGCTGGATAGAGCGCCTCCGTCCTAAGGAGGGCGTCGCACGTTCGAATCGTGTCGGGGGTATTTTTTCACATGTTTAAGAAATTTATTTTGTGGCATTAAAATATAGTACAGTTAGAAAGGTAGATTTATGAAGCGAAACAACATTGTTATGGGCATATTTTGTGCTGTTTGCCTGTCTTGTATAATAGGATTTAACATCAAAGCAGAAGCTGATTTTCTTGATGTATTACATACAATAAATTCTACAAGTAATACAATAAATTCAGTTAATCGTGCTGGACGTGGAACAATGAGCACTGTTGAGTATGCTCAACGTTTTACAGATAGACAACAAGATAGAAAAGATAGAAAACGAGCTGAAAAAGAATACAATGAAAATGCCGAAGCTGAATACTATAGAACTATTCAGGAAACAAGAGCTTTAGAACAAAAATATTACAGTGAGAGACTATAAAGGATAAAAAATGAAAAAAAGTTTTATAATTAGTTTACTTGCAATAGCATCATTTTTTATGATTCAAAATTTTGCAGAAGCAGAAAGTGTACTAGAACCTCAATGGGCAGAATTCTGTCCACCACTATACGAAAACGCTGTTTTTAAACCTGCAAAACAAAACAGCAAACGAAATATGGAAAACAATTATTGGGCACTTAGAAAAGTAAAATTTGAAAAATCAGTTGCAGAATGCAAAGCATATTCAAAAACATCAGCAGAACTTGGTGCTTGTTATTCAAGAATTGTTAATCTTGAAAATAACAAAAACAAACAACGTGGTGACGCAAAATACGAAAAACAAATGGATGAAAGAAACCAAATTCGCGACGGCGGATACTGGTGGTATTAGTAGATAACTACACAAAATACAATTGACCGACAAAACATTTTTGTTAACTTTTGTTAAGCGAAAATATATTGGTTGGTCAATTTTTTTTTGCAAAAAATCTTTATCTAAGTACGAATAGTTTCACACTTTTTTTAAACACGGGAGAAAATACGAATGGTTAGCACAGCAGGATTCAGCAACTTTGAGTTGCAACAACTTCAAAATGCACAAAACAACGGAACATTAGTTTCAACAGCAAAAACAGCAGAAGATTCATCAATTTTTGCAGACAACAAAGTAACAACAAATCCATCAGATGAAGTTCAATTGTCAACAAAAAATCAAGATGTAGACAAGATGACATTAGAAGAAAAAAAAGAAAAAGGCTTTTTCTCTGACGGACTTTTAGGTATTATTCCAAAAATTGTAGGTGGCATTTTAGATTTCATTACAGGGTTACTAGAGAAAATCAAAGAAGCACTTGTCGGCAAAGATGAAGAAGAAGGCGTTGAAGAAACACCAGCAGAAGAAACTCCAGTAGAAGAAGCTCCATCTGACGCAGTACCAGCTGATGAAGTTCCAGCAGAAGAAGCTCCAGCTGATGAAGTTCCAGCTGATGAAGTTCCAGCAGAGGATGCTCCATCTGACGCAGCACCAGCTGATGAAGCTCCAGCAGAAGAAGCACCAGCTAATGGCGATTCAGATGATGATGGTGACACATATAATATCGGCGAAATTAATATATACTTTTAAAAAACAATAAATTCCGAAAAAAGAAATATCCTTCCCCCCGCGAGAAGAACGAATAACAAAATTCGTTCTTCTCTTGATATATAAGAAAAATATGAAGCGAGATATTTGTAACTTTTTATTACAAAAAACAGAAACTCTGCAATCCAATAAAAAAAATTTTTTTTATAAATTTACAGTCGGGATACTTTTTTAAATCGGGAGAGAACAATGGTTAGCGGAGCAGGCTTTGGCAATTTTGATTTGCAAAAACTAGAACAAATGACAGGAAGTTTTGGACTAGGTGGATTTACTGGTTCACAAGGAACTTCAATTGATACTTCAATTTTTGAAGGAAACACAAGCACACAAAACACAGGTGATTCATTTGATTTTTCATCAGGTACATCAGCAATGGGTGGAATGAATTTTATGTCCGGAATGGGTAATATGTCTGGAATGTCTGGTATGGGCGGAATGAACTTTATGTCTGGAATGGGGGATATGTCTGGAATGTCTGGCATTGGCGGAATGAACTTTATGTCCGGAATGGGGAATATGTCTGGAATGTCTGGAATGGGCGGAATGAATTTTATGTCTGGAATGGGTGATATGTCTGGAATGTCTGGCATGGGCAACATGTCAAGCATGATTACAGGATTCATTGATTTGATAATCAACTTCTTTGAAGGTCTTAAAAACTTATTTGGTGGTTCATCAGAAGATGGCGCAACAAATGAAGATGCAACAGCTAATGAAGGAACACAATCACCAGATGAATATTGGAATGAGCAAGCAACAAAAACAAATGAAGCATTAAATTCAATAAACGAAGAAGAAAACATTAAAAACAGCACAAAAGAAGATGAAGAAGGTATTTTAGCAGGAAAAGAAGACGAACTAAAATCATTTTTAAATGAATTTGGAGCTGCAGAAATAGAAAAAGATGCAACTAGCGCAGAAATAGCATCAACTAATGCTACCGCATTGGAAAACTTATATACTGCAGCAAATAGTCCTAGTGCAATTCAACAACATTTTGGATTTGACGAAGAAGGCAATGAAATAGAACTATCTGCTAGCGAAATTGCAGAAATAAGTTCAGCAATAAAAGCATATATTGAAAAAGTAGCACCAGACACAGGCGACGTTTCCTTAGATGGAGAAGATAAAAACAATTTTATGTATCTTGAAGACGGTTCATTAAACCCAGAATATGAATAGATTAATATAAAAGAATTGAGAACAACAATGGTTAGTTAATTGGTTAGTTGTTAGCAATTATCCAAAAGAGCGAGTTAATTAATTCGCTCTTTTTTCTATTTATTGCTATAATAAAATGAATATTTGTAGAGAGGCTAAACATGATAACACTTGATAAAATAAGGGATGCAAAAAATGTATTAAAAAGCATAATCCGTGAAACAGATATGATTTATGCTCAAAACATTATGGATAACAGTAACATTTACCTTAAGACTGAAAATTTACAAGTTACTGGATCCTTTAAAGTAAGAGGTGCATCATACAAAATTGCAAATCTTCCAGAAGAAGAAAAATCAAAAGGTGTTATTGCATGTTCAGCAGGAAACCACGCTCAAGGAGTTGCATTAGCATCTCAAAAGAGTGGGATAAAAGCTACAATATTTATTCCAGCAACTGCACCAATATCTAAAGTTGAAGCGACAAAAAAATTCGGAGCTGAAATAAAACTAATTGACGGTGTTTATGATGATGCTTATAAGACTGCTATTGAATATCAAAAAGAGACGAATGGAACTTTTGTTCATCCATTTGATGATGTTGATGTTATAGCTGGACAAGGAACAATTGGTTTAGAAATTATAGAACAGTTGCCAGATGTTGAAGCAGTTATTGTTCCAATCGGTGGTGGTGGTTTAATTGCAGGTGTTGCTTTTGCAATAAAACAATTGAAACCAAGTTGTAAGGTTTATGGTGTTCAATCACAAGGTGCAGGAAGTATGTACCAATCATTTATAAACAAAAAAGTGCTTGAATTACCAACAGTAAACACTTTTGCAGACGGTACAGCTGTAAAAAGACCTGGTGATTTAACTTTTGAACTTTGCCAAAAATATGTAGATGACATTATTACAGTTACAGATGACGAAATAGCTTCTGCAATATTAGCATTAATGGAAAAACAAAAAATTGTAGCAGAAGGAGCTGGTGCGTTAAGTGTCGCTGCTGCAATGTTCAACAAACTTCCAATAAAAGGAAAGAAAACTGTTTGTGTAGTTTCTGGCGGAAATATTGATGTAAATATAATATCCAGAGTAATAAATAGAGGGTTATTAAACTCTGGAAGACTTTGTCATTTAACAATTGAACTATTAGATAAACCAGGACAACTTAGAGATGTTTCTGGAATCATTGCTGAACACGGCGCAAATGTTATTAGAGTACGTCACAATCAAGGTGGAAGCAATACAGACATTAATGACTGCTTCTTAAAAATATCTTTAGAAACAAGAAACCAAGAACACTTTGAACAAATTCAAAACGCATTAATCGCAAAAGGTTATAAAATAACATCAAATGTACAATAACTTGGTTTACAAACCTTAATTTACAAGTTTTTCAAGGCACTTTTTTTATAAAAAAATCCTTTATATAACTATAGAGGAGAGTTTTGTGGAAATTGGGAGATTACCATTTTTACATAGTTTAAAGGAAAATGCAGAAAAAGCACTGCCTTCTGATTCAGCTGGCTCTATTTTTGGCTTAATGAGCAATTGTATAGAAAAAGCAGATACTTCTGGCGACGGAGTTTTATCCGGAGAAGAAATTTCTGTTTTTATGAGTAATGGATATAACGAAGTAATTTCTGAATTCCAAAATGAACTTGAAGGACAAGAAGAAGATATTATTACAGCATTTATTAGCCAATTAAAAAACTTTATAGCTACAATGCTAAAATCATCCAGTGAAGTACAAGAAGATGTTACAACATTAGAAGGAATGAATAAAGAAACGTTTATAAAAAATTCAACAGATGCTCAAAACAATGAAGATTCTTCAATGTTTTGGCAAATAATGGGAATAGACAATGCCGAAGGAATTTTTGATAACATAGATGCAGATAAAAATGGAACTCTTTCAGCAGAAGAATTACAAGAAATCGCATCATTAGATGGAAATAAAAACAACATTTCGTTGCAAGATTTAGGCAATTTCTTTAAAAATAAAGAAAATGAAACAGCAATTGAAAACACTCAAGAAACAGTATCACCTCAACAAACACAAACAACACAACCAACAAGAAATCCGGGTGTATCATCAAGCTCATCAAGTAGTTCTTTCAATCCTACAACAACAGGAAGCAGCAGTGGAGAAAGAACACTTGAAGTAATAAATAAAGAAATTTCAGACCAAGAAGCATTAAAGAATACAACAAAAGAAGAAGCAGAAGCTGCAATAGCAGAACAAGATGAATTAATTGCGAATGCATTAGCTCAAAGTGATTTAAGCGAAGAATTTAAGGAAGAATATAATTCTGAAAATCAACGATTAACAACCGCTATAAATGAAAAAGATCAAGAAATTAGCAACGAAAAAACTCTTGCTCAAGATTTTAAAGCAGAGGCACAAAGCTATGCTTCTTCCATTTCAGACATAGATTCACAAATATCATCAATGGAAAGCGCATTATCTGGACTAGACCAAAACGAAGATGCTTCACAAATAAGCGAATACAACACAAAAATAAACAACTTAAAAGCAAAAAAAGAAGAATATGAAAACGCAAAAAATGAAGCAGAAGAGAACGAAAGACTTGCAAACGAAAGAATAGCAAGTTTAGAACAAGAAAAAACTAATTTAATAACCGAAAAAGATAATATATTAAATACACTTTCAGAAAAATATAGCAACGAAAAAGACAAAGCATTAGCATTTAAAGAAGAAATAGCACAATACGAAACAGCTAAAAAGGAAATACAAACTCAATTAGAAAGTACAATAAACGAAATAGACTCTAAAATACAAGAACTAAAAAATGAAAAAGCACAAGTAGAAAGAGAAAATGAAACACAAAAGGTTCTTGACGAAAACAAAGTAGTGGCAGATACAACACCAATAGCAATAAACGGGGATATTTCAACTTTTACAACTGAAGATTGGGAAAAACTTGGATATAACGAAACATTTGGAACTAATTTAGCAGACAATGCTAGAGTGGTTGGCGAAAGAATGGAAGCAGCAGGTTCGCAAGCAAATTGCTTGGGCGGTGTTAAACGTTCATTCATTGCTGCAACAGGAAGTAGCCCATTTGGCGCTCCAGAACAAGGAATAACTGTTGCAAGCAGATGTGCTTCTGTAATGGAAGAACAAGAAAACTTTAGAGAAATTACAGGTATAAGCGCAAACGATTTACAATACTTACCAGCCGGAGCAGTTGTTGTTTGGACTGAATCAACAACAGGAACTTCGCCAGCTTCAAGATATGGACATATATCAATATCACTTGGTGATGGCAATGAATCAAGTGACAGTATTGATAGACAATACAGACACGTTGGTGAAAATGGAAGACCAAGAGTATTTATACCAGTTTAAGATTATTCTTCTATAACCCATTTTTCTAAAATATCCTGTCCAATTCCATCAAAAAATCTTGATGGTTTAGACAAGACCATATTTGTAGAATAATCAAACATATCAATAGGATATGTAATTGCAAGGTGTGTTTTGGCTCTAGTTACAGCAACATACATAAGCCTTAATTCTTCATCAAGTTCTTCAGGTGTATTAAAAGAAAACATTGAAGGAAACTTACCATCAACAGCACCAATTATAAATACAGCTTTATATTCTAGACCCTTTGCACTATGAATTGTAGATAAAGTTAAAAACTCATCCTTATGAGCCCCTTCTTCAATATCAACAACAGATGTATCTGGTGGTTCAAGCGCTAAATCGCTTAAAAAATCTTCTAAACTTGAATATTTTTCGCACAATGAACGAAAATGATCTAAGTCTTTTTGACGTTTTGTATAATCATCATACTTATCCATCATTATTGGTTCATAATACTTTAAAACACTCTCAACAACTTTTTTAGGGTTAAAAATATCTTTTTGATTTATATTAATCAATTGAGTCAAACGAATTACAGCTTCAGGGTTTTTAACAGGCAATTTCTTTTCTGAAATATCACCATCTTCTGCCAATACAGGCAACAATTTATTTGCACTTTGATTACCAATACCATCTAACAGAAGCAAAATTCTTGTATAACTAATAATATCAGATGGATTTAATATAACCCTTAGATGAGCAATAATATCCTTAATATGAGCTGTTTCAAAAAACTTCATTCCGCCAAATTTTCTGTATGGAATATTCCTTTTTGCAAGCTCAATTTCTAAATTAGATGTCATTCTTGCACTACGAACAAGCACACAAATATCATTTAAAGATAAATTTTCTTCTTCTGTAAGTTCAAGAACTCTTTGAGCAACAAAAGCTGCTTCAACATTCATATCTGTTGCACTAATCAATGCAGGCTTTTCTGGATTTTCAATCATCGAAAATAAATTTTTTGTATATTTTTCTTTAGCCTTTAAAAGAAGTTCATTTGCAAGCGCTAAAATATTTTGTGAACTTCTATAATTCTGCTCAAGCTTAATAATTTTAGTATTAGGAAATGTCTGTGGGAACTCTAAAATATTTTTAAAATTTGCACCACGGAAAGAATAAATACTTTGCGAATCATCACCAACAGCCATAACATTATTGTGTTCAGAGGCCAAAAGTTTTATTATTTGAGCCTGAATAGTATTTGTATCTTGATATTCATCAACAAGAATATACTTATATTGATTTGAAAGTTTCTTCCTAATTTCTGGATTTGATTCTAACAATGTCTTTAAATATAAAAGTAAATCATCATAATCTAAAATTGAATTTTTACGTTTGTATTCTGCATATTCACGAATAATTATATTGATTTTTTCAGTACAATGTTCAAATTGTTTATATTCACGAGCAATAATTTCATCAGATGGCATATTTTTATTTACAGCTTTTGAGTAAATATCTAAAATAGTACCTTTTTTAGGGAAACGTTTTTCTTGTTTACCTATTGTATTTGCACGAATATGATTAACGATGTCTTCGCTATCTGTTCTATCAGTAATAGTAAAATTATTTTGAAGTTCAAGAAGGGCAGAATACTTACGCAAAACTATATTCGCAAACGAATGAAACGTGCCACCAGCAACTTGTTCACATCTTGAATCTAATAAAATTGCAGCACGAGAAAGCATTTCATGAGAAGCTTTTTTAGTAAAAGTTAAAAGAAGAATATTTTTAGGATTAACACCATCTTCAATCAGACGGGCCACACGATAAGTAAGTGTTTTTGTCTTGCCACTACCAGCACCAGCAATAACGAGAATAGCACCTTCTTTTTGTTTAACAGCTTCCAACTGAGCAGGATTCAATTCCTTCTCATAATCAATTTTGTATGAAACAGCATTTGAAACTTTTTTCAAAGTGTATTTTTTAACAGTCAAATTATCCATACTTAAATTTTATCTTAGCATAACAATTTCAAAAAGTGTTTCAACGTTATTGGAGTGAACTAAATTTATATCACCGTTTACAAGTCTCATTTGACTTTTACAAATTGCCAAACCAAGACCATTACCTTTTTGCTTTGTCGTAAAATCAACCTCAAAAATTTTATTATGAAGAGCCGATGGAATCTTATCACCATCATTTTTTACAAAAACCCTTACTTCTTTTGGTTCTACAAAACAATCAACACAAACGCTGCAACCTTCTGTACACGCTTCAATAGCATTAAAAATTAAATTTGTTAGAGCAGACTCAAATTTAACCTTATCGGTATCTATCATACAATCAGAAAAATCAGTAACAATAAGCTCAACACCAGCTTTTTTTGCTTTTTCTTCGCATAACAGAACTGTATTTAATACAAGCGTTTTAATACTTAATTTAGTAATATACGGAGCAGATAACGACCTCAAATCATTTATTAATGATGAAATTGTTTCAGAAGCAGTATTTATATTCTTAATAGCTGTATCTATAGATAATTTTGTATCATCATCAAATACAACATTCGCTAGTCTTTTTTCAGTAATTTTCGAATACAAATTAACAATTGAAAGATTATTTTTTATTTCATGTGCAATAAATTTAGCTTTTTCTGAAACAATATTAGCAGTTTTAAGCATATCATCAGTATCAATTGGATGTTTGCTTTCAGCTATTTTATAAAGAATTTCCTCATTTTTATCGTTTAAACAATCTGCTAGATTTCTCATAGCATTATTTAAAATCAAATTTTGACGTCTATCAGGAACGTACTTTTGAAGTAATTCTTTGAAATCATATGTAGAATTTTCAAGAACAAGTTTTGCAATTTCAGTAATAATACTTGAATTATAGAGACAACAAACATTTGTGCAATTTTGCATTGAACCAGTTGAATAATCCCAAATTAATGCAACAGAATATCTTTGTCCTAATACAATAACAAACTCTGTTTGTTCCCATATATTTTGTTTTTCACAATTATTTTCCAATGCATTTGAAAAATTAACTATTTTAGCACCAGAAAATTCAAGACGTTTGATATAATTTTCTTTTTCTTTTAAATCAAATAATCTGAACAAAATACAAGATTCAAATTTTTGGTTAGAAACAATAGGTTCTAAAATCGAACGAAAGAGACCGTTAACGGTCTCTTTTCGGTATTCTTTTACAGAGTATTCAAATATATATTTTTGAAGCGTATTAAATTTATTTCTCATAATATGCTTATTATATAGCAATTTTTAATTTTTTTCTATTCAAAAATCCATTATTAATTGCATATAATACAGCTTGTGTTCTATCATTAACTTGTAATTTTTGGAATATGTTATTTACGTGAGTTTTAACTGTTGTTTCACTAATGAACAATTGTTGTGCAACACCTTTATAAGTAACACCTTGAGTTAATAATTCTAGAACTTCTTCTTCTCTTTGTGTTAAGTATTGAAGTAAATTTTCTGCTGATTGAGTATTATTTGCTTCTTCTTTAAATGTTTTTTGGAAATATTCAAAGAATCTAGAAGACAATCCAGATGGAAGATAAACTTTTCCTTGCATAACTTCTTCAATTGCAAAAATTAATTGAGCAGATGCCATAGTTTTTAAGATGTATCCTTTAGCACCTATTTTCATAGCACGGAAGATTAAATCTGGATCATCGTAACCTGTTAACGCGATGATTTTTGTTCCCAATCCCAAACGTTCAATTTCACTAATAGCTGTTAAACCATCTTTTTCTGGCATATTAACATCCATTAGAACAACATCTGGCTGATATTTTTTAACTAGATTTATTGCAATATTTGCATTTGTAGCAGTTGCAATAACTTCAAAGTTAGTTTCTAAGTTGATTAATTCTCTAATCCCTAATAAATGATCAAAATTATCATCAACCAAAATAATTTTAATTTTTTTGTTAAAATCTGTTGTTCTTCTCATATACACACTTGCGCTCCCTGTAAATACCTTGCTTATACTATTCATATTACATGCGCGGCATGTATAACTCATCCACAAAACGATGAATAAATCTATGCGAAAAGATTTATTTTGTTATCTAGATCTTTAGATTAATACATTATCAAAAAGACAATACCAGCAATGGTTTCAAAAGAACGCAAGTATTTTTTAAAAAAATACTCCTAGAATTCTACACCATAGTCCATATATATGATTTATTGTTTTTTATTTCTAATTTTTTCCTTCAATAGTTTATATTTATTAACTTTTTCAGGAACAATGGGAACAGGTTCTTGCTCAATTTCCTGTTCAACGACAACTGGATCTTCCTGTTCAACAAACACACTTTGCTCAACAACTTCATCGATTTGTTCTTCTTCGCAAATATTTTCAGTTTGTTCTTCTTTCACATCAGCTATTGAAATTTCCTCTTTAGAAGAAGAATATAACACATCTAAAAACGCACTATTACTTTTATAGACAACTTTTCCAATACCTGAAACATCAAACAGTCCATCTTCATTTCTGTCAATGTAAATAAATACAGGAGAAGCAACTCCAATTAAATGTTCGATATTATTAGCTGTTAAATTTTGATTGTTTAATGCAAAAATTGTTCTAAAACTTTCAAGTACATTATCAAATGATTTTAAATTCATGGAAAATACAAATGTTTTAAAATCACACATTATTAATTCAAAAATTTTAATTATTTCAGGAATTGAAGGTTCTGGAATTATAAGTTTTTCAGCTGTTGCATATGGTAAGTTATCAGAAATATTTTTTAAAACTTCTATTGATACACTTTGAGAAACATAACCTCTTATATAATTTGAAACCAGAGTTCTATCAACAGTTGAAGGACATAATATAACAATATTCTTATCTTTTGTTATAGCAGATTTTAGAATTTGCTCAACCAACGCATTTTTCACAAAAAAAGATGAAACCTCAATATCTTCTTTTATTTCAAAATTATTAGATCTAGAACTTTCCTTAATTTGATTTAATAATTCAATACGTTCTTTTAAATTCATTCTAACCTCTACCAACTATATCTTGTGCAAGTTGCACATAAATTTTAGCGATATCTAACTGTTCACCAACCTCTTTTATTGTTGAAGAATTTGATTGAGCAGTAGATATTGCAACTATATTTTTTGGTATTTTTATATTTATTTGACGACCTAATTCTTTTTCCAGCTTATTTAATATAGCATCGTCTTTTTTAGAATTATATTTATTTAAAACAATTTTAATTGGCATACCAAATAGTTCTTTATTTAAATAGTCAGCATTCTTAGCCGATTGAGAAAAAGAAGATGACAAAATATAGAAAACATCTTCTGATTTTTTATATAAAGCCTTATTAACATCCTGCATATCCGGAGCATTATCAACAACTATATACTTAAAATATTTCTTTAATAAATCAATTGCCGGAGAAATTTTTGTAGCATCAGTTTTTGTTTCTTCATTACGAACATTACCATTAGCCATTATGTATAAAGAAGAATCTTTGTATCTGTCCAAGTTTTTTATAAATATTTGAGCATTTGCTTCTTCAATCCTATTAATAAAATAAGGAGTATTATATTTTATATTCAAATTTAGCAAATAAGATAAATCATTAAGATTATTATTAAAGTCAATTAACAGAACTCTTCCCTTTGATGCGTCAGCAAGTTCTTTGGCAAAATTCAAAGCAAAAAAAGTTTTTCCAACAGATTTTTCCTTTGCTGCAACCGTAAACAATTTAGGAGTTGAATTTTCTACATTTTGCATTATTTCTTCCCTATATATTTTCATAACAGAATTAGTAAAATCAGACTGAATTAATGGTTTTGGCAAAAAGTCTTTTGCACCATTACGAAGAGATTTAACCTGCAAATCAGCAGATTTATCATATGAAATCATAATAAACAAATTATTTTTGCTTTTAGACAGTTTAGAAATACTACTAAAAACATCTTTATTAATTTGGCTAACATTTGCAATTATAATCTTTTTTTCATCCGTAGCCGGTATTAAAGTTTCATCAAATTCATTAAATTTCAAAACTTCAAAATTGAAGGATAAGTCCTTCAGATATGTTTCTATTAAAGTTTTTGTAAGTTCTTCTTCATCAAAAAGAACAATAAGCTGACTTTTTACCATAGTATTTATATTACCACAAATCACTACATAACATCCAGTTTTTATGAGATAATTAAGAAAAAAGGGTAAAAATGACAGAAGTTAAAATCATAGGCGCAGGCTTAGCTGGTTCAGAAGCAGCACTTCAACTAGCAAAAAGAGGAATAAAAGTAAAATTATATGAAATGCGACCAAATAAGCAAACAGGCGCACACAAAACAGAAAAGTTCGCAGAATTTGTATGTTCAAACAGCTTAGGTTCTTATGACATTACAAATGCATCTGGACTTTTAAAGCACGAAATGGAAATTTTAGGTTCAGAACTTATGCCTATAATTTTTGAATCTCAAGTTCCAGCTGGAGGTGCTTTAGCAATTGATAGAGAATTATTTAGCGAAAAAGTCACACAAAAAATAGAAGAAAACCCAAATATTGAAGTTATTAGAGAAGAAGTTACAAAAATCGATGAAAATTCACCTTGCATAATTGCTTCTGGTCCACTTACTTCTGACACTTTAGCAGCAGATATAAAAAACTTTTTAGGTGAAGAATATTTGTACTTTTTTGATGCAATTGCACCAATCATTGAAAAAGATTCTGTTAATTTTGAAAAAGCATTTTATTTAAACAGATATAACAAGGGCGACGCAGACTATATCAATTGTCCAATGAATAAAGAAGAATACGAAAAATTCTATGACATTTTAACTAATGCACCAAAAATCGAATTGAAGTCATTTGAAAAAGATGCAAAATTTTTTGAATCTTGCTTACCTATTGAAGTTTTAGCATCAAGAGGTGTTGATACGCTTAGATATGGACCATTAAAACCGGTTGGATTAGTAGACGAAAGAACAGGCATTGAAAATTATGCTGTTGTTCAACTTCGCCAAGATAACAAATCAGCAAGTTTGTATAACTTGGTTGGTTTCCAAACAAACTTAAAATGGGGAAGTCAAAAGGAATTAATACAATCAATTCCAGGACTTGAAAAAGCAAATATTGTAAGATACGGCGTAATGCACAGAAATACATTTATAAACAGCCCAAAATCTTTAAATCCAACACTGCAATCAAGAAAAAACAAGAACTTATTCTTTGCTGGTCAAATTACTGGGACAGAAGGGTATACAGAATCTATCGCATCTGGGTTGCTTGCTGGTATAAATATGGCGAAATATATTGCTAATGAAGAGCTTGTTGAACTTCCACAAGAAACTATATTAGGGGCCCTAACTCACTACATTACATTTGAAGGACATACATCATTCCAACCAATCAATTCTAATTGGGGAATACTTGCAGAAATGGAAATGGATAAAAAAGTACGTAAAAACAAAAAAATGAAAAACGAGCTTCTTGCAAAAAGGGCCTTAGAAACAATACAAAAATTTAAACAAAATTAAAAAATCACTCTAAAAAAGATTTAAATTTTTTATCTGGTTCAAAATAATAACCACAGCCATCTAGTGGTTTTCCACCATTGATAAGAAATTTAGTATCCTTTTTAGGGTACTGTCTACAACCCAAGCCACGAAAAAAGTAAACTCTACATCGATTATTTTCGTCAATTTCACGACAAGTAAAAAGTAAAGCACCTGTTTCACTTTTTCCAGAAATATAAAAACTTTTAAAATGTTTATCCCATTCTTTTATTTTTTCAAATTGTTCTTCTGTAACAACTGGTATTCCATCAGCAGCAAAAAGCAATATATTTCGGCAACAAGCACCACATCTATTACATTTACCTTTTCTTATATATTTAGCAGATTGAAATTTTTGAAAAAAGAATTTTAAGTAATTAAACATTTATTGAACCATAAACTCTACGTGTGCAAATGGGTAATTTTTCTTGTTTAAATAAAAGAATTGCAAAATATATCTACCAGCTTTTCTTGGTACAAAATAATTTTGATATGATTTACTATACTTATCAATAAACAAATCTTCTGTTGAAATTATAGAATAACCATAATTCGTTGTTTTATCACTTTGCGTTGAGAGTTGCATTCTAACGCCAGAATATTTTAAACCATCTGGGGAAACAATTGCGTAATTTATTCTTTGTCCAACAAAGAAAACCCTTTCTATTCTTTGCAGTGTTGTTGAACTTATTGTTCCAGCAGAAAGAATAACATACGGTCTTTCTTTAAACTTAAACCCACAAAGAAATATCATTGAAATAATAAAAACAAGAGATAATATCTTTTTTATCATTGTTCAACAACTTCTTCTTTTGATACTTTTTTCATTAAATTATTAATTTTATTTTGAATATTGTTTTTTAAATTTTTATCTTGAGAATATTCAACAAACTTATTATAATTTTCAATTGCTTTTTCTATATTGTTTTCTTTTTCAAAAGCTAACCCAAGTGCGTAATATGCATAAGCATAATCACTTTTTAATTCTATAACCTTTGAAAAACTTTCTTTTGCAGTTACTAAATTATTTAATTCTGCCTGACATAACCCTTTATTAAAATACGCATCGGGATTTACCGGATAAATAGCGATTGCCTTATCATAAGCGGCAATTGCACTATCTAATTGTGCCAAACCTTTGTACGTATTACCAATTTTTATATAAGTAATGTCATCATTTGGCTTCAATTCTGCGGCTTTTTGATATTCAGACAATGCCTTTGCGTACTCTTTTTGCTTATAATAGTTATCCGCAATATTTAAAGAATATTCAAACTTTTCATCAACAGAAATATCTGATGTCTGTATTGCTTTTTCATATACAAGTTTTGCATCTTCTGTTTTATCATATTTTGTTAAAGTTTTTGCATATGATGAAAGAATTTCAGAATTTTCTGGAGCTATTTCCATAGCACGCTCGTAATATTCTATAACTTTAGATTTAGAACCAATTTTTTCATATACATTGGCTATATTAATGTATAGAAGTGGATTATAAGCATCCATTTTTAATGCTTCTTCATAACTTGAAACAGCTTTTCTATAATTACCAATAGCTGTTAAAGCTTCGCCTTGAGAAATATATGCTTTCATTAAATAATCTTTTGCAGTTTTATTATCTGAATTTTTTAACAATACAGTTTTATATAAATCTATCGCCTCAGCGTATTTCTTTTCTGCGTGATATGCGATACCTTTATTTAAAATATAATCCAAATTTTCTGGTTCAAATGCAATTAAAGAATCATAAAGAGTAATAGCATCAGAATACCTTTTCGCAAGATGATAAGCCTTTGCTAGTTCTTTTTGTATTTCCATATTTTTAGGTGAAGCAGCCATTCCCTCTTCTAAAACCTTAACAGCATTTTCATATTCACCTTTTTTTGCATAAATTATACCAGTATTCAAATATGCAACATCATTATCTTTAACTTCTTGGAGATATTGATTATATTGAACCAACGCGTCATCATAATTTTCTTTTTCAGCAAGTAAATTAGCAAAATCAAAACGAATAGAGTTCATATCTGGCTGAATATCTAATACTTTTGTAAACTCTTTCATTGCTTTGTCATCATTTGTTTTTGCAAGATAAACATACGCTAAATTTGCACGTGCAACATAATCATTTGCATCTTTTTCTAAAGCTTTTAATAATATATTTTCTGCATTATCAAAATCTGATATTCTGTACAAAGCCAAGCCATAATTAGAAAAATCTTTAAAATTATTTGGATCTTTCATATAAATATCATTGTATATATTAACAGCTTCTTGTGGTTTATCCATTCTTAAATAAATAGAAGCCATATTCTCTCTAGCATCCAAAGCATCTGGATAATAATTTAAGAACATTTGATAATACTTGATTGCTTCTTCATCTTCTTTTAAATGTGTTTTAACACTGGCAAGATTCAAGTAATTATATTTATATTCAGGAAATATTTTCATGGCCTGATTGTACGCATTATTTGCACTTTTATAATCCTGCATTTGCTCAAAAATATTACCCAAACTAATATAAATGAAAGCATCATTTGGTCTTATTTTTAAAGCTTTTTTATATTCTTCAACAGCATTTCCCCACTGTCCAAGTTCAGAATACATACCAGCCAATTTAGTATGAAGAAGAGCATCATCTGGCGATAGCTGAATTGCTTTATTCAAATTTTCTGCTGCTTCTGTATATTTCCCAGCATCAGATAAAGCACAAGCTTGTCTATAATACTGATTTGCTTCTGGTGTCATAGCAAAAGAAACACTACCTAGACATCCACCAATTATAATCGCTGATAATAAAGACTTAATATTAATGACTCAGCCCTCCTTTAATACTTTGATTATCTTATTTAATGAATAAAAAATCAATTAAAATAAATTCTTTTTTACAAACTATTCCGATTTTTGCTTATTCATTAAACGAGCATATACTCTTGAATTTACCTCTCCACCAACTAACATTATTAAAGAAGTATAGTATAACCAGACCATTAAAATAGCGAATGCACCGATTGTCCCAAATACTTTATTATACGTATTTAAATTGCTTAAATAAAGCGAAAAACACCAAGAACCTAACATCCAGAACAAACAGAAAAACAAAGTTCCAGGAAGCACACTTCTAAATTTAATTTTATCATTACCTTCAATACATGGAAGTATAAAATAATTACTCATAGCACAAACAGCAAGAGCAAGATATGCAACTGGCCACCTTAATACAGAAATTAAATCTATTGATAATTGTGAAAGAATTGTATATTGCATCATAAAATCAAGGAAAACTTTCCCTAAAACGATTAAATTTACTGCTAAAAATAGCAACAGTGAATTAATAAATACCATCAAGATTGCAAGGACTCTAGTAAAAATAAAACTACGAGTTTCTTCAATTGCATAGGCCTTATTTAAACCTTTTATAATAACAGCAAGAGCATTTGAAGATAACCAAATAGTTATACAAAAACCAAAGATAGCAATCAATGTACCTTGATTAAATATCATAGCTTCTTCTAAAGTATTTAAAATAATATTAGAAACATCTTTAGGCGCTACATTAGTAATAAAAGTCAAAATTGGGCTAATTAATGTCTTTTTTCCCATCCAACCAAACAGCGCAGTAAGAAACAAAAGAAAAGGAAACAAGCCCAGAACAAACCAGAATGCCATTTCTGCCGCAACGCCAAAAAAATCCTGCTCTATTATTTTTTTTACAAGAGATTCTATATATTTTTTCATTCTATTTCACTTTGAACACGTTTTAAAAGCTTATCAAAAGCAATTGCAATAGGCTTTTTGATAGTACATCCAGCAGCAAATGTGTGACCACCACCACCAAAATCCATTACAATAGGAGTTAAGTCTAAAGTTTTACTTCTTAAGCTGACTTTAGTATAACCTTCTTTTGTTTCTTTTAATATAGCTGCTATTTCTACATTTTTAGAAGTTCTTAATACTTCAACTATACCTTCTGTATAATCATCAGTAGCATTAAATTTGCTCATATCACTTCTTGTAATCTTAGAAAAAGCAATTTTACCTGAATTATAAAAAACTGTATTTGATACAACATACGCTTGAAATTGAACCATTGATTGAGGCTTAGTTTCATAACAAGCTCTAAATTCATAAGTAGGAGACACGCCTAAACGAACTAAATCTGCAGCAAGCATAAATGTTTCAGGAGTTGTATTCTCATACTTAAAACCACCAGTATCTGTTAATAAAGAAGTATAAATGCATCTTGCAACTTCTTTTGGAATGTCTAATTCCCAAGCTCTAAATATTTTATATAAAATTATACCAACACAGGCAGCATCGCCCTCAACAATATTAATATCAGCATAACCAATATTTGTTTTATGATGATCAATATTTACTTTAACTTTGGCATTATCAAAGATTTGAGTACCAAAAACCATTCTGTCTTTAGAAGCGACATCAACGGCAATTGCTAAATCATATTGTTTTGTTTTATCAATATCTTGAACATCTATGAATCTCTCAAAATCTGGAAGATAGTTATATGTATTAGGAAGTTTTCCTACAAAAGTAGAATCAACTTTTTTATTAAAATATTTTTCTATCATTAAACTAATAGCAAGATTTGAACCTAATGTATCACCATCAGGACTAACGTGCGAAAATACAATAATACTTTCGGCTTTTTCTATTTTATCTCTTAACTCTGAAAAACTATTTTCCATATTCACAATCTCATGAAAATTATACTATAAAAATTCTAAGTTAACTAAGGTTTAATTAAAACTTTTAAAGCTCTTCCATTCATATGTTTAATTATTGCTTCTTCAGCAAGTGCCAATGGCAAAGTTTCTGTAATTAATTTTTCAACAGGAACTTCCCCTGATGCAATTAATCTTAAAGCTTCTCTAAAGTATAAAGGAGTATGATGAAAAATACTTAATACTTTTATTTCATCATAATGAAGTCTTCGGGTATCAATAGAAACAGATGTCCCAGATTTACACCCTCCAAACAAATGAACAATGCCACCACGGCGAACAAACGTAAACATTCTTTCCCAAATTTCAGGAAGCCCAACACATTCAACCGCAACATCAAGGCCTTTTTTTCCTTCAGAAAAGTCAATAAATATTTTTTCTGGATTTTGGTATTTTGTTAAATCGATAATTTCATCTGCGCCACCAAACTCTTTAGCAAGTTTTAATTTTAAAGGATTACGACCAGCAGCAATAACTCTTGCACCCTTTAATTTTGCTAATTTTACAAACATTAAACCAATTGGACCAAGGCCAACAACACCAACTGTTTGACCTTCTTTTATACCAGTTCGTTCAACCCCATGTACAACATTTGCAAGTGGTTCAGAAAAGGCAGCCTTTTCAAAACTCAAATTTTCAGGCAAATGTAATAAATTTCTTTTAACAATGGCACTAGGAATATTAATATATTCAGCATACGCACCATTTAAAAATTCCAAATTTTCACACAAATTATATTCTTTACGTTTGCAGAAAAAACATTTTCCACAAGGTGCAGAATTCGCAGCAACAACTCTATCACCTTCCTTAAAACCAACGACATCTTTTCCAACTTTTGTAATAACACCAGAAAATTCATGTCCAAACCCTGATGGTATTTTTTTTATCAAAACTGGATGACCACGTCTATATGTCTTAACATCAGTACCACAAGTTAAAGCAGCCATGATTTTTACTTGAACTTCGTCATTCTTTGGTTCTTTAATTTCAACTTCTTCATACTTTATATTCAAAGGTGAATAAAATTGTATAGCTTTCATTTTCATAGTTTTATGTATGCCTTCATAATTTCATTAGAAAGTGTTGCCTGAATAGCATCGTTCAACCCTTCTAGCGGATATGTTACAGATAAACCATCAACACGAACTCTACCTTCTTCAATTAAACGCATTGAATCTTCTAAATCCATCGGAGAAGGAGAATAACTTCCCATAACATTTAATTCTCTATAGTAAATGTCATTATTTCTAAAGGAAACTCTTTCATCTTTTACACTAGAAAATACAACAATTGTTGCACCATCTCTTGCTGCTTTAACCGCAAAATCAACAGATTTACCGGCACCAGCAGTTAAAAATATAGTATCAAACCCTAATGATGTTATAGATTTCATATCAGATAAGACCTTGTTTTCATCATCAAGAACAAAAGTCCCATCAAAACCAAATTTCTCGGCAATACAAGTTCGTTCATACAATAAGTCACAACCATATACTGGATGTCCAAATGCCTTAACAGCTTCTCCCATCAAAATGCCAACACTGCCAAGACCAAGAATCAAAACTTTTGAATTATCTGTTATTCTTGCTCTTTTTACAGCCCTTACACAGCAAGCCAAAGGTTCTAGAAACGACGCTTCAACATCAGACAATCTTAAATTAACATGAAAAACTGTATTTAATAAGTGTTCTTCCGAAACATATATATACTCAGAAAAGCCACCAGGACGAATATTGGTTTCTTTAAAATGCCTACACATTGAATAATTTCCGCCCCAACAATAACCACAGTTAAAACAAGGAACGTGATGTCCTAATGCTACTTTATCTCCAATTTCAAAATTCGTTTTAGAGTTAATTTCAACAATTTCACCAACAACTTCGTGTCCTAAAACATCACCATTCTTTGCTTGACCATTGCGAATTTTAACAATATCACTACCACAAAGTCCACACCCAATAACCTTAATTATGGCACCTTCACCATATTCATCTAAAATTGGTTTGGGTCTATTTGTAATTATAAATTTACCGTCTTGTAAAGCTGCTGCTTTCATAAAATAATCCTTTAAACTTTTTTAATTATAGTTTAAAAAGTAGAAATTTAAAACAGATTATTTTTCTTTAAAAGTTTTTTATCATAATCAGATAAATTTGATTTTAAAAACTTTTCAAACAAATCAGGGCGTTTATTTTTTGTATTAATAAATTGTTGAAGTCTTCTCCACTCTTTTATTTTTTCGTGGTTGCCTGACAAAAGAACCTCTGGCACATCCAGCCCTTCATATTCTCTTGGTTTTGTGTAATGAGGATGCTCTAAAAGACCATCATAATGAGAATCATACTCAGCAGATTCATCATCACCTAATGTACCTTTTATAAGTCTGGATACACTATCAATAATACAAAGTGCAGGGAATTCACCACCTGTCATAACAAAATCACCAATAGATACTTCAACAGCACCGCTTTTTTCAATTATTCTTTCATCAAAACCTTCATAATGACCACAAATTATAATTAATTGTTCTTTTTCAGAAAATTCTTTAGCCAGTTCCTGATTAAAAACTTTACCTTGTGGAGACATTATTATTGTTACAGAATTTTCTTTTTTATCAACGCTATTTAACGCATCTAAATATGGCTGACAAGATAACAACATTCCAGCGCCACCACCATAAGGCGTATCATCGACTTTTTTATGTTTATCTTTAGAATAGTCACGAGGATTAACAGCATTAACAGAAATCAAACCTTGCTCCGTTGCACGTTTAATTATGCTAAAATCACAAGCTTTTTTAATCGTTTCAGGGAATAGCGTTAATACATCAAATCTCAACTTATAAGACCTTCTATATTATTTATTACAACTTTTCTTCCTTTTAAATCAACAACAGGAACAATTTCTTTAACAAAAGGAACAAGATGTTCTTTTCCATTACCATCTTTAACTGATAACAAATCATTCGCTAAGTTTTCACCAATTGCTGTAATTACACCAACACAGCTACCATCTTCATCATAAACATCCATTCCAATTAAATCGCTGATTAAGTATTCATCATTAGCAAGATTTTCTTCAACTTCTTCTTTTGACAAATATAAATCACAACCCTTAAATTCTTCAACATCATTAACAGTTTGGAATTCTTTGAACTTAACAATTGCAAAATGTTTATGAAAACGAACAGACGAAACATTTAATTCAGAATAATTACCATCTTTTTTAGCAAAAACCCTCTTTAAAGACTCAATCTGACTTTCTCTACCTTTAGTAAAGCCTAACTTAGCTTCGCCTTTAATACCGTGAAAATTAAGAATTTTAGCAATAGAGATCAAATTGTCACTCATAACTATTTTGTCTTTTTATATTCTTCAGGAGCATCTTCACGTTCTTGATTCCAACGGTCCAAGCCCATTTGTTTTCTAATCAAGCCAATACCAACATGAACTCTCCATTCATCCATTCTCAATTGTGCAGCAATAATTTTATGACAACCTATAGGAGGCAATGGTAATAATGGTTCATATAAGTTTTTAATAGCAAACAATTGATCTGGAGAAACTGCTAATTTTCTTTTTGGGAATGGCAATTTCGGAAGCATCAATTTTTGTCTTACAAGATTAATACCAAAGAAAACTTTTCTTGGTTCTAAACCAATTGCTTGTCCGATAATTTCATGAACATCTGGATTTGGCAATGGTAATGCCTTTTTATAAAGAATTTCAATTTGTTCAATTTGTTCTTTGCTAACCAATAATTGTTTTTGTCTTTGTGGTTTTGGTCTACCACCACCCATTGGACGTGGTTTATTAAATCCACCACCACGATTAAATCCGCCACTACGTTGAGGACGTTGTCCACCACCATTGTTAAATTTGTTATATGGTCTTTGACCACCTTGTCCACCACGATTGTCACGAGGTCTATCGTTATTATATCTGTTGTTATAACCACCTCTATCTCTGTTATATTGAGGTCTATCACCTCTGTCGTGGTTGTAAGACGGCCTATCACCTCTGTCATATTGTTTTGGACGACGGTCTTCTCTAGGTTCATCAGAACCAAAAGAGTATGAATTACGTTTAGGAGCATCTTGTTCTGTGTTTACATTCGCAGCTTCTTGAGATAATCCTTCTGTATACTTCTTATCAGAATACAAACAAGAAGGACATATAACCCTTTTTGGATTCTTTGTTTCGAACTCAGCACCACATTTAATACACTTATTTACATACATTTAATCTGCCCCTTTTTCTAAGCAAGAATTAATTCTCTTCCCTTTTCGGATTTAACTTACTCTTCTACTTTAAAATTTGAATGTTGATTAGATTTTCTACCATATCACAAAATATACATGTGAACTTACTATAAGTTTACACTTAAAAATATAATCTGACAAGTTATTAAATAATATTACGTTTACAAAGTTAACTATTTTTTAGCCTTAGAAGCTAATTGACCACACGCAGCATCAATATCTGCACCACGTTCAAGCCTAACTGTTACTTTTTTACCAGAAGCTTCAAGTATGTATTTAAATTTCATCACATTTTCTTTTGAAGGTTTTTTGAAATTACTTTTTTCATTTTGGTTATAAACTATCAAATTAACATTGCTTTTCAATTTTGAAATTGCATATGCCAAATTTTTAGCATCTTCAAGACCATCATTGACATCTTTAATCAAAACATACTCAACAGTCACTCTTCTTCCAGTTTTTTCTGTATATTTTTTCAAACAAGAAAGTAACTCTTCAAATCCATATTTTTTTGCAACTGGCATAATTTTTGCTCGAGTTTCCTGATCACCAGCATGAAGAGAAATTGCAAGAGTTGATTGAAAATCCAAATCTGCAAGTTTATTAATTTGTGGAATAACACCACAAGTTGATACAGTGATTCTTCTTGCTCCAATTTGGAATTGTTCTCTAAAAATTTTTATAGAACCAATCAGATTATCAAAATTTAATAAAGGTTCCCCTTGTCCCATATAAACGATATTCGTAACTTTTAATCCAGTATCAGCCTGAATCAAGAAGATTTGCTGAATAATTTCATCCACATCAAGATTTCTTTTAAAACCCAACTTTGCAGTGGCACAAAATTCACAACCCATAGGACAACCAACTTGAGTTGATATACAAGCAGTTAAATTCGCACGATTATCAAAACGCATCAAAACTGCCTCTGCAAAATTACCATCTTTGAGTTCAAACAAGAACTTCATCGTACCATCTTTACTAACTTGCTTATCTTTAATCGAAATAGAACAAAGAGTTGTTTTCTCTTTTAAAAGTTCTCTTGTTTGGATAGGCAAATCTGTCATTTCATCATAAGTTGAAACTGACTTAAGATAAACCCAATTATACACCTGTTTTGCACGAAATTTAGATTGGTCATTAGCCAACATAAATTCTTCGAGTTCTTGTAAGTTTTTTCCAACAATATCCATAACGCAAACTATTTTAACATAAAAAACACTAAATATTTGTATTTAAAAATGTTCATGATAGCATGTAATTTGAATAGATGTATAAGTCAAGGAGAAATAAATTGAGAACTTACGAATTATTATCAATAATTAAACCTAACATCGATTCTGAAGAATTCGATAAAATTGTTGCAAAAATAGAAGAAACTATTGTTGCACTTGAAGGTAAAGTATTATCAACAGACAAAATGGGTCGTAAAAAATTATCATACGACATCAAAGATTTCAGAGATGGTTATTTCGTTGTACACAACTTCGAATTAGCGCCAAATCAAGTTGAAAAATTTAACAGACAATTAAGATTAAACGAAAATATTTTAAGAATTATGCTTCTTGAAGTATCAGCAGTAAAAGCTTAGTTAGTCAAAGAAAATTGGAGATTTAATCAATGTCAATAGCAAAAGCAGTATTATCAGGCACAGTATACAGAAATCCTGAAAAAAGATTCACAGGAAACAATATCCCTGTTACATCTTTTACTTTAAATATTGACGAAAAAGAACAGTCTCTAATTAGAGTTATCGCAAGAGGAAATAATGCTGAAACGCTTGAGCAGGCAGTTTCTAAAGGTGATAAAGTTGTAATAGAGGGAAGATTACAAGTCTCAACAATCCAAGGCGACGACGGAAACGAAAAGAAAGTAATGGAAATCGATATGTCTAGCTTTGAAATATTATCTTCATCTCAATCACCATCTACTTCTTCAGTAAAATCAACAGATGAGGTTGTTAAATTCTCAGAAGTTGAAATGGACGATGTATTAATCGGCGAAGAAGAGATTCCGTTTTAGAAATAGTAAGTAAAGGAAAATAAAACAATGGCAAAAGAACAATTAGACAAAAAGAAACGTAAAAATTGCAGCTTCTGTGCTGATAAAGTTGAAGCTATCGACTACAAAGATGCACAAAAGTTAAGAAAATACTTAACTGAAGCAGGTAAAATTCTTCCAAGAAGAATTACAGGTACTTGTGCAGCACACCAAAGAATGCTTGCAACAGCAGTTAAAAAAGCAAGAGAAGCATCTCTTCTTTGCTACGTATTTGAGTCATAATCAAATATAAAATCGAAACTTTAAAAGAGAACTTAAAAAGTTCTCTTTTTTATTTTATAAAATCAGTCATTTATAATTCTGACTGTAGAACCTGATGCAACACTAGTTCTCCCATAGGTTGGTCTTTGATATCTTGGCCCATAAGGATTATAACTACTTGGATGATAATGATGATTATGGGGGAAATTATGTCTACCAATTCGAGGAATACGTCTTGCTGAACTATGATATGAATTATGATAAGGACAATACTGTGGTTGACTATCAAAAAAATCCATATAATCATCTGAATAATTCGTTGAAGGAATATAACCGGTCATATATCCATCATTAGCAATAAAACCAGAAGAAATATTATCCCATAAGTTTTTTATTGCACTTTTCTTATTTTCACCATGAATTCTTTCTTGAGGAAATGCAATTGAGTTACTTGCAACCTTATACAAAAGTTTTATCCTATTATCTATGTCACCAGATTGTGTCATTCCCAAAATATCATTTTCAAGCCTTAATAATCTTTGTGAAAAACTATCATTTTCATAAGTTTGACCATATTTACTTATTTCAAGGTACGAAAGTTCATTCTCAGAAAATGAAAAACATATATTTTGACTAAAAACTAATAAAAAACTAATTAATAAAAAACTTCTTATCATTATCTTCTCTCCCAAATGCATATTGAGAAAAAATAATAAGTTTATAAATAGCCACAAAGACAGGATAAAAGACTATTATTCCAGATTCTTTAAAATAAAAATAGTTTCATTCACACTGGATAATAAATCTTCCAATTTTGTATTCAAAGCTTCTTTTGTATAAACATTATTTGAAGAAGTATATGGGAGATATTTTTGAGAAGCTAACCCCTGTGTTCTAAAATTAGCAACATCCCTTGCTTGTTGAGATATTAAAATCAAACGATTATAAGAAAGATAATTGCTTTCCGGCTTATCCTTATATTCTACTCTAATATATTCGACATTATCAATTAAATTACTAACTATTGCATTAAATTTTTGAATATCTTGATTTGTATTTAAACACCTGCGAAGCTTTTCCAAAATAAGAATTACATTGTTCACATCATATAAATACTTTGTAGTCTTATCCTTTTTTATAATAATATCAACATAATTATCATTTTCTCTTGGAACAGGTCTGAGCTTTTCTTCATTTTCCTTATCCAGTTGTTCAACAGTATAAGGTGCCATAGCTTTTTCACTACTTTGTTTCTTCAAATAATTAAATTCTGCTTCAATATTAGGCAACGTACCAACATATCCGGCACCTGTTGTCATCAAAGCTACTATACATAACAAAATACAAGTGAAAAACTTATTCATATCTTTATTATACTGATATTTTGGCGAAAGTGAATAATTTATACAACATTAATTGGATGCAGAAGAAAAAATGTCGTGTTTTAATAACTAAAGAGGAATAAAAAATGAAAAAAATAATCTCTTTATTAATACTATCACTACTACTTTTGACTTCTTGTACAAAAAAAGAAGTAGAAAGTACTTACGACAAAATAGTAAAAAGAGATTTATTAATAGTTGGCGTAAAAGAAGATTCAAAACCATTTGGGTATATTAGCAATGTTACAAATGAACATGAAGGATTTGACATTGATATTGCGAGATATGTTGCACAAGATATATTAGGAAGTGAACGCAAAATAAAATTCGTTCGAGTTACACCAGATACAAGAATTGAAGCAATAACATCTGGAGAAGTAGATATGGTAATCGCAACAATGTCTGTTACACCACAAAGGCAATATTTTATAGATTTTTCAACACCATATTATGTCGCAGGACAAACAGTAATGGTAAAAGAAAATAGCGATATTCATACATTTTCAGACTTAAAAGATAAAACAACAATTGTATTACTTGGTTCAACATCTGAAAAAAACTTAAGAGGGATTATCCCAACGGCAAGAATTATTGGATATAAAAACTATGATAATGCATTCCAAGCATACGAAGAAGGCGTTGGTGACGCGATAAGTACTGACAACACAATTCTTGCAGGCTATATGCTTGACCATCACGGAAATAGACTATTAAAAAACAAAATTTCTCAAGAACCTTATGCAATAGGGATAAAACAAACAGATGAAGATGATAAACTAAGAAAAAGTTTAAACATCATAATAAATAGAATGCATAAAGATGGAACATTAAAAGAACTAAAAAAGAAATGGCACTTAAAGTAATTAAGCAAACTTAACTTGCTGAATAGCAATGTTTTGATAAGCCATTACGTTCATTGTATTCCAAAAAGTATTATTGAATTCAACAGTCTCTACTTTATCCTCAACTTTTGTTGGGTTAAAATAGATTTCTTTCATTTTTGAATCAATAACTTTAAATTGCATCTTAACATCCTCTTGTATATATAAAGTATATACTCGAGTCAAAATTGCAATTTTATTTATTTTGTTTACAAAAGTTAAAATTACATCTTAAAACCA
The DNA here is from genome assembly GCA_017396025.1 of bacterium. Lineage (GTDB taxonomy): Bacteria > Cyanobacteriota > Vampirovibrionia > Gastranaerophilales > Gastranaerophilaceae > Avigastranaerophilus. The sequence goes on from JAFQNF010000033.1 coordinate 40,426, forward strand.
CAAGAAGCAATTATATTCGCAAAATCAGAACATAATACCTTAGAGAAGACTTCTGGATCAATTTGTGTAGCAATTAAAGCCATTACATCTTGCGGTAAATTTTCAACCATTGGAAGAAGTTCTTGTGTTTCTAAAACAGTTAAAGATTTAAGAATTTCTTCTTTTTGCATAGTTTTAAATGGATGAGTCATCGCTTCAGGAGAAAACTCCTCAAATAATTCTGGTTTTTCTTGAAGCATACCAGCTATAAGCTGTCTTTTTCCTTCTGGTTCAAAACTTAAAACTGCACGCTGGAATTGATGGTCATCCATCTTACCCATCTGTTGAATAATACTTTCGCTATTATCATAACAAGGTTGACCAGTTGCATGTTCCATCATCTTTTGAAGTTCTGATTCATCAACTTCTTCCAAAGCAGCCATAAATATATTTTTATCCATTTTATCTGACGATAAAAATTCATTCATATACTCTTCGGGCAACTGCTGCAGGAATTTTTCTGGATCCATTTTTTCAAGTACAACTGTCGCCAATGTTTCTGGTGGCAATTGTTTCATTAATTCAACAAGGGCTTCTTGAGTAAATATACTAAGACCAAGTACAAGTTCTTCGGGCTTTAAGAACTCCATTAATTTCATTTGGTCATCTTTATTCATATGAGCAATAATTAAATATCTATTTTTAGGGTCTGCAAGTTGAAATAACTTACATAATTCTTCTGGGTTTGATGTTATTCGCATCAAAAATTCTGCAGCCTTAGTATTGCCCTGTTCGGCTTCAGTCTGCATAATTTCTGTGATACTCATATTTTTATACTGTTTCCAGTTATCAGTATTAATATGGTAGTATCTACTTAAATACGATAAATCAATGTCTAAACTGATCATATCTATCTGCCCAAAGTTTGCCCTATATATATAATAAGGTTATTTTCACTATCAAAATTAAGCAAAACAGCCAAAATGTTATAAAATTTTACAATTTATTTTGGAATTATTTTATGTATAACATATAATATTTATTGGGTAGATTATGAAAAAATTTTTAGGAATTTTATTTTTAATTATAACTTTATCTTTTGGTCAGTGTTTTGCTGCTCAATCCTTTGAAGAAAAGAAAAAACAAATTATAGCATTATACAATTCCAATAATCTTGAAGAAGCATACAAACAAATTTCTACAATTACAGAAGATGAAAGAGATTATGAAATTTGGTATTTATTAGGTAATCTTTCACAAGATTTTAATAATAATACAAATGCAGCTTTTTTTCTTCAAAAATCAATTCTATTAAATCCAGAATTTGATAAAGCACACTATAACCTAGCAAATATTCATTTCAAAGAAGGAAGATTAAATAACGCAATAAATGAATACAAACTAGCAATAAAATATAAAAAAGATTTTGCTTATTATCACTATAATTTAGGATGTGCATATCTCGCACAGAAAGAATATAAGCTTGCACGCAATTCATTTAATAAAGCTATTAAATTAAAAAATAATGAAGCAGACTTTTATTACAACCTAGCAATCGCATATAAAAATTTAAACAAAAATGAAAAAGCAAAAGAAGCAATTGATATGTACAATAAATTAAAAGGTTAAAAAATGTACGATTATTTAAAAGGACATCTTGTTTCAAAACAAATAAATTCATATAGAGGTTCACACATTGTTTTAGATGTAAATAATATTGGTTATTTAATACACACAGGTAAAAGAACCATTGAGAAAATTGCTGAAGATGAAATCAAAGTATATGTATCATTAAGTCATAAAGAAGACTCAATGAGCTTAACCGGATTTTTAACAAAAGAAGAACGCGATATTTTCAACATACTTCAAAGCGTATCTGGAATTGGAGTTAAACTAGCTCTTTTAATTCTTGATGAATTTTCAATAGCAGAGCTAATCGATATTATGATTAGAGAAGATTTTAAAGAACTATCAAGAGCTAAAGGCGTTGGAGCTAAAGTTGCTCAAAAAATCATATTAGAATTAAAAGATAAATTAATTAATTGGTCTAATGTAACACCTGTTGACGTTGCAGACATAGAAACAACAAAAGAAGTTGAACAAGAAGCAATAATTGAAGTACAAAGTGTACTGATTTCGCTTGGATACAGCGCGAATGAAGCAAAAGGCGCAATTAAAGAAGTTTTAAATTACAAAAAAGATTGCTCAAAGACAGAAGATATATTGAAATACTCACTAGAATTTTTATCAAGAATGGCATAAAAGAGGTGCATTATGAAAATATTATATGCAACATTTGAACTTGCTCCATTTACAAAAGTTGGCGGACTAGCTGATGTTATGGGCTCACTTCCTAAATATATAGAAAATGATGAAAATGAAATTGCTATCTTTACCCCATTAATTGGAAGTATAGACCAAGAAAAATATAATATTAAAGAATTAGAAAACTCTCGTTTACAACTAAATTTTGGTTATGCGGAATACGTTTTCACTCTAAAAATGTGCAAATTGCCTAACACAAATATCAATGTATTTTTTATAGATAACCCCAAGTTCTTTTCTTGTTTTAATTGTGTCTATCCATCTGGAATTGATAGTTGGTACGAACAAGAAAGATTTATCACTTTTTCAAAAGCAATTATAGAGTACGCTAGATTATTAAATTTCAAACCAGACATTATACATTGTAATGATTGGCACACTTCTATGATTCCTGTTTGGATGAAAACTTCCTATAAGAATGATGAATTTTATAAAAATGCTAAAACAGTATTCTCAATCCACAATTTAGCATATCAAGGTAAATATTTCCCTGAAATTCTTGATTTTGCAGGGATAAACAAGGAAGAAGTTTTCCATCAATACGGTGTTGAGCACTATGGGTGTATGATTTGGCTAAAAGGTGCATTAAACTACGCTGATAAAATTATTGCTGTTTCACCAAAATACGCTCAAGAAATTTTAACTTACGACTACGGAGAAGGCTTAGATTGGACGCTTAGAAACAATGAACATAAGTTAAAAGGTATTTTAAACGGTATTGATTACACTGAATTTAATCCAGAAACAGATAAAAGAATTGATTATAATTATTCAAGTTCTAAATTAGCGAACAAAGAAAAATGCAAACAAGAAATTACAAAACATTTCTGGCTTGAATACAAAAAAGATAGACCACTAATAGCAATTATATCTAGACTCGTTGAACAAAAAGGTATCGACCTATTAAAAGCAGTTGAAAATGATTTAATGAATTTAGACGCAGATATTATTATTCTTGGCACAGGTGAAAAGCGCTACGAAGATTTCTTTACTTGGATAAGCTACAATTCAAAAAACATAAGAGCAAGACTAGAATATAGCGCAGAACTATGCAATAAAATTTATGCTGGAGCTGATATGTTCTTGATGCCTTCAAGATTTGAACCTTGTGGACTATCGCAACTAATTGCTATGAAATATGGCACAATTCCAATTGTTAGAGCAACAGGTGGACTAGATAACACAGTTATTGGATATCCAGCAGAAAATGCAGACGGATTTAAGTTCTATAATTATAATGCTCACGATATGCTCAATAGTATTAAACAAGCTATAGATATATATAAAGATAAAAAAGAATGGAAAAAACTTGTTAAAAATGCAATGAAAGCAGATTTTTCTTGGGCAAAGAGTGCTATTGAATATAATAATATATATAAAGAACTTACAAACTAAAGAGAGTCATAAACTCTTTTAATTTCTTTTATATCTTGCCACATAAGCCATTTTGGACTGCCTTTTTCGCGAGAGTCATTCCTCAAAAGATAAGAAGGATGAAAAATCGGCATCATTTTAGCACCATTAGGACCATCAAACCATTGACCACGCACTTTAGTAATACCACCTTTATCAGGCAAAAAAGTATTCAAGGCAACTCTACCACATATTAATATAATTTTAGGCTTTAATATTTCAAGTTGAGCATCAAGATATTCTTTGCAAGCCGCCTTTTCTTCAGGCAAGGGATCACGATTTTCCGGCGGACGGCATTTTATCGTATTACATATATATACATGTTCTTTTCGTGACAAACCAACGCTTTCAAAAATTTTATCTAATAATTGCCCTGCTTTGCCGACAAAAGGCTCGCCTTTTTGATCTTCCCAATATCCAGGCGCCTCACCAACAAGCACAAGTTTATTATTTGGAACACCAGATGAGAAAACAAGCTTTGTTCTTGTAGCACCTAAAGCACACTTTTGACAATTTTCACACTCTTTTTTAATCAAATCTAATTGTTTTTGCATAATTACATTCTAGTAAATAAAGGCATTAAAGGGAATAAAAACTTAAAAAATGTTACAGGGATTGGGAATTAACACATATATTAAGTTTTGTAAATATGAATATATACTGCTGTATATATTGTATTTGTTGGGATTGAGGATATTTTAGAAAAATAGTATATACTCCGTAGATACTTTTTATAGCAATTATGATTTTTAAAATGTTTTTATATAAGTAC
>JAFQNF010000034.1 GCA_017396025.1 bacterium
ACTAGCATTAATATTTATAACATTGTTATAATTAGATTGAATTAAATGAAAAGAAACTAATCATTTGATGAAAGAAAAAGTAAAGAAATAAACTCAATTTTTAGTATAAAATATACTTAACCAGTGAGATTTTTAACAGTCCCTTATTTTTTTGTTTTATCATTTTTTAATTTGTAACAAGTTTTTATTTTTAATTTAACTATTTTTTAAACAGTTAAGTTTATATACTTTATTATACATATGTTATATTAAGTATAAGTTATTTTGGTGTTGTTATTTATGGTTAAAAGAAAGTTTGATAAGAATCAGAGCAAATTGGGTATTAAGACTTTGGATTGGAATATTCCAAAAAATCATATTTCTCGTTTTGTTGTTGATTTTATTGAAGATGTTTTTCCTCTTTTGGAAATTGGTGAGCCTAAGAAAAAGAAAGGACGTGACTCTTTACCTATTGATTCTATGTTAAAATTGCTTGTTTATGCTAAAATTCAACATATTGATAGAACATCAATAATTACAGACATGGCAAGGTATCATGACATTTTTAGATATGTTTGTGATGATATTCGACCTTCCGAACGTTCAATTCAAAGGTATCGAAGAGAATATGGTCGTTATTTTGAACTATTATTGCAAATGACCTTAAAAAAGGCATTTGATGAAGGTTTTACAGAATTTAATCACGTTGCCATTGATGGAACCATCAAAAAAGCATATAATTCTAACAACAACACAATCACCAAAAAAGAAACTCAAATATTGGTCGATTATTACGAAGGACGTTCAATTAGTCCTGAAAGCCTTGAAAAACTCCATAAACCTGCCAAAAGAATATTGGAAAAGAAAGACATGGATGACGAAGATAAATTAGAACTATTATATGGCATAGAAACACAATTTACATTCACTGGACAAGATAGAATACCAGTAAATGATATTGAAGCACGTTTCATGAAAGGAAAGAAAGGAAATTACATGGTTGCATATAATATCCAATCTGCAGTCGATTACGATACTAAATTAATCTGCGCAATAAACGTCACACAAAACCCAACAGACCATTATGAACTACCAGCAATCGCCAAAAAAGCAATACAAAACATAAACACCAAACCAAAATACATAAGTGCAGATACAATATACTTAAATCAAATATCATTATCATATCTTGCAGATAAAAAAATAGAAGGATTAATACCAACAAGAAAACAATCCAAAGAAAAAACCGGAAAATTAAATAACAATCCATACCATAAAGACCATTTTGAATATGATTACGAACTAGATGCATTCAAATGCCCAGAAAACCAATATTTACACTTCTATGGAAAATACACAGAACAACACAAAGATCCAGAAAAACCAGAAAAAATAAAAAGAATATATAACAATTATAATGCATGTAAAAACTGTAATGCACGAACAAAATGCTGTGCATCCTCACAAACACATAAAACAATCACAGAATATGGTTCAGAATTACAAAAAGCAATGACCCACAAAATGGAAAAACAAGAATATAAAGACGAATACTCAAAAAGATCAAGTGTTGAAGGACCCTTTGGAATATTCAAAGAACAATTCCAACTAGAAAAAGAAGTAGTCATCGGAATGATTAAAACAGAAGAAAGAATAAACTTAGACGCACTAGCATACAATCTAATCAGATTGTACAACATAAAACAAGAAATAAAAAATACAACAGAAGATTTAGAAGATTTCTGTGAAAGTACATCCATTAAAAATCAATTACAACTCACAGCAACAATATTTTAATGAAAATTGGCCCTCAATCCCAAAATCAATTTTGGCGGACA
>JAFQNF010000035.1 GCA_017396025.1 bacterium
ATGTCAATAATTTTTGAAAATTTCACTAAAAAATAGCCGTATTTTATTAGCGAAAATTTCACCCGAATATACATCTTGTGCCTGCAGTTTCATCCGCTCGCCGCGGAGGCAGGCTCAAGATTTAATTTTTTTGTTTTAAATTTCAGTTTTTTGCAAATAATACAATTAGGCGAGAGATTTAATTATGATGCTTTAGCATCTTTTAGATAGAATTCATTAATTAACTCAACTACTACATTTGGTAGCCATTGATGATAGTCTAATGAATTATTATCGATAATGTCTTTAGAAATCAATTCTAAAGGCTGTACATCATAGACCTTGTTGTTAGCCTTAACGAGCATACCAATCTTTTGACTAAGAAAAATTGAAATTCTAGTTTTTGGAGGCAAGTTCCTATCTAAAATTTGAAATTTACTGTTGTTAATAGAGAAAACTCCAGCATTATCAATAGTTCGTTCAAATCTAACACATAAAAGCTCGTCTAAATTATATCTTTTTGGTAGTTTTAAAAATACACTGTTTTTATTAATTGGCTCAACAGAAAATTTAGAGTTATACACATTAATATATTGCACCAGGAAATCATTAGCTTGTTCCATTGTCGTTATATGATGAATTCTAAATTCTGTAACCAATCTACTTTGAAGAGTTTCCCATAATCTTTCAATTCTACCTTTAGCTTGAGGAGAATTAGCAGGAAACATAGTAATACCCAGTTCTTCAACAATCCTACCAAATTGAGTTATACCTTTTTCACGACCATTTAACTGTTCTTCGATAGTTACGTGGTCGTCAACTTTTTTTGGAGGAAAAAACACGCTATATTTGTCAGGATAAAGAGAAATTGGAATACCATAATTTTCTAGTGTTTGTCTTAATACTTCTAAATATCCTAGTAAACATTCATTCTTACACATATACAAACCTGTTATTTTGCCAGTAGCATCGTCAATGAAACCATGAAGAGAATATTTTTCATCTGTGCCAAACCATTCGAAGGGTGTACCATCGGCTTGTAACATCATTCCCTCAGACTCTTTACGTTTTCTTCTATGATGTAACTTAGTTTTACGATGTTTTTTAGGGCTTTTAATGCCAGCATTATGCAAAATATTGTAAAGAGCAGAATATGAAATATCAATATTTTCACGTTCTTTTAGGAGTTCTTGGAAATGTTTAAAATTTGATAATTCATATTGATAAGAGCTTCTAAGTTCTAATATTCTATTTTTAGTTTCGTTTGGTATTGTATTTTTAGGCTTTCTGCCACGATTTCCATGTTGAATGGATTTAACGCCATTTTCTTTAACCTCCCTTTTTATTTGTTTTACACGGCGTTCTGAAAGACCTAAAGCATCTGCAACTTGTTTTACAGTACATTTTCCTTTTATACATGCTTCAATTAATGTAGCTCTTTTTAAGTCTTTTTGTTTTAACATTAAATATTCCACCTTCCTATTTTGTCTTAATCTTACATATTTATACATCTAAGGTGAAATATTCGCTTACAAACTTTTAAGGTGATTTTATCATAAATTAAATACA
>JAFQNF010000036.1 GCA_017396025.1 bacterium
GGGTGTTACTTGCATTGATCCCACACTAAAAATCATTTTCTCGGAGGTGTTTACCTCCGAGAATTTAATCTAAAATAATATTTGTACAATATACACTCAATTGAAAGGAGAAAAGGAAAATGAGTACAATTGAATATTTTTCAAACTCAGAAGAATTACATAGCATAATGTCTCCTGCAAGAGCAACATTAACTGCTCCATTCTTCGGAAATAATGTAGAACAAGTAAAATCTGTAGCAGAAGCTTATAAATTAGCTAAAAATAGCCCTGGTACAGTTGAATTAACAGGTATGCCTGTTTATATGCCAGAAAAATTAGGTTTACCACAAGGTGCAAACCAATTATTATTCAACGACGGTACAGTAGTTGGTCGTTGTGCAGCTGCTAGAAAAATTGTTGGCGAACCAAATTGTGATTTAGGTTATTTATTACCAATTATCCGTGAAGCTGTTTACAACACACGTGATAAATTAATGTATTCAACAGAAACTGTTGTTGGTTTAGAAAATGACTTTATGATTAAAGCTCACTTATTAATTCCAGAAGGCTTCGAAAACGTTATGTATTCTTGGATGTTAAACTTCCAATACATCAACGAAATGTATGCTGAAATGTATGCTGGTTCTAGAAAAATCAACGAAGGTGATATCTACGTATTCTCAGATCCAGATTGGACTCACCCAGACTTCCCATACGGTTTAACATTCTTTGATCCAGAACACAACTGTGCTGCTATCTTAGGTATGAGATACTTTGGTGAACACAAAAAAGGTACATTAACTCTTGCTTGGGGTGCTGCTGCAAGAAACGGTTATGCTTCTTGCCACGGTGGTATGAAACGTTACAACTTAGCTGATAATAAATCATTCCAAGTAGCTGTATTTGGTTTATCTGGCAGCGGTAAATCTACAATTACTCACGCAAAACACAACAATAAATACGATATTACAGTTCTTCACGATGACGCTTTCATCATCAATGTTGAAGACAAATACACAATCGCTTTAGAACCAGCTTATTTCGATAAAACAGCTGACTATCCAATCGGTTGTGATGACAACAAATATATCTTAACTCAACAAAATAATGGTGTTATTGCTACAGCTGACGGTAAATTAGTTTCTGTAACAGAAGACTTAAGAAATGGTAATGGTCGTGCTGTTAAATCTAAATTATGGTCACCAAACAGAGTTGATAGAATTGATCAACCTATCAACGCTATTTTCTGGTTAATGAAAGACCCTACAATTCCACCAGTATTAAAATTATCAGGTGCTTCATTAGGTTCTGCTATGGGTGCTACTTTAGCTACAAAACGTTCTTCTGCAGAAAGACTTGCTAAAGGTGTTGACCCTAACGCGTTAGTAGTTGAACCTTATGCAAACCCATTCAGAGTTTACCCTCTAGCAACAGACTACACTAGATTCAAACAATTAATTGAAGATGGCGTAGATTGCTACATCTTAAATACAGGTGACTTTATGGGAACAAAAGTAAAACCTGCTCATACATTAGGCGTTATCGAAGCCATTGTTGAAGGTAGTGCTAACTTCCATAAATGGGAAAACTTCTCTGATATCGAAATTATGGATGTTGAAGGATTTAATGCTTCATTCAGCAATAGAGAATATGCAGAACAATTTATTGCTCGTATGAACGACAGAATCGCATTCGTAGAATCTAGAGAAACAGAAAAAGCTGGTATTGATAAACTTCCAGCTGACGCTTTAGAAGCTCTACAAAAAGTAGTTGCACAAGCAAAATCTGGCGTTGCTGTTTAACGCAAACGAAAAACATTTTTGAAGACCAAGACGTTGGTTAACAAAAAGAAAAAGACCTTACTGACGAGTAAGGTCTTTTTTTATTATTAAACTGGAATGAAAATTCTGTATTGGTCGCTTCTTCCACCAACGCTTTGATAAATATTGGCTTGATAATGGTCAGAGATTTCTCCACCTTTACCGTCTGCGATACAAACGTGACCATATCGTTTTCCGCCATCACCACTATTGCTTGTATTTTCCCAACATACAACAGCACCAGCTGGTAAAGTTGTTAAATCTGCAGATGTTGGATAGTCGCCAGTTACTTCTACGAATAAACCTTGTTCAACTAATTGTTCCATGTTTGAATCCCATTGGTATCCGTGTCCGCCCATTTCTATTCCATAAGCTAGAAACATTGTTCTGCTAACACCTCTTGCGCAATATCCTGATGAAGAACCATATTGATCTAGCATTGCATATGCTGAATCAACAAGATGTTCTCCTGCTTCTGCATTATACATAGATGATGGATCATCTGGGTTCTTTACAGTAAAGCTATATTCTTCAGTATCTTTCTTGTTTTGAGCATTTGTTATTGCAGTCTTAATTTCATTCATATATGCTTTAGACACTTGGATTTGCTCGCGCATATAGCTTGATGCATCAGTTTTATATTGATAGTATTCTTGTTTCTTTTCATTATATGCATCCATATATTCTGCAATTTCTGGGTATTCTTCGCTAATTTGGGATTCAAAAGCAGTTTTTTCTTCTTCAATTGCAGTTAATTCTCCATTTAGTGTTTCTGCTTTTTCTTGTAATGGAGTTAAAGCTTCTTTCGCTTCGTCTAATGCAGTTTTTGCCGCTTCTTCATCAATAACAGCTTGGTCATATGCTTCTTTTGCTGCATCAATCTTTGCTTGAAGAGCACTTTTATCTTCATCGCTCATTTCACTTGTATCCATTCCTACAAGTGCATCATATGAACTCTTTAAATTTGCTGTTCTTGATACTGCATTGTCATAGTTTGTTTGGCAATCATTAATTGTGTTTTCTTGTTCAAAGATAGCTTGGTCGTTTTGTTCTATTTCTTCTTTTTTAGCATCAAGTCTTTCTTCAATATCAACAAGCTGTTCTGCCATTTCAACATTGACTTCTTTTAGCTTTTCTTCGTATGTTGCTAAAAGTTCTTCAGATGCTGTTTTTAATCCAGCTAATTCTGTTTCTGATTCATCGAGAATACTTGCTAAGTATTCTTCTTGAGGTTGTAAATATTCTGTTTGTGTTTCTGAAAGCAAGGTATTTAATTCATCAACAGACAATTTTGTTAAATCAACTTCTTGTGGTCCATCTTGTTCATCGTTTTTTGGTGGATCGTATGTATATTCATAATTTCCATCAAATGGACTTGAATCAGGTGGTGTTTCTTCTGGTGCTTCAACTGTTGGTGTTTCTGTTGAAGGAATTGTAAAATCGTTATTTTTTATGCTATCAATACCACTAAAAATGTCTTCTAAAGAAAGTGATAAATTACTTCCATCAAGTCCACCAAGAACATTTAAAAATGCTTTTAGTTCTTCTTCGCTTATCTCTGAGTTCTTATCTGTATCTAATAAGTTTTTTACTAAATCATTTTTAAATAAACTATTTAAAAGACCAGTGAAAAAATTCTGTTGTCCTGCATCTTGATCTTCTGACGGATTATCCGTTTGTTCTTCATCTGGAATTGTAAATTGATTATTTGAAAAATCCATACTGAAAAGTTCACTTAAATCCATAGATCCTAATTGTGAATCTAAATCAAGTTGGTCTGTAACATAGTCTTTAAATTCATCGGAATACATAAATATGCTTACATCCGAAAAAGAATCTAAATCATAGTCCTTTTCACCAGACTCTTGTAATGACTCTAGGTAAGCTCGAAATCCAACAATTATGTTTTCAAAATTTATCAAGACTGCACTTTCCTTCTTATTTTGACATGTCGACAAAATAAGAAGAAAAGTTTAGATTTAGAGAGAAAGTTGTTTATTTTTGTTTACAAATTAAGTTGTTTTACAGTATTTAATTCTTGGGTCGTCCGTTTCATACTCTTTTTGGGCAACTTTGTTTGATGTATTACCTTCAATAGTTACCAATTTGCCATTTTCATTAGAAACGACAATTCCAACGTGATCCATTTTTCCGTCGCCGTCCCAGTCGAATAATACAATGTCACCAGCTTTTGCTTCATCACCGTTTATTACTGCTCCAGCTTTTTCTGCTGCATTATCGATATTTGGACAGTACCATTTATTGTCTATATCTTTGTACCAATCTGGTAATTGTTCATAGCTTCCTGAATTTTCCATTACGTATTCAACAAACGCTGCACACCAAGGCGTTTCTGCTGATGTTGTCCACGATGCTAAGAATTTATCGGCACTTCCATCTGCTTCATTTGCACCAATAAACTGATTTGCAAATGCGACGATATCATCACCAAAAGCACCAAAGTAATTTTCTTTTATATCCTCTTTTTGTCCAACAGTTGATATTGCAGTGTTTATATTATTTATGTAATTTTGAGTTTGAGTTATTTCTGTTCTTACAGCATTTGCTGCGGTGTCTTGAGCTGTTTTATAAGCTTCTTTAGCATCATTATAAGCTGTCATATATTGCTCAATCTCTGGATATTTTTGACTTAATAATGCCTCAAAATCTGTTTTTTCTGTTTGAATTTCTGATAATTCTGTATCTAATGTGGTTTTTTCTTCTTTTAGTGTATTTAATTTTGTTTCAGATTCTTCCCAAGCTGTTTTTGCTTCTTCTTCAGCATCTTTGGCTTCTTGTAATTGTTCTTTTGTTGATTGTATTTTTGAATTTAAGTTTGCTTGTTGTTCTTCTGTTAATTCACTTGTATCTGTTGATTCTAAGCCTGAAAGAATACTTTCTAAGTTTGATGTTGTTGCTACTGCATTATCATATGTGTTTTTGCAACTTGAAACAGTATTTTCTTGATCGAATATTGCTTGTTCTTTTGCATCGACTTCTGCCTGTTTTGCGTCGAGTCTTGTTTCTATATCATCAAGTTGTTGTGCCATTTCACCATCAACTTTTGCTAATTCTGTTTGATAGGTTTCGTATGCTGTATCTATATTTTCTTGAAGACTTTGTAATTCTTCTGTTGAACCATTCAAAATATTAGAAAGTTCGGATTGCTGAGTTGCGAGTGTTCCTTGTGTTGTTGCAAGTTCTGTATTTAGTTCATCCCTTGTCATTGAATCAAGAGATTTTTCTTGAACTTGTGTGCCATTTGAACTTGGTGTATATGATTGATAATTTCCACCATTATTATTTGTTGATGGTTGTTGAACTGTTTCTGGATTTTTTGTTTCTTGTGTTGTTTCTATCTTTTGTTCTTCAGCAGATGGAATTTCAAAAGTATTTTCTTTCATGCTTTCAATTGCACCAAAAATATCTTCTAATGAAATATCTTCTGCGTTTCCATCTTGAGCGCTTACTGCTTGCAAGAATGCTGTGATTTCTTCTTCGCTTATTGTCGTATCACCATTGGTATCAATAAAACCTTGAACATTTTCATCTGTTAAAAGTTCATTTAATATTCCTGTAAACAATGCTTGTTGTTGTTCTAAGAGTGTAATTTGTTCTTGTAAATTTTCTCCATTTCCGTTTCCTTCTGAACCAATAACAATTTCATTTTCGCTCATTGGAAATGAAGAAATATTTTCGGAGTTTTCATCTTGTGGAATTAGTTGTCCATTTGAAATCTCCATATTTAAGATTTCATCGATGCTTATAGAACCAACGTCTTCTGTTATATTTAATGTTTCTGCTAGATAATCTTTAAATTCGTCTGAATATACAAAAATACTGGCGTCAGAATTTTCTACGACGTATTGTTCCTCTGTATTATTTTCGGCGTTTTTCGCTTCCAAATAACTTGCAAAGCCAAGTTTTAAAAGATTAATATCCATGAAATCTCTCTTCTTCGTATTTATATATTAATAAAGTATTATTTTTTTATCGAAATTCAGGAAAATAAATTACTGTTACAAAACTTAAAAAACCTCCTTTAAAAAAGGAGGTTTTTAAGTTTGTGTTTTATTTTTAATCTATAAGTTTTCGATAATAGCATTCATAAACTCAGTTGTTGTTGATTTACCACCTAAGTCACATGTCAAAGATTTACCATCTTTAATAGTTTTAAATAATGCTTTTTCTATTTTTTCTGCTATATCTCTTTGTTCGATATACTTTAGCATTTCTATCGCTGATAATAAAAGAGCTGTTGGGTTTGCTTTGTTTTGACCTTTAATATCTGGTGCGCTACCGTGAACAGGCTCAAATACAGCAGCGTTTAAACCGATATTTGCACCTTGTGCAACACCTAAACCACCAACTAAACCTGCGCACAAATCTGAAACAATATCACCATATAAGTTTGGTAGAACTAATACGTCAAATTGCTCTGGATTTTGAACTAGTTGCATACAAAGGTTATCTACAAGAATTTCTTTAAATTGAATTTGTGGATATTTTTGCGCAACTTCTCGTGCACAGTTTAAAAATAATCCATCAGATAATTTGCAAATATTAGCTTTAGTTACAACTGTAACTAATTTTCTATTATTTTTTACTGCATAATCAAATGCAAATTCAGCAATTCTTATTGAAGCTTTTCTTGTAATAATTTTAATTGATTCGGCTGTGTCTTCATCAACTTGTCTTTCAATACCTGCGTATAAATCTTCAGTATTTTCACGAACAATAACTAAATCAACGTTATCATATCTTGTTTTTATACCTTCAATATTTTTGCATGGACGAAGATTAGAATATAAATCTAAAGACTTTCTTAATGCTACGTTAACGCTTCTGAAACCTTTACCAATGGGTGTCGTTACGGGAGCTTTAAGTGCAACTTTATTCTTTTTTATTGATTCTATAACTCTATCTGGAAGTGGTGAGCCTTCAGCTTCAATAACGTCTGTGCCTGCTGTTTGAACATCCCATTCTATTTGAGCACCTGCTTTTTCTAAAATAGTTGTAACTGCATTTGTTATTTCTGGTCCTATTCCATCTCCAGGTATTAATGTAACTGTTTGCATAATTTGCTCCTATACCAAATCAAAATCACCGTGTAATTTTAAGTGCTGAATTAATCCACCTTCGTTTAGTAATTTAATCATTACATCTGGTAATGGTGCAAAAGGAAGTTTAATATCTTTTGTTTTGTTATGAACAAAACCTTGTTTAACATCTATTTCTAATTCATCTCCTGCATCAATTTTATCTGTATCACATTCAATTAATAATAAGCCAATATTAATTGCATTACGATAAAAAATTCTAGCAAAACTCTTTGCTAAAACAGCGCCTGTTCCTGCAATTTTAATAATTTGTGGAGCATGTTCTCTAGATGAACCTAAACCAAAGTTGTTACCAGCAACAACAAAGTCACCTTTAGACATTTTTGATGCAAAGGTTGGGTCTGCGTCTTCAAGAACGTGTTTTGCTAATTCTGGAAGATTTGAACGTAAGTGAAATAATCTTCCAGGTGCTATATGGTCTGTTGATATATCATCACCAAATTTAAATGCTTTTCCTTTAAGTTCCATTATAAAATCTCCCTAACGTCAGCTATATATCCTTTAATTGCGCTGTAAGCAGCAGTGGCAGGTGAAGAAAGATAAATAAATCCTTCTGTGTTACCCATTCTTCCTTGGAAGTTTCTATTTTGAGTTGCCAAACAAACTTCGCCATCACCTAAAATTCCAGCGTGAACACCAACACAAGCTCCGCAGCCAGATGTAACAACAGCTGCACCAGCTTCTACAAAAGTTGAAATCAAACCTTCTTCTAATGCTTGTAAAAATACTTTTCTTGAAGCAGGAGCAACTAAAAGTCTAACATCAGGGTTTACTTTCTTTCCTTTTAAAATATTTGCTGCAATTCTTAAGTCTTCAATACGACCGTTTGTGCAGGTACCAATAAATACTTGGTTAACGTTTACTTTATCCATTTCATCAATTGTTTTTGTGTTATCAACTGTGTGTGGACAAGAAATTGTTGGTTTTAATTCGTTTAAGTTAATATTAATAACTCTTTCATATACAGCGTCAGCATCTGCTTTGATTTCTACAAACTTATCAGCTCTGCCTTGTTCTTTTAAGTATTCGTATGTCTTTTCATCTGTTTCAAATAAGCCGACTTTAGCACCAGCCTCAACCGCCATATTTGAAATTGTGAAACGGTCTGCCATAGACATATTTTTTACACCGCTGCCGGTAAATTCTAAGGCTCTATATGTTGCGCCGTCTGCTCCAATTAAACCAATTAAGTGAAGAATAAAGTCTTTTGCGCAAACACCTTTTTGAAATTCGCCTTCAACAACGATTTTAAATGTAGATGGAACTTTTAACCAAGTTTTGCCTAATCCCATTACAACTGCAATATCAGTAGAACCAGCACCTGTTGCAAATGCTCCTAAAGCTCCAGATGTACAAGTGTGAGAGTCTGCACCTAGTAATGTTTCACCTGGATTTACGTAGCTTTCAATTAATCTTTGATGGCAAACACCTTCGCCAACTTCAGATAAAATGCAACCATAGTCTTTTGCAAATTCTCTAAGAACTTTGTGTGAATTTGAAAGCTCTTTTCTTGGGCTTGGTGCTGCGTGGTCGATAAACAATATTGTTCTATCTGGATTATTTAATTTTTCTTTGCCTAATTTTTTAAATTCACTTACAGCTAAAGGTCCTGTTCCATCTTGAACCATAACTACGTCTATATTTGAGATTACCAACTCGCCTGGTACTACATTTTTACCTGCGTGAGCTGATAATATTTTTTCAGCTATTGTTTGTCCCATTTTTCTCTCCCTATACGAATAAATGTGGTTTAGTGATATCTTGGTTATCAACTCTCTTCTTTAAGTTACCTGTTGGAACATAATATGGAGTCACTGTCATAATTCTTGCCGCGATATCTGGATAATAATATATGAATTTTAACTCGCTTTGTGTAAGTGGTTTTTGTGTGTGTACGTTAGCATAACGAGCAAGTTCAAGAATATTTCTTGCTTCATCTTCGTCTTGGAACTTGATTTCCATTTTGTCATATACATTACGGAAACCTTTAATGCCGCCATATTCACCTGTTGTTATCATACGGCCTGTTTCAACAATTTCTGGCTCGCCTCTACCAAGTTCTTCATAATCATATAATTCATAATTTAATCTGTCTTTTAATGCACCATCAGCGTGAATACCTGATTCGTGCGCAAATGCATTATCACCTGTTGCAGGTTGGTTGATTGGAATTGGTACATTAAATGCATAAGCTGTATATTTTGCTAATTTCCAAGTTTTTGACAAGTCAATATTTGGGTCGATTTCGTATTTGCCGTGCATACCACTTGATTTTAATACACCTAATAAACAAGAAATTAAATCAGCATTACCAGCACGTTCTCCCATACCGTTTATCGCTGTATTGATGTACGCATTTACTCCAGCATCAATAGCAGCTTTTGCGCCCATTACAGAGTTTCCTGCCGCCATACCCAAGTCATTATGGAAGTGAAGTTCAATATCCATTTGTGTTTCTTGTGCAATTTTATAAATTCTTTCGTAAGCACTAATTGGATCATCATAGCCAAGTGTGTCACAATATCTAAATCTTTTTGCGCCGTGTTTTTTTGCTTCTTTCGCAAATTCTATTAAATAATCAATATCGCTTCTTGAAGCATCTTCTGCATTAACACCAATTGTTAATGCTCCGCATGCTCTTGCCGCATCAACCGCATCATTTGTTGATTTTATAATATCTTCTCTCGTCTTCTTTCCGCCAAATTTGCCTTTAATCATTTGGTCAGAAGTTGAAACAGACAAATTTACGTGTTTTAGTCTTGGTACATTTTGGAATGATAAAAGAACATCTGATTCAATACCTCTCATCCAACCAGAAAGTTTTGTTTTAGATATAACACCTCTATCAACTAACTCTAAGTTTGCGTTTAAGTAGTTGATTTCGTGTTTTGTTGTTGGAAAACCAAATTCTGATTGTGTGATTCCAATATCATCTAACATCAAGTTGATGATTGTTTTTTGTAATTTCGCTAACCCTAATCGTGATGTTTGTACTCCATCTCTGTTTGTAACATCAACAAAATAAATGTATTTTTTCGGCATAATACTTCCCTTTTAAATTATAGAAAATATTATAGCATAGATTTAAGTGTCTTTATATAAATTTAATAAGTTTGGGATTGATAAATTGTTTGTTTTTTCGCATTTTATCGTAAAAAGGACAATGTAAACAATGCAAAGTTGAGTCAGCTTCTTCTTTTCCAGTTAAAACAGCTTTCATATAATTGCATTTTTCTGAATTTAAAGCCTTTTTTAGGTTTGTATCAAAAACATTGATATCTAGAGTGTGGTGTGTTGAACAACAGCAACCCAAAAGTTCTCCATTCCAATTTATTTGTGGTTTTAACCAAGGGTATAAACATATAGAAGGACTGTTTTCGGTCACTGCTTTAACGATTTCAATGTCTTTTTGTTTATCTAAATTTAGTTTTTTTATTTTTTGTCTAACTTCTATAGAAAAATCAGGTTTCCCCCATGGTGCTTTAAAGTATACATTGTCTATTTTTAATTCGTTTTGTATTTTTTTTACATTTGAAAGTTCGTGTTCATTGTGTTCAAAAACAATATATTGCCATTGTAGTATTGGATATTTGCTTTTATATTTTTCTTTATAACTGTTTAGTTTTTTTATATTTTCAAAAACTTTATTTATATCCCCGTTTTTTCTATATTTTTGGTAGGTTTCTTGTGTTGTCCCATCAATAGAAAATGTAATTCCTGTAAATTCATATTTTGCGAGTGCTTCTAGTATTTCTTCTGATACCGTATTGAAATTAACGCCATTAAAGGCTGTTAGTTTTACTTTCTTTTTGTATGCGTATTTGATTATTTCAAGAAGTTCTGGGTTTAAGAAAATTTCTCCACAAAATGATAATTCGATGCTTTCTATATAAGGATGTTTGTCTACAAACTTTTTAAAATCTTTAAATTTCAAGTAGCCATTTCCTACAATTATGTTTGGGTCGTTTTTTCTCATATGGCAATCTGGACAGTTTAACTGACATAGACTACAAGCTTCGATGCAAACTATTTTGGGTAGTTTATTTCTTTTTCGATAAAGGTGCCATATAAAATTTTTCATACTTTTTCTTCTAAAATTTTTATTTTTTTGTATATTTTTTCGTTTTCTGGAGTTTGAATATTATGTTTTTTACCAAGTTTTACTACTTCTCCCGCCAGAATATCAACTTCTGTTTTTCTACCTGCTCTTATATCTTGCAACATAGATGGAGTTGCATCTTCAAAATCTTCTATTAAAAATTTGATTGTGTCATCATATAATTTTTGTGGATTATTTATTCCTTCTTTTTCTGCAAGAAGTTTTACTTCCCAAATTAATTTTTTCATTCTTTCTACAAGTTTGGGTTCTTGCTTTATTTCTTTAAATGTTTTATTTTCAACGGTGCATAGTTGGTTTAGTCCAACATTTACCATAAATTTTCTCCAGTATCGTTCCATTATGTGATTTGAAACTTTGTGTTTTATGTTGCATTTTTCAAAGAAACTTGAGAGTAATTTTACTTCTTCTGATTGTGGATTATTTCTATCACCAATTATAAATTGGTAATTCCCGTCTTGGGTTATGCTTCGACCCTTTCTTATACAAGAACTGCCAATAAAGAAAGAATATATTACTTTGTTGCTATCATATTCTTCTATTATTTTTGCTTCGCTGTGGATACCGTTCAATACAGAAATTATTATTGTATCTTCTTTTATAAAATTTTTAATGTTTTTTATTGCAAGTTCTAAACCGTCATCTTTTGTTGCAATTATTATTAAATCAGATTTGAATTTTGTTTCAGATGGTAAAATGTAGTTAAAGTCATACCGCTTAGAATTGAATTGTGTAGGTGTTTTTGTGTATGTTTCGTATCTTTTTTTATCAATTAAAATTCTAAGGTCTACTGATTTTGTGTCTGCTATTGTACTTGCGCATACACAGCCAACACCACCAAGACCACAAATTAATACATTTTTTATATGTTCCATATTATTCGTATTTTACTTTTTTTTCTGTATTCATCATATGTAAGGTTTGAAATTTGACCTTTTAAAAAACATAAGACTAAAACAATTAGTAAAAATAATCCATTTAGTGCCCAAGCTATTAATTGCAAAACATCAACACTAATAGGAATGTTTATATTTTGTTTGTTTATAAATAGAACTGCTAATTGGAAAAAAACTGCAAGTTGTAAAAAGCTTGAAGTATTTTTATAACCACTTCTTTCCCTTGTTCCTACGGCATCATATAGTCTTCTTTCAATCAAAGCGAAAAATGTTACAGCAAATATTATGTATGCAAAATATAGTATTCCTAGCGCGATTATTTCATAAACTTCGGTTGTAACGTTTGGAATTATATGATCTTCGAATATGTATTTTGTGATAAGCGTAATTACACTTAGTATTACTATATTTAAAAAATACCATTTTCTTCCGATGGCATTGTTCGATGCAAAAAGTCTGTCGTCGCTCATTTTAAAACCTCTTCTTTTATAGAAGTATAAAATATGAGGGCGTTTTAATCAAGCGTTATTCCCTTTTATAAAACATAAAATAATAGCAAATATTATTGAAATAAATGACAATAACAAAAATATTAAATCAAATAGACTAAAGTTTAGAATGGGTCTTAATCCTAAAAAATATATAATTGGAATAACATACAAACCAATAAATATAGTTTTAAATCTATTTTTTATCTTTTCTGTTTTGTCTTTTGTTATGTCCGCCATTCTTCTATAAACAACAGAAATAGAACAAAATACTATTATAAACTGGAAACATAGTATGATATATATCAGTATTTCTGATAAAAATTTATATGGGGTATATTGAGTAAAACTATTCCAGTTTACCAACATTGTTGATATGTACAGCGCAAAAAGAATAAACAAGTTAATTGTATAGTTTTTCCTGTTTATATACCCACTATATCCGTAAAAATTGTTGTTATAATTGTTATCCATAATTAAAGGTGTTTATCTAAATTAGCGATGATTGTTGACTTAGGAACTATATTTACCATTCTTTCAACAGGTTCGCCATTTTTAAACACTAATAGACAAGGGACACCACTGATTGAATATTTTTGTGCTGTTTGAAGGTTTTCATCTGCTTTTATTTTTACGAATTTAACTTTTCCATCATAATCTTTAGCTAGTTCATCAAGCATTGGAGAAAGTTTTCGGCATGGTCCACACCAAGTTGCCCAGAAATCTACAAGAGTTAAAGTTGTTTCTTTGCACACTTCTTGTTCAAAATTTTCGTCTGTAATTTCAATAACTTCTGCCATTTTATACTCCTTTAACACAATAACTTATTAGTATATTAACCAGCGAATAAAGTAAATTGCTCTGGTATTGAAACATATTAACTAGACATGTATAAGTTTGTCCAGAAGTTAATAAAAAAGAAAAATTAAAATTTCTCTTGACAATCATTTATGTCTTTTATATTATTCAAGTGTAGCATACGAGATATGCCGGTGTAGCTCAACGGTAGAGCAACGGTTTTGTAAACCGTAGGTTGTAGGTTCGATTCCTATCACCGGCTTTTTCTAAATTTTGAACATTCAAAATTAACATATGGGTAGATGGCCGAGTGGCTAAAGGCGACAGACTGTAAATCTGTTCACGAGAGTGTACGGTGGTTCGAATCCACCTCTGCCCAAACTCTTTAAAGAGATAGGATTTAAAGAATCACATGCTCTTGTGGCGCAGAGGTAGCGCATTCCCTTGGTAAGGGAAAGGTCATGGGTTCAAGTCCCATCAAGAGCTAATTAAGTAAGTACAGTAAATACAAGTAAAAATATTAAAGAAAA
>JAFQNF010000037.1 GCA_017396025.1 bacterium
CCACCTGCAAACAATGGTGATCTGATTGAACCAGCTCTTGCTCTACCTGTACCTTTTTGTTTCCATGGTTTTCTACCACCGCCAGAAACTTCTGCTCTTGTTTTTGCGCAAGCATTTCCGCCTCTAGCATTATTTAATTGTCTTCTTAATGCCATATGCATTACGTGCAAATTTGGCTCTACTCCGAATACTTTATCATCAAGAGCGATTTGGCCAACTTGCTTTCCGCTTGTACTTAATATTGAAACTTCTTTTGTCATAATTTATTTTTCCTTGTTTTGTTTTTATTTTCTTGAATTTCCTTTACGCTCTAGCCTGCCGTTCGTTAGCTTTCGCTGTCCTCTCTTCGGCTCTCGCTTACCGAACTTTGTCCGTCCGGAAATTCGCTAGTTCCATTTAACTCTTGATGGTACAACTGTTACTAATTTTCCTTCAGGACCAGGTACTGAACCTTTAACTAATAACAAATTATTTTCGCTATCAACTCTTACTACTGTAAGTTTTGAAATAGTAACTCTTTCGTTACCCATGTTTCCAGCCATTCTTTTACCTTTGATTACACGGCCTGGTGTTGTACCTGCACCGATTGAACCTGGTTCTCTGTGGTTTTTAGAACCGTGAGCCATTGGTCCACGTCCAAAGTTCCATCTTTTAACTGTACCTTGGAAACCTTTACCGATTGATGTACCTGTTACATCTACTTTTGTTCCTTCTGTTAGAACTGATAAGTCAATTTTTTGACCTACTGTGTATGCTTCAGGATTATCTAATCTGAATTCTTGTAAATGTCTGAAATTTTCTAGTCCGTTTTTCTTAAAATGTCCTAATTCAGCTTTTGTTAAATGTTTTTCTTTTGCTGGAACTACACCAACTTGAATTGCATTGTAACCATCTGAATCAACAGTTTTTACTTGTGTAACTGTTAACGGATTAACTTTTATTACTGTTACGGGAATTGCAAGTCCTTGTTCGTCAAATACTTGTGTCATCCCAAGTTTTTCACCTATTACTCCCAGTGTCATATTTCACCTTTCTTTTGTGAGCGCTACGTTTGTCTACTTGCCTCGTAGATCACATTCAATTTATAAGGAGATTCCTTCTATTAAATTGTATGTGCCTGTTAAATCTTTTTACAGTTTAACTTCGATATCTACTCCGGCAGGCAAATCCATTCTTGTTAATTCTTCTGTTGTTTGTGCTGTCGGATCATAAATATCTATGATTCTTTTGTGTATTCTCATCTCAAAATGTTCTCTTGATTTTTTGTCAACGTGAGGTGAGCGAAGTACACAATATAAACGACGTTTTGTTGGTAATGGAACAGGTCCAGCTACTCTAGCTTCTGTTCTTTTAACAACTTCTACAATTTTACTTGCAGATAAGTCGATTAATTTATGATCGTATGCTTTCAAACAAACTCTGATTCTTTGTTGCTTGCTTTCGTTCATTTCCACTTCCTTTTGTCTGATTGACTTACGCATACGGTAATACATTTTACCGCTTAGCATAATAACTGTATGTCAAACATAATTCAGAGTCAACCAGTATTTTTTCCTTTCTTATTTTTTTCTTAATATTTCTTTATTTTTATGTTAATTTCGTTGACAATGCCCGAAATATTCAACTTTTAGGCATTATTCCATGTTTTTGTTTCAAAACATAAAAAGAACCTGTTACCTTAAATGGTAACAGGTTCTTTTATCAATAATTCTCGTGCTTTCATTGCTGTTTGTTTTAACTCAGTAAAGTACGAATCATCTGTTTGCTCAATACCGACTTGTGCCATCTCTCCAATTTGGCTTAATAAGTCTGCAGTCTGCATAACATTTCTGTAAATCGTTCCTTCATCGGCAGTTTCTTCTGGTGTCATTCTAACAAGTTGCATCCAGTTTGCCATTGAATCTTCTGTGTTAGCTTGGTTTAAAGAAGCCCATGCATAAAGCATTTGAGCAGCATCTTTACTATATTTAGCAGGAAGCGCATTAATTCCATTATTTATTTCTGTTGAAAATACCTCTGATGAAGTTTTTAACAGCTTTTTGAACGCTTGATTTGTTCTGCTTTCATCCCAACCTTTTGTTGCGTCAAAATCTTCTTCACTACATACATCTTCAAAATGTTGTAAAGCTTTTATTTTAGCAACCAATTCATCTTTAAGAGTCAATCTCAAGAACATATTTTCTGCTTTGCCATAATCAAGCTTAATTTGTTCTGGCGGGTTTTTCTTTAAGAATTGGAAATTATCAGCCATGGCATCTGCTATATTTTCTTCTAAATACTGCATATTAACCGCAAGTTTAATATCAGCTTCAAGTTCTTTTTGTTGTCTTTCCAAACGAGCTTTCGCTTTACTTCCCTTTGATGATGGGTCAATAGCTGCATGTTCTGCTCTTAATTTACCAATATATTGACCAATTGATTTTGTATTAATTCTCTTTTTATATTTTTCAACAGCATCAAGATGAGTTTCTAAAACTTTTGTTGGCACTGTTTCTTTATTCAATAATGCATTAACAAGTTCTTCAGGCGTGTATGTACCTGTTGTTTTAGTTATCTTATACATTTTAGAACGCTTTTCGCTCAATTCTTTCATTGCACTTTTTATTTCTTCTTCTGAAGCTTGTGGTTTTTCAATACTTTGAGCAAACTCTAACATTTCCTCATAGCTTGAGAAACTATCAAATGTCTTACCAAATTTAACTAGCATTGAAGTAATTGAACTTGTTAAACGTTGTCCAACATTTTTAATGCCATCTTTTGCTTTATCAAATGTCATTGACATATCAGTTTCATAAGAAATAGCACCTTCATTTGATTTTGATGGAATGGCAATAGAAGCAGCTACCATTGCTAAAGCTTGTGGAGTAAAGCCTCTAAATACGCCTGAATTTATAGTTTCTGCAAGTGTTAAAGCATCATAACCTCTAACTTTTGAAGCCATATTTCCAAGCAATGTTGGATAAACAGCGTCACCCTCTTGAACTAAAAAACCTCTATCTAATAATATATTAGTTTTTCTTTCACTTATTTCCATAAGTTCAGACATTTTTGCATCTTTTTGGTCAGTACTCTTTCCTTGAACATAGAATGTTTTATCAAATATTCCTTCTAATTTAGAACCATCTTGATTATGTTCATAATATCCAGATAAAAACGCATAGTCTGGATTATAATTACTGTTAATTGGATTACATTGTGTAACTTCTAAGAATAAGAAATCTTGTTCAGTTGTTCTATCTGTCGGCATTGTATAAACATAACCAACTGTATCAATACCACGACGACCAGCACGTCCAGCCATTTGTTTAAATTCATTTGAAGTTAATAATCGAACAGGAACACCATTATCTTCATCATCGTCATCACCGAAGTGTTCTAACTTAACTGATGGATCGTCCTCTAATAGTTTACCTACATCAGTATCTTCATCACATGGTTTATACGGACTTGAAATAACAACTGTTTTAGCGGGCATATTAATACCAGCAGCTAATGTTTCTGTCGCTACAACTACTTTTAATAATTTCTTTTGGAATAATTCCTCAATCAACTCTTTTTGACCAGGAATAATGCCTGCATTGTGAATTGCATAACCTTTTTTCAATGCTTCAACATCTAAATCCGCACCAACATATTTATTTGCTGTATATTTATCTACAGTTTTTTCAATTTGTTCTTTTTCTTCTTTAGTTGTTAAATCAACACCCTCTTTTGCAAAATATTCAAGCATTTCACGAGAGTAGTTTCTGCTAAATACAAATAATATTGCAGGAAGTTGTTTTTTAGAATTTAAACTTTCCACAACCTTTTTAAAATCGCTTAATTTTGGTTTAGAAACAACCGGAGATTCTTCAACTGTTTCACCTCTTTTTATAGCTTTTTTGATTTTCTTTTCATTCTTTTCATAAGATTGAGTTTCAATCATATCAAACTGAAGCGGAACATGACGAGCTTCTGATGGAATTGAAATTAATGAAACATTATTACCTTTTAAACCACCAATCCATTTTTCAAGTTCTTTAGGATTGCCAATTGTTGCACTTAATTCTAATGTTTGCACACCTTCAGGTGTATACATAACTGATTCTTCCCAAACAGGTCCTCTATCTGGGTCGCCAAGATAATGGAATTCGTCAAAAATAACTGTTCCGATATTTTCCATTAATGGATTTTCATCACCATAGAAGTGAGATAAAGCCATATTACGATAAACTTCTGTTGTCATAATAATTATTGGCGCTTCAACATTTTCACGTCTATCACCTGTTAAAATACCAACATTTTCATCACCATAAACAGCTCTAAATTCATTTAATTTTTGGTTACTTAAAGCCTTTAAAGGGGTTGTATAAAAAGTTGTTTTACCCTCTTTCATATTTTTAGTTGCAGCATAGTGCGCAATTGCTGTTTTACCTGTACCTGTTGGAGCTTCAACCAAAACATCTTTTCCCGCTAAAAGTGCCTTACCTGCATCAATTTGGAACTTATCTGGAGTACAACCAGGTGGCAATTGGAAATAATTATCTTTTAATGTTTGGTTAAAGTCAGTTCCTTTGAAAGAAACCAAGTCTTTTCCAAAATAAACACCAAACATTTTATTAGCATCATACTGTTTGTTATTAATAGCCAAATTTACAGGGTTTGAACTATATTTTTGTGCCTTTATTTTTTTTACATCTACAGCACTAATTGATGATATTTTCATTAATTTGTCCTCTACATTCCTTGTTTGAACTAAACCTTGAAAATATTTTTTTTGCGCTATAAACAAAACATGTTAACAAATTTAAATATTAATTCCTGTAAATCGTTTTAGTTCTGCTCTATCAAAAACTTCAATATTTTGTTGATTATGAGCAAAAATTATACAAGAAATTAATGGTTTAAACATTTCAAAATCATTATAAGAAAGTTTTTTGATTAAATCAGCCATATTATCTGCCAAAAACTCTGTCAAAAGAACTTTGTTTTTAAACACTAAAGAACCATAGTAATCTAATGCATCTTTACTTGTAATTCCCTCAAAATAGATAATATCAGGCGATTGAAACTCAATAAATCTCATAGCTTTTTCCATATTAAAGCCAATATTTTCATTAAGCTCGCATTGATTTACGTGCTCTAAATTGTATTTTGAAATAGATTCAATTGTCATTATATTCTTACTGCCATCGGCAATTTCAGAAAGTATAGAATAAATAATGTGAGTTTTACCAGATAATGACGAACCACACACCAAAATAATTCCGGATGATTGCAATTCATTTTTAATAATATTAATTTGGTTTTCGCTTAAACCGATTTCATCCATTTTTTTGGGTGGTTTATAGATTTTAAGAGAAATTCTTTCACCATTAATCGTCGGGAATGCCGAAATACTTGCAGTTAAGACAATATCATCAACCTTAAAAACAAGCTTTCCTAGCTGTGGTAATTCGCAAACATTTACATCTAACGCAGATAATGCTTTTAATTTAGAAATAAATGGAACAACAAGAACTGTCGGTATTTGTCCTGTATTTATCACTTGCGAATCTTGCCTAAAATTAACACTTAAACCATTCGGAACATGTTCAAAGAAAAGTTCATGAACATTATTTAAAATCGCTTGTTTTAAAATAGCTCTAATTAATATTTGAATATGTTCATCAGATAAAACATCATTATTTAGTTCTTCTTGCCAATCAAATTTAACTTCATCTTTTTCTATTTTTATCTGACCAACACTACTAGCGCTATTATAATATTCTTCAATCTTTTTTAGAACCAAACTTTCAGCAGATACAACTGGTTCAATATCGCAACCTGTTTGCTCAACTATTTTATCGATAGCAAACAAATCCAAAGGATCTGCCATCGCAACAGTTAAAACATTTTCTATTTTAAATAATGGAATGATTTTATATTTTTGAGCATCATTAAAACTGATATAAGATAAACATCTCGTATCTAATGTATAATCTTTCAAATCAACATAAGGAATATGAAGTTTGCTTTCTAGGAACTTTAATAAAACTTCTTCTGTAATAAGATTAGATTTAATTAAAATCTGACCAATATTAACATTCTGAGAAACAGCAAGTTCATGGGCTTTTTCGATATCTTCATAACTTACAAGACCATCACGAACCAAATCATATTTTAATTTCTCAAGAGTTTTATTTGTTACTAATTCCATTCATTTATCCTAAATAGCTTTTCACTTTTTCTACAACAAAATCAACATTAAACGGTTTTGTTATATATTCGTTTGCACCAGTCTCTTCGCCAATTACCTTATCTTCTTCTTGAGAACGTGCTGTAATCATTAAAATTGGAATATCTTTATATTTGTTGTCATATTTTAAAAGTCTGCTTATTTTATAGCCATTGATTTTTGGCATCATAACATCAAGAATGATTAAATCAGGTGAAATTTCTCTTGCTAATTTTAAACCTTCTTCACCATCCATAGCAGTAACACACTCATAACCATTAGCTTCGAGCATAAACTGCAAAATTTCAATTATATCTGCTTCATCATCAACTATTAATATCTTTTTCATTCATATCCCCTTTTGAAAATTCGTTCAGCTTTTCAACCAAAACATTGATATCTTCCCCATCTTGAGGACATAATGCTGACGAATACATTATATCATAATTTGAATTCTCTTTATTCAAGGTCGCAACATATGTATCAAGCTTGCGCACTTCAAAATCATAAACAAAGGAATCCATATCGACAGAGTAACAATAATAATATTTTTTATCATTTTTGATAAAAGTATAATCTTTAAAATTAGATGTTTTTCTAATTGCGCCATCATTTAATGCTTTTTCAACACCCTCTTGAGCCCCAATTAAGCACATTAGCGCAACATTCATATGTTCTTGTTTCGCTTTTTGAATATCTTGTTCTAAAGTATGTATATAAATTTCTTTTTCATTCATCAACGGAATAGCAAGATAGAAGGTTGAACCCTTATTAAGTTCACTATTAAGCCAAATAAAACCTTTATGAGCTTCCATCAAACGTTTTGCAATAGGTAAGCCAAGACCAGAACCACCAACTTTACGGCTTAATGAGTTTTCTATTTGCTTAAATTGCTCAAATACTTTACCCCAATCTTCTTTTGCAATACCAATACCACTATCTTTAACCGCAATTTTAACGTATTCATCGCTTAAGTTTTCTGGAATAGAATCAAAGAAAGTGTTTCGTCTGATTTCATCTGCACTAATTTTTTCGCTTGTAATTTCAATTGTTCCATTTTCTGGCGTAAACTTAATAGCATTAGAAACAAGGTTAGTAAGAACCTGTTCCATTCTTTGTGTATCGATATAAACAGAATCCAAATTATTATCTAAATTCATACTGATAGTAATATTCTGGTCTTTTGCAAGATTTTCAAGCGTATTTTTAACAAGTTCAATTGGCAAATTAATATTAGTTTTCTCAAAACGAAACTCCATTTTACCTGCTTCAATCTTTGATAAATCTAACAAGTCATAAATAATAGCACTTAATCTTGTCACATTACGTTTAGCAAGATTTAAAAACTTTTCCATTGTTTCATTAATCTCACCAGTTGTACCTTTTAAGATAATATCTAAAGCGCTATTTATAGAAGTCAATGGTGTTCTTAATTCATGTGAAACAATTGAAATAAACTCTGATTTTAAACGTTCAAGTTTTTCTAATTTTATATTAGTATCCTTAATTTCTTCATATAAAATTGCACTCTCCAATGGAAGCGAAACCTGTTTAACAAGTGTAGTAAAACATTTAGTATCCTCTTGTGCAAAATCTGCTTCTCTAAAAACTTCTATAATTCCATAAAATTTATTTTTAATATTGATAGGCGCAAATAAATTATCGAAGTTAAATACATTTAAGTCATATTCACCGTACTGGTCTTTAATATTTTTGCTAATTTTTACATCCTCGATTGAAGGATTAATTGAAAATAAATTTTTAAAATTCAATAAAGCTCTTAATTTAATAGCATTTTCCAAACGTGCTGAAAGAGGAAAAACTGACTTAATTATGAGTTTAATATCATTAACTTCGTTCAAAATTAAGGCATAGGATAAAGATAATGACAAGCCTTGATCTAACCCATCAGTCATAATTTCAATTAACTTAGTTTTATCTAAAGAACCTGCAAGTTGAGTACTTGTGTTATAAAGCACATTTAACTGATAAAGACTTTTTGCTAAATCATTATTATTTTTAGATAGAACTCTAAATGTTTCTTTTAATTGCATATTAGAGTTTATTGTTGCTTTAAATAATTCTTCATCAATTGGTCTTATTATGTATGAATTCGCATATTTCAAAATATCATAGTTAATATTTTTTTCAGGCAGAAGCACAATAGAGCGCATATCCTTTGTTTGCATTGAAAGTTTCAATTTTCTAATCAAAGTAACAACATCTATATTTTTAGACTCACAATCAAAAAGAAATAAGCCAGCGACGTCATTTTTTACAGCGTCTTCTACTTCTACCTCTGTCGATAAACACACAACCTGCCCAGAAATCTTTTGAATTTCCGAAATAGTTTCCTTATTATCTGATACTAATACTATTTGACTCATACCTAACCACTTTTTTCCCATTATACAAGCAAACTCTAAAACCGCTTAACTATATACAATTCTTAACCATTTGGCATGGGTTTTTCATGTTTGTTTTATAATTTTTTCTGGAAGTAAAGGTCAAGAAATGTTTTTAGATAAAGCAAAAATTAAAATCCTTTCAGGAAAAGGCGGCAATGGTATTGTTGCTTGGAGAAGGGAAAAATACGTTGATAAAGGTGGCCCAGCTGGCGGTAACGGTGGCAAAGGTGGCGACATTTATCTTGTTGCAACAGAAGACCTTTCTACATTGATGGACTTTCAATTTCAATCTGTTTTTAAAGCAGAAAATGGTGAAAACGGATACATTAAAACACAACACGGAAAATGTGGAAAAGATTTATATATAAAAGTTCCTGTTGGAACAGTTGTTCGTGACGTTTCAACCGATAAAATTATCGCAGACTTAAATACACCAGAACAAACAATAATGGTTGCTAAAGGCGGTCGTGGTGGACGCGGAAACGCTTGTTTTGCAACAGCACAAAAGCGCGCTCCACAATATTGTGAACCTGGGGAAAATGGTATTGAAAGAACATTAGAACTTGAACTTAAACTTTTAGCTGATGTTGGTTTACTTGGTATGCCAAACGCTGGTAAATCAACACTAATTAGCTCAATAAGTTCAGCAAAACCAAAAATTGCAAACTACCCATTCACAACCCTAGTTCCACATTTAGGTGTCGTAAAAAAAGATTCTGGCGACGGTTATGTTGTTGCTGACATCCCTGGATTAATAGAGGGAGCATCAGAGGGTATTGGGCTTGGTCATGAGTTCTTACGCCATGTTGAAAGATGCCGTTTCTTAATCCACTTAGTAGATTTAACTCAAGAAAATCCACTAGAAAATTACAGAATTATTAATGAAGAACTAAGAAAACACTCTGAACAATTAGCAAGTGTTTATCAGGTAATTGCACTAAACAAAATTGACTCTGTTGATGAAGAAATGCGTGAACACTATCTTTCAGAATTTAAAAAATTATCAAATGACGTTTTCTTAATTTCAGCAGCAACAAGAGAAAATTTAAAAGAATTTATGCACTTTGTTTCTCAAAAAGTTGATGAAATTCCAAAACCTGTTATTGTTGTTGAAGTCGAAGAAGATGATGGCGCTATGGATAACGACGATAGTGCATACAGCGTTTATAAAGTAGATAAACATACATACGTTGTTGAAGGTGGAAAAATCTTCCGCTTAGCTAACGTTACCGATGGCAGAAATACAGAGCAATTATATAGATTTCAAAATATTCTAAAAGCAATGGGCGTGTTTGACGCACTTAAAGCCGCTGGAGTTCAAGAGGGTGATGTGGTTAAAATTGGTCACCTTGAGTTTGATTATTTGTATTAATTTTAAATTAAATTTATAGTATAATCAAAATGATACTTATAATTTGAGGAAATATGATTATACTAAATTTATTTATTATCCTACTACTTCTCCTTGCAAATGCATTTTTTGTTGCATCAGAATTTGCACTTGTAAGCGTTAGACAAACAAGAATTCAACAATTGGCAAATGAGGGGAATAAAACAGCAGATGTTACATTAAAGGCATTATCTTCCCTTGATAGATATATTGCAGCAACTCAACTTGGAATAACCATTGCAAGTCTTGGTCTTGGTTGGGTTGGTGAATCAACTTTAGCAACAATAATTCATCCACTATTTGAATTTCTTCCTAATATTTCAGGTTCTGTTGCTACACACTCAATAGCTGCAATTATAGCCTTTACACTGATTACTTTCATGCATGTTGTAATCGGAGAATTAATGCCAAAATCTATTGCGCTCCAATTCCCAGAAAAAACAACTCTTGTGATTACAAGACCACTTGTTACTGTTGCAAACATACTTGCTCCTTTCATATTTTTACTAAATGGATTTGGAAATTGGATGTTAAAACTTATTAACATTGAACCCGCTCAACAACATCATTCTGTTCACTCAGAAGAAGAACTAGATATGATTATTGACGAAAGTTTTAAAGGCGGTGTTTTAAACGAAACAGAAAGTTTCTTATTAAAAAATTCTCTTAAATTTACAGACTTAACAGCAAAACAAGTAATGATTCCTAGATGTAATATGATAGCTATACCTATCGATATTAATGAAGAAGATTACGCAAAATTGGTTTTGGAAAATCAATACACAAGATATCCTGTATATTCAGAAAATTTAGATAATATTGTTGGTATTCTTCACGTTAAGGATTTATATTCTTGTTTATTACAAAATCAAAAAATTAGTATTAAAGAAGTTTTAAGACAACCTCTTCTTGTTCCAGAAACAATGACAACTGACAATCTCTTAGAAGAATTTAAGAAAAATAAAACTGAAATAGCAATAGTTATTGATGAATTTGGCGGTGTTTCTGGCATAGTAACAATGGAAGACATATTAGAAGAAGTTTTTGGTTCAGTGCAAGATGAGTTTGATGAAGAAGAAACAGATATAAAAAAAATTGATGAAAACAAATTTATTGTTAACGGATTATTTAGATTTGAAGAATTTTCTGAATACTTTGGTCTTAATCAAGAAGAAGATGAAGATGTTGAAACAATTGGTGGTTTAGTTCAAAAACTTCTTTGTCGTTTGGCAAAAATTAATGATGAAGTAGAAATTGAAAACCTAAAACTTAGAGTAATCGAATTAAAAGACAGAAGAATTAAAAAAGTCTTAGTAGAAAAAATTATAAAAGAAGAAAAAAATATAGAGGAATAATTTTAGCTATTAACATAATTTTGCATCACAAGATTGCTTCGCTAACGCTCGCAATGACGGTAAAAACACCAATATACATCGTCACTGCGAGAGCCTTTGGCTCGTGGCAGTCTCTTGAAAATATGACTTCGTATCACAAGATTGCTTCGGCTATTCTAGCCTCGCAATGACGTGGACGTATTCGTCACTGCAACACAAAGTAAAAAACCGCAAAAAAAAAGGAGTTCTTTCGAATTCCTCTGAAATCTTTTTCAATTTCCTCGTGTGTTAGTAAAGGTAGTAAGTAAGGTAAGTATGAATATAAAATTTAAAATCGTGTATCTTAATTAAAACTTAATTGAATCCTCGTATTTATATAAAGTATTTTTTTCAACGAGAATTGCCTAAAAAGTTCAATTATTAATATTTTGTTACAGTATTTCAAAATGGTTTTTAGAGAACTTTAAAATACCCTCATCGCGCATTCTACAAAGTTCACGTGACATAGCACTTCTATCTACGCACAAAAATTTCGCCATTTCTTCTCTTGAATAAGGAATAGAAAAAACTTTTTGACCATTATGGTATGTTTCTAGCAATGCCATAATCTTATCTCTGGTGGTCTTTTGCCCAATAATATCAATCTTATCATTCAATAATGAATTTCTTTTAGATATCATCTTCATCACATTTTTAATTAATTGCAAATGATATGGGCAAAGTTTTTCACAAGGTGTAACAACCTTTTCAAACGGCAAAAACAAAACTTCACACTCATTTTCAGCAATAACATCCACTGGGCTTTTATCTAGTCCACAACATACAATATTATGACCAAAAATATCATTCATTTTTAATTCTTCAATTACTGTTTGCTTGCCAAATGAATCCGTTTTACTCATAACAGCTCTTCCGCCTAAAATTACAGCGAGGTAATCTATCTTTGAGCCAGCTTTTAAAATAAAGGCATTTTTTCTAAAAACCTTTGTTTTAATGCCAATGCATTTTAAAAGTTCTAAAACCTCATTATTTTGTACATTTTCAAACAAATCTATTTGAAGCATCTAAAAAACCATCTTATCTTTTTTGCGTCTTTTTTTCTTTTGTTTCTCAAGGTCAGTTATTTTTAAATCTTTCATAGCGTTATTTATTGAAATTTTAGCTAATGGTTTGCGAGTACGCTTATCATAGAAAACAAGCCAATGCTCACGTTTCGGATTATCAACAGAGAAAGACAAAATACCAGATACACTTTCTCCACGTTTAATATTTTTCATAGCTAAAGAGTTTTTATAATCAGTAAAAATAGATGGATTATAACTGTGTCTTAAATCACTAACTAAAGCAATGTCAAACGATGAAAAATCTGTTTTAGAATAATTTTTTATAATTAAATCTAAAGAAATTGTATTTAAATTATCAAATGGGTCTTTTTCAAGAAAAATATCATAGATTAAAACATCTAAGCCAGCGTATTTTATTTCCTCTTGCCTTACAGATTCATGTGTCATAACAGGGATTGCTTCTGTACTTTTAATTTTTACTTTAATTTCATCCCCTGGCGCAATTAAAACATCTTTACCTTTTCTAAAAAGGCTCATACCCAATGCAATAACACCACCAATTGCAGCACCACCTAAAAGTGTATAACCTTGGCTTACTACAGCGCCTTCTAATCCTAAAAGTTCAACAGCTGCCACAGCGCCATACGCACCACCAACTGCAGTATAGCCAATATTTTCAGCAGTCGTTTTAGCAATCGATTTTGCTGGATGCAACTTTGATGTCATACCACCTTCAATAGGAATTTCTCTACCATCAGGCGTTATAAGGTAGTCAAAACCAAGTTCAATATATCCATCACGTCCCATTCTTTTGGGATCAACAATATTTTTGATTGTACCATGTGCAACTGTTCCTTTTGGAAGAAGCACCCCACTTCCTGCTAAAACATCTTCTGATACTTCAGCAAAAAACTCATCACCTTCTATAGAGGTTGTACCAGCTAAAACCTGTGAAACCGTCAATTCAATCGTTTTTTCTTGAGTTAATGTTTCAACTTCGTTGGTAAAAGTAGGGTCCGTCTCTTTGTTATATGTATTAGTTTCTTCAATATGGCCTTTAAATGGCTCTTTTGCAAAAGAAACCATTGCCATATTTGGCATACATAACCCGCATAATATTAAAACTGAAACAAGTTTCTTATTCATAATCCCTACCCAAGTAATATTTTACTACATTACATTCGGATTTCAAAATAATTTTGTTCGTGTTATGATTTTGGCAGAAGAGGGATAATTAGAGGTTTTAAATAAAACTATGGCTACAATGGAAGAATTAAGAAAGAAATATGAAGTTGTAATTGGATTAGAGGTTCACGCACAATTAAAGACAAAGTCTAAAATTTTTGCATGCGATTCAACAGAATTTGGAAATGAGCAAAATACACAAGTTAGCCCAATCACACTAGGAATGCCTGGTGTACTTCCTGTGTTAAATAAAGAAGTTGTTAATATGGGTATTTTGACTGGTTTAGCACTTAACTGTACTATCCCGCAATATTGCAAATTCGACAGAAAACAATATTTCTATCCAGATCTTCCAAAAGGCTATCAAATATCACAATATGACCAACCAATTTGTGTAAATGGTCACATTGATATTGAAGGTAAAAGAATTGGTATTACAAGAGCACACTTAGAAGAAGATGCTGGAAAGCTTGTTCACATGGGTGCTAGTGGCATTGCTGGTTCAAGCTATTCATTGGTTGACTTAAATAGAGCAGGCACTCCGTTATTAGAAATCGTATCAGAACCAGATATGCGTTCTAGTGATGAAGCAAGAGCATATATGGAAGAATTAAGAACAACACTAAGATACATTGGCGTTTGCGATGGAAACTTAGAAGAAGGTTCAATGAGATGTGACGCAAACATTTCAATTCGTCCAGTTGGTCAAGAAGCATTCGGTACAAGAGCAGAAATCAAAAACGTAAACAGCTTCCGTGCACTACAAAGAGCTATTGAATACGAAATCGATAGACAAATCGACCTAGTAGAAGCTGGTGAAGAAGTGGTGCAAGAAACAAGACTTTGGGATGATAATCAAGGCATTACAAAATCTATGAGAGGCAAAGAAGACGCTCACGATTACAGATACTTCCCAGAACCGGACTTAATGCCATTAGAAATTTCTCGTGAATGGGTTGATAGAATTGCACAAACAATGCCAGAACTTCCACAAGCAAGAAGAAACCGTTATGTTTCATACGGTTTAACACCATATGATGCTAACGTATTAGTTGAACAACAAGATATCGCTTACTTCTACGATAAAGTTGTTGAATTAAAAGCAGACCCTAAAACAGCAAACAACTTCTTAATGAAAGAAATTGCAGCATACTTAAAAGAAGAAAAAGTTACTATTGAAGAAACAAAATTAACAGCAGAAAACTTCTCTGAATTAATTAACTTAGTAACTGCTGGAACTATTTCAAATAATATTGGTAAGCAAATTGTTGTTACTTTATTAAAAGAAGGTGGAAGTGCAAAAGCAATTGTTGAAAAACAAGGTTTAAGTGTTATTTCTGATGAAAGCGCACTAAAAGAAATCTGCCAAAAGGTTGTTGATGCAAACCCTTCACAAGTTGAATTGTATAGAGGTGGAAGAGATAAACTGTTCGGCTTCTTTGTAGGTCAAGTAATGAAAGAAACTCAAGGCAGAGCAAACCCTCAAACATTGAATAAGCTTTTAAAAGAAGCATTAGACCAATAATGCAAAAACAATCATTTGTTTATATATTGTTTAATAAATCGGATGGAGTTCTTTATACAGGAGTAACATCCGATTTAGTTAAGCGAGTTTTTGAACATAAATCAAAGGTTATAAAAGGGTTTACTCAAAAATATAATGTGGATAAACTCGGATATTATGAAGTTTTTGAAGATATTGAACAAGCAATTTTAAGAGAAAAGCAAATAAAAGCTGGTTCTAGAAAGAAAAAAATCGAGTTAATAGAAAGCATAAACCCAGAGTGGAGAGATTTATACGAAGATATTTTGTAGGAAATAACGCTTTAATGTCAAAGATTGCTTCGCCGTCTTGAAATTTCTTTGCGCTCGTTGCTGTCGTTCTCAACACTTCGTTCGTGCTCACTTCGCACTCGCTTTCCGGATTTCATCCGTCCGAAATTTCGCTTCGCTCGCAATGACGAAAAAATAATATAGAAACCGTCTTTGCGAGACAACTTGTTGGCGTGGCAATCTCTTGAAAATATAACTGCATTCCTTAAGATTGCTTCACCTACGGTTCGCAATGACAGATAAAAAAGTATCGTCACTGCGAGAGCCTTTGGCTCGTGGCAGTCTCTTGAAAATATGACTTCGTTCTTTAAGATTGCTTCGCTTCGCTCGCAATGACAGATGAAAAAGTACCGTCACTGCGATACAAAGCGAAACACCGCAGCAGAGCGAGGATGATTGAGCCTGTATGCGGTAGCTGGGTGAAACCGTGGCAGTCTTTGTCAAAGATTGCTTCGTCGTTACACTCCTCGCAATGACGTGAAGACACAAAAAGAGCGAGAATTTCTTCTCGCTCTTTTTTAGACTAATCTATAGTTCAACCAACTATGAACCTGTTGATACTTGTTTATCAAACATAACTTGTTGTGTAGCATCGCCATAAGGAACGATTTTTTGGTTATAGATGTGAGCTGTATAAATGTCACGTGGTTGGTTAGAAGTTGTTGTTAACTTATTAGGATTTTTTCTTCCGTTAACGTCGATGTAGAAGTTAGCATCTGCTTCATCATTTGTAGCACCAGTAACACAAGGAATTGTGTTGTAAGAGTTACAAGCAGCATCTTGTGTATCAGCTGTGTTACCTGCAAAGTTTGAGTTTACACAGAACATAATACCATCTTGAGTTGTAAATGTTGTACCACCACAAGCTGTTGACAATGTGAATGAAGCATCGTTATCAGTAGCTTCGATAACATTCATTCTTCTCTTAAATACATCAGATACTAAAGTTTCGTGAGTATAGTCTTGAGCACCTAAACCTTCTAATGCATAGTGAAGTGTTAACGCTTGGTTAGCACCAGAAATAGCTTTCTTTAATGCTGAACGGAACTCTTGAGAGTTTGTGTTGTTCATTAATGTTGGAACTGTCATAGCAGCAATTACACCGATGATTACTAATGTAATCAATACTTCGGCAAGGGTGAAACCTAATTTTTTCATAATTTTCTTTACCTTTCGTCTTTTCGAAACTTAATCCAAATACAAAACCGATTATATACTTTTGTTAAATATCCGTCAAGTCTTTACAAAAATTTACACCTTTTGTCTGATGTACAATCGCCTTATGTTGCACACCAGTCAAGAACTATAACGTATTTAATTTACGTATCTAAAAGTTTTAATATTCAAATTTATATATAGTTTCTATTTATTTTCTATTTAATCGCTTTTTACAAACCATAAATAAAATAATTGGAAAAATTACACTAAATAAATGCTATACTCAACCAATAAAACTCTTAACAACAATTTATTTCCCCGAGCATACGTCTAAGGGCTCACAATCAGTTTATATTACTTGTTTATATCTTTTTATTTATTCCTAATTTTCTGTCTTACTTATTCTTTATGATTTATACTTACTCCTATTCCCATAAAATTTTAAATCTAAACCTACTATTTCATATAAACGTATGATTTTTTTATTAAAAATAAAAAATTATAATGACAAATAAGGATTTCTCATTAATAAATTATTGTGTATGTAACATAAGGGAAAAGTTATGATTAATAGATTGAGGACAATGGTATCACAAGTAATGTATGCACCTAGTGCATCACAAACTGCAACCGTTCAAGTTAGCGGGGGCTACAATCCATTTGAAAACCCTTTTGTGCAACCTCAATCAAAAAGAAATTCATACGCAGTTAACAAACCTGTTAAGGGCGGTTATTTTGCTGGATATCACAACGGTAAACCAAACATCGTTGGCAGAAGATTGTTTATTGAGGCATAATTTTGGACAAGCAATAACATAAATAGATACTCGTCATCACGAGGACATTAGTCCATGGTGATTTCTTGCAAATATGACTTCGTTCTTTAAAATTGCTTCGCCGTCTTGAAATTTCTTTTCAGCTACTCTTCGCTTCGCATACAGGCTCAATCATCCTCACGTCGTTGCGGTGTTTCGCTTTGTAGCTCGTTGCTGTCGTTCGTGCCACTTCGTTTGTCCTCACTGCGCACTCGCTTTCCGGATTTCATCCGTCCGAAATTTCGCTAACGCTCGCAATGACATAAACGCAATGATGCAAAATCAGAATTCTGCAGTCTTTGTTGGGTTTTTAAACTTCGTAATATTTGATTGGAATAACAATTCAATAGTTCCAACAGGACCATTTCTGTGTTTTGCAATAATTACTTCTGCTTTCCCCTTGTTATTAACATCATCACGGTTATAATATTCATCTCTATAAATAAACATAATAATATCCGCGTCTTGCTCAATCGCACCAGAATCTCTTAAGTCAGACATCATTGGACGTTTATCTGGTCTTGATTCAACACCACGTGATAATTGTGACAACGCAATAATTGGAACATCAAGTTCTCTCGCTAAACCTTTTAAAGAACGTGAAATAGCAGAAATTTGTTGGTTACGGTCGTTCGTGTTTCCGCCACCTTCCATAAGTTGTAAGTAATCTATTACAACAAGACCCAAGTCTTTTTCTTCCATCATCAAACGTCTACATTTAGCTTTAATATCAGTTGCAGTAACACCAGCTGTATCATCAATATAAATTCTTGCATCAGAAAGTCTTGTCATTGCATCAACAAGCTTTTCCCAGTCTTTTGGCTGCATATTACCAGAAGTAATTCTTTGAGTATCAACCTCTGCTTCAGCGCACAACATACGTTTAACAAGCTGTTGCTTAGGCATTTCTAATGAGAAGATGGCAACACCTTTTTTTGTTTTCATTGCAACATTTTGCGCCAAGTTTAAAGCAAATGCTGTTTTACCCATTGATGGACGAGCCGCTAAAATAATCAAATCTGATTTACGAAGCCCAGAAGTTAAAGTGTTTAAATCATAAAAACCAGTATCTACACCAACTAATTCATCTTTGTTGTTAAATCTTTGTTCAATTTCCTCATAGCTTGTAACAACCAAATCTTGAATTGGAACCAAATCAGATGTATCTTTTTGTGCAGCAATATTAAAAATTAGCTTTTGAGCATTATCTAGAACATTATCCGTATCTTCATTTTCATAAGACATAGAAACAATTTCAGAACCAGCATTGATTAACGCCCTTTTTATTTCTTTTTCTTGGATAATCTTTGCATAGAACTCAACATTTGCAGTCGTGACAACGTTAAGAGCCAAATCATTAATATACGAACGGCCACCTGCTGTATCAAGTTCTTCTTTATTTCTCAAATGTTCTGAAACAGTAACAATATCGATAGGTTCGTTTTTCTTGAAAAGTTCAAGAATAGCTTCATAAATAACTTTATGAGCAGGCTTATAAAATGTTTCTGGTTTTAAAAATTCAACAATTCTTCCCAAAGACATTGGGTTAACCAAAATAGCACCTAAAACTGCTTCTTCAGCCTCTATACTTTGAGGAAGCAATTTTAGCATGCTTGTATCATTTTGCTGTTTTAGTACTTTGCCTGCCATAACCATTCCTATTCAAGAAAACTATTATTGTTCAACAACTGTTTTTTCACGGTTTTGAGCTTCTTTTGCTCTTTTTTGTTGAGATAAATACTCTTGACCATTTCTCACAATTCTGTGAACTTGTTCAATATCACGTTCTAAGTTATTTAAAACTTGTTCTGCGTACGCTTGAGCACCCTCTCTTGTTTGCATAGCTTCTTGATAAGCAGCTCTTCTAACATTATCTGCTTCTTCAGCTGCTTTATTTTTCATTTCTTCGCAGCTTTCTTTAACTTGTTCTTGAATTTTTGCAGCTTTTTCTCTAACAGCTCTAATTAATTCAGATTCGCTTAGAATATTTGCAGCTGTATTTTGCGCTTCAGATATGATTCTATCAGCTCTGCTTTGAGCTTCCATATAAATATCATCGCGTCTTTTTAGAATCATTTCTGCTGTTTTTATTTCTTCTGGAAGAATCGCTTTAATTTTACTTAAAACATCTTGAATATCATCTGTATTCATAAATAAACAATAGCTACCAACGTGGAACTTGTTATCCAACATTTCATCTACTTCGTCTATTAAATGACTAACTCTTAATTCTGTCATGGTTTTAACCTTTCGTATATTTTGCTTGTAAATACTTTGCTACAGGTTCTGGCACGAATTTAGAAATATCGCCTTTCATAACCGCGACTTCGCGCACAGTACCAGATGATATAAAATTATATTTTGGTTTTGTAATTAAAAACACAGTGTGAATATCTTTGCATAATGCACTATTAGCCTGTGATAATTGCATTTCATATTCAAAATCAGAAACAGCTCTTAAGCCTCTAATAAGGACATTAGCATTCTTTTTTTTAGCATATTCGATAGTTAAACCATCAAAGCTATCAACTTCAACATTTGGAATATTTTTACAAGATTCTCTGATTAAATTCAGCCTATCTTCAAGAGGTAAAAAGCTTTTTTTATTCATGTTTACAGAAACAACAATTATAACTTTATCAAAAATATCCGCAGCACGTTTAAGAACATCTAAATGCCCCTTTGTTATTGGATCAAAGCTCCCCGGATAAATTGCGATTTTCAAACCCTTAACCTCTTGAAATACTCACATGATAATTGTACTTCAATCATGGTTTTTAGAGGATTACAAGGGCAAAAATGTTTCCGATTTTTTACAATTTCAAGGAATATACTTTGTAAACTGTCCATCAAAATACAAGTGAATACAGTTTTTTCCATTTTCCTTTGAAACGTATAAAGCTTTATCGGCACAATCAATAAGTTCTTTTATACCATCTGCCGCATTTGGGAATTCAGCAATACCAATACTTACAGTTGGTCTTAAGATTGTATTTTCATCAACTTTAACTTCAATTTCACTAATTCTTTGTCTTAAACGCTCTGCAATAATTACAGCATTTAATGCAGCTGTTTCCGGAAGAATAATTGTAAATTCTTCACCACCATAACGAGCTGGAATATCAACGTGTCTAATAGTTTTTTGAATTGTCGCAGCAATCTCTTTAAGAACAATATCACCAACCAAGTGACCATAAGTATCGTTAACTTGTTTAAAGTTATCAATATCCATCATTAATAATGACAATACATGATGATATCTTTGAACTCTTTTTATTTCAGATTCAAGCAAGAAATAAAAATGTCTGTGGATATACAGTTTTGTCAAACCGTCTTTTGTAGCCAACTCATACAATTGAGCATTATCAACAGCAATTGCAGCTTGGTTTGCCAATGCTTCAACAAATTCTAAATCTTTTTTATTGAATAACTTACCGTTCTTTTTATTTGTAATATTAATAATACC
This sequence comes from bacterium, assembly GCA_017396025.1. Lineage (GTDB taxonomy): Bacteria > Cyanobacteriota > Vampirovibrionia > Gastranaerophilales > Gastranaerophilaceae > Avigastranaerophilus. The sequence goes on from JAFQNF010000037.1 coordinate 20,850, forward strand.
AATACATTCACCTTTTGCAATCAATGGAACACAAATAAGGGATGAAACATTGTTATCTGTAGCCAGCTGGTTAAATCTTGGGTCATTACCACCCAAGTTTGTAATAATAGATTTCTTTTCCGTAAATACTTTTCCAGCAATACCACTATCTGGCTTCATTTTTTGGCATTCTACAATACCATTATTAATATCATCTTCGTGTTTTTTATCTTTTAAGCCATAAACAACCTTAACTTGAAGCGTATTATCTTGTGTATCATAAAGCATCAAAGAACCTTTTTCAGCATTTACAGTTTCAATAGCTTTATCCAAAATTACGCTAATTAAACGTTTTAAGTCATCAATGAAGTTAACAGCTTGAGAGATATTATACAAAATTGATAAATTATGAAGTGTTTTGTTTAAATCTACAATCTTAGCTTCTTGCTCTTTATTCTTGATAAATTTCCTTAATATAGGGTCAATACAGCTAAATACTTGATTAAAATACTTAAAATCATCTTCTGTAAAATCGCTTCCATCTTCTTTTTTACTTATAGAACAAAAACAAAATGGGATTGTTTCATTATAGAAAATCTTAATATATTCTGTTTCAAGTTCATGTAATTTATAAGTATTCCAAAAAGCTTTATAAATCAAAGTTCCATCAGCATTTGTAACTTTAATTAAATCTTCGTTATTATTTTGCAAAAATGGTGCATTATCAATATTAAATTCAAACTCAATATCACTATGAGATACAATATTTTTTGTTTGAAAAATACCATTATTATTTATAAAAAAACGGATATTTTTCAACGATAGTGATGATTTTGCCAAAAATGCAACCTTTGATAACAAATCTTCAATCGAACGTGATTGATTTGCTACCATATTCAAGTCAAAAAGATTGTGCAATTCTAGTACATTCTTTTGTAAACTATATACTTTTTCTTCTAAATTATCTGTCATGACCTTATTATATTCTAAATATTGTTTTATGATTTACTACTTTTAGAGGGTTTTTTATTTTCTATTCCCGCAACCAACGCAGATGAAACAATTAATATTGGAGTAAAGAAAAATGCTAGATTATTTCTTAATGATTTAGCCATTGAAATTTTACCTGTTCCATAATCAAGCAATGACCATAAACCAGTTAAGGCAAGCAAAGTTGGCGCTGTTTCTTTTGCATTTTTTAAAAAGCTATCAGCATATTGTGTCTTTTTTGAGCCTATAGGCTTTTTAACTTTTTGTTTTTCTGTGGAAGAATAGTTTTTTACTCCTGCCGTAAAGGAACAATGAGAAACCTTATTAATCATTAAAAATATCTCCTCTTAGCAAACTTAAAATTTAAATTTGCCAACAACCATTATATCGTTTTTTAAGATTTTAGTCGATACCATAGTTAAATTATTACAAGATGATATTTCATCTCTTTTAAAGCCCTCAACACAATTTATGCCTGCTTTATCACCAAGAATTTTTGGTGCTATAAATTGAATTAATTCATCTGGAAGTTGTTCTTCTATAAAAGCTTTATTTAAGGTTCCGCCAGCTTCAACAAGCACACTTCTTATTTTCATTTCAAAAAGTTTTTGCATTGCATATTTCAAATCAACATGCCCGTTTTTCGATGGACATACTACAATCTCAACATGTGACGGAAAATTTGAATTTTTCTTAGAAGTTAAAACAATAACCCTTGTACCATCATTATTATAAACTTTAGCTTCTGGGGACGTTGAAAGATTTGTATCAACAATAACCCTCACAGGATTTCTACCACCCCTCATGCGGCAAGTTAAAGAAGGGTTATCTGCAAGAACTGTTTTAGAACTTGTTAAAATTGCATCGTATTTATTTCTTAATTTTTGCACTTGTGCGCGAGATTTTTCATCAGTTATCCATTTTGAATTTCCAGTTTTTGTTGCTATTTTTCCATCCAAAGTAGTTGCTGTTTTAATTGCAATATAAACTTCTTTTTTTATTTGATTTTTTAAAAATATTTTATTTAATTCTCGGCATTCATCTTCTAAAACACCAACAATAACTTCAATACCAGCTTTTTTAAGGCGTTCAATGCCTTGCCCTGCCACCTCTGGATTTGGATCAACCAATCCACAAATGACTCGTTTAAAACCTTTTTCAATTAACATATCAGCACAAGGCGGTGTTTTACCATGATGTGAGCAAGGTTCTAGATTTACAATAATTGATTTACCTTTTAAATCTTCTTTTGCCGATAACACAGCGTTGCGCTCAGCATGGTTTCCACCATAATATTCATGCCTGCCTTCTGATATAATTCTAAAATCATCATCAAAAATAACAGCACCAACCAATGGGTTCGGCGATGTATGCCCCTCGCTTTTCTTTGCTAAGGCGTTACATCTTCGCATTAATTTTTTATATTCTTTTTCAAACATTATTTAACCTGTTTATAGAAAGCATCTGTAATAATTTGAGAATACTTTCCTTTTTCGTTAACAGAAATAACTATTAAATTTTTACCATTTGAAAGTTCTGCAACACCAAGAATACCCTCAACATCTTTCATTGGAAGATTTGATATTTCAGCACTAACTTTAACATATGGAACTTTTTGTCCAACCCCTTGCATCTCACTTTTTTTAGTAACTTTAATATTTTCAAATTTTACTAATTGATACTTATATTTTTGGAGTGTAGACTCAATTTTTTCTTGAATGTTTTCAGATGTAATATCTTCCTTGGTTAAAATATTTTCCTTGCGTGGTTCTATCATAATCATTTTTTGACCAGTTGCATTATGCTCAGCCACAATCATTCTATTTTTTAGAACCTTTAAATTTTTATCAATTGTATACTCGCCATCCACATTAGATAAATCAATAACATCTTTTGTTTCTTCAAGCATTTTTTCTTGAGATACACCACCGTTTCTCTCTTCTAATTTATCTTTTATAAAGTCAATCACGCCTAAATGTAACAATCCAAAAAAGACCAAAACAGCAATAATTGTCTTGTATATTATAGTTAAACAGCCTTTCATTGATGCTCCTTTGTTTATAATTTGAAAATAACCCTAATTTGTAATACAGTATAGCTATGATAGATGAAGAAATCAAGAATAATAACAGTTTAGAAGTAGATATTGAACAAGCAACACCAATGTTCAAACAGTTCCTTGAAATAAAAAGAAAATATCAAGGGGTTGTTCTTCTTTATCGTATGGGCGATTTTTATGAAGGTTTCTTTGAAGACGCTATCATTTTTAATCGTGAACTAGGTTTAACATTGACTCATAAAGAAGGTGGCGCACTAGGTAAAGTACCTATGGCAGGCATCCCTGTTAAATCTTTAAATACTTATATTCCAAAGCTTTTAGAAAAAAACATTAAAGTTGCAATTTGCGAACAATTAGAAAACCCAAAAGACGCAAAAGGGCTTGTAAAACGTGATATCGTTAAAACAATTACAGCTGGCACTTTAATGGAAATGAATTTACTTGAGCCAACAGGCAACAACTATTTGGCTGCTGTTATCCAAAATGATAAAGTTTTTGGCTTAGCTTATACAGATATTTCAACAGGCGAGTTTAAAGTTACAAAAGGTTCATTAGAAGAAATTTTATCAGAACTAGCTAGAATCAAACCTGCTGAAATTCTTACACCAATAAAAAAACAAAAACTTACACCATTTCAAATTGTTCCAGAAGAAAAAATCGATTTGCCAGAACAAATCTCTGCAATGTATCCTTGCACAAAAATGTCATGTTCAGCGTTCGACGAATTAAGAGCAGTTGAAAACTTAAAAAAATTATTCAATGTAGTTTCACTTGAATCCTTTGGATTTAGTGAATATAAAATAGCATTTTGCGCAGCAGGCGCAATTATTGACTATATTTTTGAAACACAAAAAGGTCAATTACCAAAATTTGATGTAATTTCACCATATTCAATTTCTGAATATTTATCATTAGATGCAAACACAAGAAGAAACTTAGAGTTAATTGAAACATCTAGAGATAAATCAAAATATGGAAGCTTATTATGGGCAATTGATAGAGTTAAAACCCCAATGGGTTCAAGATTATTAAAATCTTGGTTAACTCAGCCTGTTAAAAATATCGCTGAAATTACAAGAAGACAAAATTCTGTTGAAGAATTAATTGCTAACTCTCAAATGAGAATAACAATTTCTAACCTTCTAGGCAGAATGACAGATATTGAGCGTTTAGCTGTTAAATTAAGCAACTCTAGCATCAATCCAAGAGATTTTATATCGTTAAAAGAAACTTTATCACTTCTTCCAAACTTTAAAGCAACTCTTGGTAATTTTCAAAGTGAATACTTACAATGCCCACTAGAAAATATTGATGATTTAGTTGAATTTGCTTCAATTATCGCAAGAACTATTAAAGAAGAACCACCTGTTAACTTAAAAGATGGCGACATCATAAAAGATGAAGTAAATAGCGATTTAGACTATTATAGAAGCCTTTTAAGTGGTGGGGAAGAATGGCTTAAAAACTTTGAAGAAGAACAAAAAGAAATTTCTGGCATTAAAAATTTAAGAGTTAGCTATAACAGAAACTTTGGTTTCTTTATTGAAATTACAAAATCCAACTTAGCACAAGTTCCAATGAACTATGTAAGAAAGCAAACTCTTACAAACGCAGAAAGATTTATTACAGAAGAATTAAGAAAACACGAAAATGATGTGTTATCAGCTCAATTTAAAACTATTGAGCTTGAACAAAAAATCTTTAACGACTTAGTTGAATATTCAAAAGCATTTGTGGATGATATTAAATCAATAGCGCATTTCTTATCAAAAGTGGATGTTTTACTTTCCTTTGCAACTGTTGCAATTGAATCAAACTACACAAGACCAGAAATAACAGATTCAGATGAATTATACATTAAAGATGGTCGTCATCCTGTTGTAGAAAAAATACTTCCAATGGGACAATATGTACCGAATGATTTGAAATTAATTGCTGATATTCATAACTTTGAAGATACACAATTTATGATTTTGACAGGGCCAAACATGGCAGGTAAATCAACTTATATGCGCCAAAATGCATTAATAGTATTGCTTGCTCAAATCGGCTGCTATGTTCCTGCAACATACGCTAGAATTGGTATTGTAGATAAAATTTTCACCCGTGTTGGTGCTGTTGATGATTTATCGTTAGGTCAATCTACATTTATGGTAGAAATGAGCGAAACAGCATACATTCTAAACAGCGCAACAGAAAAAAGCTTAATTTTATTAGATGAAATCGGCAGAGGCACATCAACTTATGACGGCGTTGCTATTGCATGGTCCGTTGCTGAATACATTGCAACAAAAATAAAAGCACGCACAATATTTGCAACACACTATCATGAATTAAATGTAATGCCAAAATCTATTGAACAAATTAAGAATTACAGAATTACATTATCTGAAGAAGATGGTCAAATCCAATTCTTAAGAAAAGTAGTTCCAGGTAGTGCAAGCAAAAGCTATGGTATCCAAGTAGCAAAAATGGCAGGGCTTCCAGATACAATTATCTCTAAAGCCGAAAATCTTATGACAAAGATGCAAAAGGATTACACAAAAGATTTATCACGCAAAAAAGCAAAACAAAAAGCAGCTGATGTTCCTCAATTAAGTTTGCTTTTTGACTAGAGGTTAAAATGTCTAAGTTTTTTAAAAGCGACATCGGAATTATTTTATTAATAATTGTGCTATTTTTTGTAATTTTAAGCGATTTTTATTTAGCTCAAGGTCTTTTATCCATTGACACAGGTAGGGAATTTTATATTCCTCAACAAATGCTAAATGGAGAAGTGCTTTATAAGGACATCTATAATATTTATGGTGCGTTATCATATCAAATTAATGCTATTTTATTCGCCATTTTTGGAGCTAAAATAACAACTCTTTATTGGGCTGGAATCTTAAATTCACTAGTTATAGTAACAACAATTTATTTATTAAGCAGAGAATTTATGAAAAAAGGCTTATCTTTTATGGTAAGCACAGCCATTATGTTCTCTTTGGTATTTTCTACATTTTTGTATAATTCAAATTTACCTTATGCTTATGCGATTTCTTACGCATTAAGCAGTTTTTTATTGTCAGTTTTATTTCTAATTAAATACATCAAAACAGAAGATAACAAAATGGCATATTTATCCTGTTTATTTTGTGGAATAAGCTTGGCGAATAAATATGAATTCACTCTTCTACCTTTTATTTTGGTTTATGTATTAGGTTTTTTAAAACCAATTGGCATAAAAAATGGATTAAAAGCGCTTGGATGTTTTATTTCAGTTCCTGCTATAAGCCATGGTGCACTTTTAATTCAAGGACTAAATTTTACAGATATAAAAGAAACAATAACACTATTTAAAAACCTTATTAGTGCGCCACTTCTAAAACTATTCTTTGAAAAATTTGGAGTATTTTTCAATGCAGAAGGAATTTTAAATTTAATAATTTCAAATAAGAGTTTTGCTATTTTTGGCTTATTGCCTATTTTAAACACTTTAGCATTAGCAATATTTTTCAAAAAAATATTTGAAGATAAAACTTTATTTGTTCTAATCCTATGCGCAATAACAGCTTGTGCAAAAACTTTCTTCTACTTAAATATAATCCACATGGGCGCATTTATGCTTCCTATTATTTTCTTAGCAACAATATGTTTAATTGATAAATTCACAAAGCAAAAAATATTTGTAAACACAGTTTTAATAGCAAGTATTTTGCTATTTCTTGCATTTGATATAACTTCACTCAACGCTAAAAACTACGAACTTAAAACAGAAAAAGGACATCTTTATACTTATGCAAAAGATGGTATTCAAAATGAAACAGCTATTGATTTTGTACTAAAAAACACAAACAAAACAGATAAAGTCGTAGTTATGCCAGAGGGCACATTCATCAACTTCACGACGGAGAGAAAAGGGGATGATTTTTATTACAACCTAAGCCCTCTATTTTATAATGATGTGTTTGGTGAAAAAAGAGTTATTAATCACTTCAAAGAAAACATGCCTGAATATTTTATAATCGTTCCAATTAACCATATCGAATATGGAAGCAGTTATTTTGGAAAAGATTATGCACAAAATTTTTATGAGATGATTGTTAATAACTACGAATTAGTTGAAGAGAAAAACGATATTAAATTTTTTAGAAAGAAAATATAATGAGACAAATTGCACTAATTAATCATGGCTGCGCTAAAAACCTTATAGATTCTGAATTGATGTTAGGTAAACTCGCACAAAATGGCTATAAAATCACGCTTGATGAAACAAAAGCAGATATTGTTATCATAAACACTTGCTCATTTATCAACGATGCAGAAAAAGAATCAGTAGCCTCTATTTTTGAAATGATTAACGCAGGTAAAAAAATCATCATTGCAGGTTGTCTTCCGCAAAAACATAAAAAAGAATTGCAAGAACTTATCCCAGAAGCACTAGCATTCATTGGGACATCTGATATTGATAAGATTGTCGATGTAGTTAAGAAAGTAACTAAAGATAAAAAAATCAGATACGAAGTTAACGAAAAGCCAGAATATAACTATCCAGAAGATATTGAGCGTCAACAAATTACAATGGGTGCAAGTTCATACATAAAAATTGCCGAAGGCTGTGACTTTAGATGTGGATATTGCATTATTCCAAGCTTAAGAGGTCCATATAAATCAAGAAAAATTGAAAACATAGTGGCAGAAGCAAAAGCACTTGCGGATAAAGGAACAACTGAAATTGTCTTAATCGCCCAAGACACAACTAGCTACGGAAAAGATTTATACGGAAAACCATCACTTAAAGAGCTGTTAATCGAATTAAACAAAATTGAAAACCTAAGCTGGATAAGAATAATGTATACATACCCATCACTTTTGAGTGATGACTTACTTGAAACAATTAACAGCCTAGATAAAGTTGTAAAATACATTGATGTTCCGCTTCAACACGTTAGCAAAAATATGCTTGAAGCTATGAACCGACCTGTTATGGATTATAAAAAGCTAATTAAAAAAATGCGCAAATTAATCCCTAATGTAGCAATTAGAACAACATTTATTGTTGGATACCCAACAGAAACCGAAGAAAACTACAAAGAACTTTACGACTTTATAAAAGAAATGAAAATCGATAGACTTGGCGTATTTGAGTTTTCAAAAGAAAAAAATACAAAATCATATTCTATGAAGCCTCAAATTTTAGCTAAAGTTAAAAAACAAAGAAAAAATGAACTTATGAAACTTCAACAACAAGTTTCAAAAGAAATAAACGCAAAATTAATCGGTAAAAATATTGACTGTATTGTTGAATCAATTAATGAAGATGGCGCAATAGTTGCACGTTCTTACAAAGACGCACCAGAAGTTGACTGCCTCGTATTTATAGAAACAGAAAATCCTGTGCTCCCTGGTGATATAATAACCGTTAAAATAACAGGGGCAAATGAATACGATTTAATAGCAAAATATTAATAAAAAAACTCCCGATTAAGTCGGGAGTTTTTATTTTTATGAACCTAAGAATTCTCTTTTTACTTTCTTGTATTTCATAACTCTTCTATCATTCATTGATCTTGGATTTTCTCTTACAAGTTTTTCAATAACTTCTTTTGCTTTTCCTTGTTCACGATTTTTGTTGTATACTTCTGCAAGTTTCAAAGCAATTTCAATATGATCTGGATATGTTCTATTCAACAATTCAAGTTTTTCTCTTGCAATTGATTCTCTGCCAAGTCTCAAATCTATAAATGATTCAAGAATTTGTGTTTCTAAATCGTCTTCAATTTTAATAGCATAGTTTAAATATTTTTCTGCCATTTCATACTCTTCCATTTTATAGAAATTAGCAGCTAAATTATAAAGAATTACATGCTGATTTCTAAAATCACTAGAAACCAATGGAAGCACCTTATTCAAAATGTAATTTGAACGAGGATATTGTTTTTTATAAGCATAGTTGATAGCTAAATCAACCCAAATAATAATATTTTGTCTATCATCTTTTAATTGAGAAATTAATCTTTGAATTTCTAACTCAAAGTTTTCCCCTGGATATGTAGTCAAAACATTATGATAATACATATTTGAATATTCTTCAGGTGGTATTGGTTTATCAATAATATCTGGAATCATCTTATAAAGTAATAAAACTGTATTTATATCTCTATTAGAAAGTTCTTTTGCAACTGTTGTATGGTCAACCATATCACCAGAATAATACATAACATCATCTTCATTAGCACTATGTCCCCATAGACCTAATGCGTGACCAATTTCATGTTGTGCTAAAGAAAGTAATTTATCGCTTGTGTATTCTCTTGAATATGCATCAACTCTTTTCATTTCGATATCCATTTTTTCCAATTTGATATCTTTAAATACCGGAGTTACTACCGCAGATAAATTAGGGTTATTTTTTGTATATTTTTGATCAAGATGTTCAACAAAAGTAACGCCAATTTGAGCAACTTTCGGATTTTGAACTTCTTGGAATTTAATTACACCATTTGTTGCATTTTGCCAATTTTCAAATGCTTGTTTAACAGTATCTGTATATTCACTTGGAATAGACATATGGCTTGATATGTGATATTTGATTGGTTCAGAATTATTCCAACGAATCAGCATATCCTCATATAAAACGTTATCTGCATAGTTTGGACCTACTGATTTATCCATCGCTTTACGCATATTTAGAAGAACTTCTTCTGCAACATTACTTGCTTCTTCGCAATCTTCTAATTGTGCAATTTCATACAATGCTTTTTGATTTTCATAAGTTGGTTCTAATTTAGATAATGTTAAAGCTTTATAATAAACTGGTTCGTCATCATATGGATTTGCATCTGCAGCCATATTGAACATTTTCATAGCTTTTTCGTAATTACCAAGTTCATAATATTTTTTACCTTGACTCATCAGATGACTTGGCATCATATTTTTCATGTAAAATAAAAATCCAAGAACTAAGAATAATAAAATCCCAAAAATGATTAATGATGTTTTGAGATTTTGAGTTTTCTTCTCTTTTGTTTGAGCATCTACCATACATTCTCCTTATATTATTTATTTAATTCCAATATTTCAGATAATTTATTCATTTCCAACTTAGATAATATTTCAGAGTTTCCTTTTATTTTAAAGTATTCTGCAAATTTAGGAGTTGTTTTTAAATTATAAGAACGACCATTTGAGTCTTTCTTTCTGCTTATCAAACCTTTTTCAACAAGTTCAGATACATGGTCATACGCTGTTGACCCTCTCAATTCTTTCAATAAAGATTGTCTTATAGGTTGTTTTAAAGCAATAACTAAAAGTGTTTTTAATGTTGCATTAGATATATCAATAGGGCAAAGTTTTTCAACAATATCCATATATTCATCTTTTACCTGAATAATATATCCATTTTCATCATCAATTTCTAAAGCACCATCACGAGATGAATAATCAACAATCAAAGAAAGCATTGCATCTTCAACTTCCATTTCATCTGCTTCTAGAATAGTAGCAATTTCTTTTATATCAACAGCTCGACCTGTTACAAATAATACAGCTTCAATTCTTGCTTTTAAATCCATACCGCCCGCCTATGCCGTTTGCTCTTCTTCAAGGCGCTGTTCTGGAGCTTTGCCTTTTACTACATATAAATCCGAATAGAATTCATCTTGTTCTAAATCAAATTCGCTATCAACAGTCAAAAATAACAATGCCATATAAGCTGAAATTTTATCTAGACCTAATAAAGTTAAAGTATTCAACTCAACTTTTTCTTCTTTTTCAAAGATTTTAACTAAGTTTTCATGAAGAATTTTTATACTGCTTTCAATATATTCTTCATGTGCCATATTAATAATGTCATCAGCAGACATATTTTTATAACTACGAACTCTTCTTTGTTGAGCACGCTCAATTTGGCTTTGAATTTGTTGTTTTTTTTCAATTTGTTCGTAGAACTCTAACTGTCTAATTAAATCTTTTAAAGTTACAATTCTGTTTCTATTTAATTTAACACTTGTCCTTCTTTGAATAATATCTTCAATAGGAATAACATTATCTGGAAAATCTTGATAATAAAGGTCTTCATTAAATCTTGAATCGTCATCATCATATTCTGGGTTAAATTCTTCTTGAATTTCAAATTGCATTGGATCAATGCCAACTAAAACATTAGATTTCAATTTTAAAAGCACTGCCAAGAAAAATAACGCTCTACCTGTAACTCTTAAATTATTTGATTTACTTTCTGCGATATGAAGCATATATTTATCTGCAATATCAGCAATATCAATATTCCAAGGATCAATTTTACCTTGTTTTGCCATTTGAACTAAAACTTCAATACCGTCTAATTCTTCACTCGGAGTATCTAAAATAGAATCAGGAGTAAACCCTAAATCTCTTTTGTAAGATTCAGGAGTCGTTTGCATATAAAAATTTTCTGTATCCTTTGGATTTAACATCTAATTAGTCCCTAAATTTAACCCCAGTAACCTTGGTTTTTCCACGTTCTTTTTGAGTAACACCTATTGTCCTATTAGCTGATTCTATCATAGGTTTTCTGTGACTAACTACTATAAATTGCGTATTTTTTGCTTGTTCTTGAATAATATCTGCAAGTTTTTCTACATTTATACCATCTAAGTTAGCATCTACCTCGTCTAGTGCGTAGAATGGAGCAGGTAAATATTTTTGAATAGCAAATACGAAAGCTAGTGCTGTTAGCGATTTTTCGCCACCTGATAATGCGCCTAATTTTTGTTTTTGTTTATCTCTTAATTGCGCTTGAATTGTTAAACCACCTTCAAACGGATTTTCTGGATTTTCAAGTAATAATTTACCTTCACCATCTGATAACTTACCAAAAATTTCGATAAAGTTATCATTTATATTGTTATAAGTTTTCATGAACGTTTCTTTTTTAATTTGTTCATAACCACTCATTTTTTCTAAAATTTGTTTGCGCTCATTTGTTAATGTTTCAATTTGCGCTTTCTTTTCTTCTTGTCTTGCTTTTACTTCATCATAAGCTTGAATAGCAAGCATATTAACAGGTTCCATCTCTTCCATACGTTTTTGTAAACGCTGAATTTTGTTTGTAATTTCTTCTGTTGAAACTTCTGTTGGAACTAATGCATTAATATCAACATCATTATTTTTTAATTCTTCTCTAATCTCTTCAAGTTGAGGTTCTAACTCACGTCTTCTAGCTTTAAACGCTTCAACTTGCTCACCAATTCTCTCAATTTCATTGGTGATTTTATTCTTGTTATTTTCAGCAGCTAAAAGTTCTTCTTGAACCAAATCTCTTTGTTTTTGAAGTTCAAGCAATTTTTCACCTAAAGTTTTAATTTTTTCTTCAAGTTCAGCTGCTTTCACTTCAATTTCTTTAATTTCTTCAGCATATTTAACTTTATCTTGAGCCCCAATTTCGTTGTCTTTTAACAATCTTTGGATTTGTTCTTCTTTTGCTTTAATTAATTCTTTATTGAAGTCAATATCTCTATTTGCTTCAGAAATTTCATTATTACATTTTAAAATTTTATTTTGATATTCTTTGATTTGATTTTCAATTGCAGCAGTCATTTCCTTAAGCTTTTTAAGTTCGCCTTCGGTCATTTTGCTTTCAATTTCAGCAATCTTATCTTGAAGAACAAGCATTTTATCATTCAAATCAACCATTTTTTCTTCATATTTTTCAAGTTTCTTTTCAATAGCTTGAACTTTTGGTTCATTTTCTTTGATTGTTTTATTGTATTCTTCAATTCTTTGTTCATTATTTTGAGAATTATTGTTCAAATTATTCAGCTCAATTTTTGCACCATTTAGGGCTGTCATTGTATTTGAATAATTTGCTCTAATTTTTTCTTGCTTTGCTTCAAGTTCTTTTCTTGTTGCTTCAAGTGCTTGATATTGTTTTTGTAATTCAGCAAAACGAGTTTTATATTTATTCAACTCTTCATCTTGATTTTGGCTAAATTTCAAACCAGTATCACGTCTATCACCACCAGTGATAGCACCAGATTTTTCAAACAAGCTTCCATCTAAAGTAACTAAACGGAATTTACCAATTAATCTTTTTGCGCAATCATAATCTTCAACAATTAAAGTATCACCTAATGCATAGAAGAAAGCATCTAAATATTTATCATCAAAATCAATAAGGTTAATAGCATAATCTATAACACCTTTTTCTTTTGGTAATTTCAAACTAGATGGTGCTGGTTTCATTTTATCTAATGGTAAGAATGTTGCACTACCTGCTCTTGCAGACTTTAAATAGTCAATACATGTGCGAGCAACATCAACATCATCAACAACAATGTTTTTCATTCTACCGCCCATTGCAACTTCTAATGCTGTTGAATATTCCTTATCAACACTACCCAATTGCAACAATGGAGCATGAACACCACGTATTTTTGCTTTTAAAATTGAATCAATAGCACGGCCAAGATTTACTTCTTCATAAGCACTTTTTTGAGCTTCTATTGTAATAATCTTTCTTTGCGCCATTTGAATATCATGCATTAAGTCAGACAATTCATTTTTATTTTTGTCTAAATTATACATAACATTTTCTTGCGCTAATTTATAATCAGCCTGCTCTTTTGTTAATTCTTCCACTTGAATTTGAAGCTTATCTTTGTTGTCTTTAAAATTAGCTTTAAAAGCAGTTAACTCTGCAAGTGATTTTTTAGCGTTTTCAATATCTTTTTTGCAAGAAGCCAACTCTGTCTCTAATGGAATAGTCTCTGATTTTATATTCCACTCATCTTCTTTTAATTTTTCAAGTTCCTTCTTTAAGTTATTTCTTTCTTCAATTTGCTTATCAGCATTTTTGTTTAAACCAGAAACTTCTTCTAAAATCTTTTGAAGTTCAGCTTCTTGGATTTTAATATTTTCTTCAATTGAAGCAATTTCCGCTTTTTTCTCTTCAATCTTCAAATTGATTTTTTCAATTTTTTCTTTATGGTTATCGATACCATTTTTAGAGTTTTCAATGGTTTTTAGGTTATCATGAATAGTTTTTTCAACAGAACTAATTGCCAAATTTTTTCTTGAAATTTGACCTTTCAATTCTTCTAATTGTTTTTTAGTTTCAATTTGTTCTGCTTCACCATTACTTTTAACAAGTTCTGAAATTTCTTTGTATCTTTGCTTAATTTCAAGAAGAGAATCTTCTAACTTTTTAAGGTTATTTTCTTCTTCTTTTTTCTTTTTGTTAAACTCCAAAATATTTTGGTGAGCTAACTCTAAATTTCTTTTTATATCAAAGTATTTAACAGTCGTAATTTGGCTCTCTAGCTGGAATTTTTCAGTTTTTAATTTTTGATATTTTAAAGCTGTTTCTTTCTCTTGAGCCAATCTTTCGATAGATGATTCAATTTCAGTCAAGATTAAATTAGCATTTTCAACTCTTTCTTCAACAGTTAAAAGCTCTTCTTGCGCCTTATCAATTCTTCTATTGAAATCAGCAATACCTGCAATTTCATCAATAATCTTACGTCTTTCAACAGTTGAGCAGTTTGTAATGCTCATAACATCACCTTGCATCATAACGTTATAACTGTTTGGAGTAATGCGATATTTTTCAAGGCGTGTATGAATCTCAGTTAAAGTTGAAACTTGGTCGTTTAAGTAATAAACACTGTTAAACCCTTGAGATGATTTTCTAATTTTTCTTCCAACGCTAATTGGTTCTTCTTCGCCATTTTCAGGCTCAAAAACAACCTTAACAAACGCTTCATTCCTTTTTGTGTGGGTAGAGATAAAGTCTGATAGCTGTTCTGTACGCAAATTTCTAGCACTAGCCAGACCTAGCGCAAACAAAATACTATCAATGATATTACTTTTCCCCGAACCATTTGGCCCCGATATCGTAGTGAAGCCCTTTAAAAACGGGATAGTCATATCATTTGCAAAAGATTTAAAGTTGTCGACTTGTAATTCTTTTATATACATTAAATTTGATGGTACCCTAATCTAGATACATTTATTACACAACAAATAAACATAATAGTCAAAAACATTACATAATATTAATGTTTGTAAAAAAAGACTAAAAATCAAACTATTTTAATAAGACAACGGGAACTATGATATAAGTGTTCTATTTTGGAGAAATCAGTGGATTTTATCAACCCCAATTTCGAAATTAGAAATAAAAATTCAAATTCGGATAATAAAAAAGACATAAAGAAAAAACAGGATATTTCCGCTGGAAAAAATATCCAAACAAACCTTGCAAAACCAAGTGGTAAATTATTACAAGCATATAACAAAATATCATTTAAAGGAGATACTTTAACAAACCTACGAAATAAACACCAAAATGTTTTTAGCAAATTTAAAAATCCCAACGCTTGGAATCATTTTAGAAATACTTTATGCGCCGAATACTCAGATGCAGAAATAGATGCCCTACTTAACGAAATTTCTTCTAGAAGAATAGAAGATAGTTCTGTTTGCAATAAATTTTTATCCCTAATAAACATTAATAATGTAGAAAATATTACATATGGTGATGGCATTCAAGACCCTATCACAAAAAGAGCAAAGACAATTAATATACCCAGAGCATTAACTCCAATAGAAGCAAAAGAGTTAATTGTAAATAGACTTACAAAAAATTCAAATATTGAAAGATATTTTAATTTAGTTGATGATGAAGAGCTTATGCCAGACATTGCAATAAACATAATTAAGTATGACATTAATGACAAAGACAAAATCAGAATAGAAAACTTATCAAATGAATTATTTAAAAATAATCGCAAATTGTCAAAAGATGAAATTATGACTTGCCTAGCTTTTAGCTTAGATAAGACTGAAAATATACAAGATTTTATAGATAGATTAGAAAAAGACTATAGTGGAAAGAAGCTGGATTTATTCGAAGCTGCTTTATGCACAGTTCATAATTTAGATGACGGCAAAACAGAACGATTTTTTGAATTAAAATCAAAACAATTACCTTATAAAAAAGAAGATGGAACAGATGATATTTACACTCTATCTTCACAAGAAGCTGTTTTGTGTGCAAAAGAAGAATTAGATGAAGATGAATTAAAAAGATATGCAGAACTTAAAAATAAGCCATTTATGTATACATCTGTGAGAGACCACAATTCTTCTAAAGTGCTAAGCTCAGAGTTAATAATAAGCTACATAAAAAATAAAAATTCAAATGAAGAAATAGCACAATTAGCAAAATATGACTTCAAAGATTTTAGGCAATATGAAGACTTCAAATCAATGCTAAAAGTTTATGGTTTTAAAGATGAAAAAAATGTGCGTGATTTGGTTAAACAAAACATATCTTATATTGCAAAATTACAAGACAAAAATGGCAAGAATATTTTTAAAGGCAAAAATGGAGAATTTATTCTTCATAAGTTTAAAATTTCACAACTTACTCCAATAAGAATATACCAATTAACTTCATCACAAGCACAAGATTATATTAAAATTTTAACAATTTTAAAATCAATGCCTAATCGTAAACAATACGAAATTTTTCATATTGCCGCTAAATTAGCAAAACTGCAGGATGGAAATGGCAACAATATTCTAAAAGAAGAAAATGGTGAATTTAACTTTTGTGAATTTAGTTTTGAAGATATTCAAGCAATAAGTAATTATAGATTAACTTCATCACAGGTACAAGATTATATACAAATTCGAACTATTATAGAGTCAACTCCTAGTTATCAAAAAGAACTTAGCTGGAGAGAACGTATGGGGTTTATAGGATCAAATGATCCTATAAGAAAAAAAGAATACTTGGCAGGTTGTGCTCGTGCAAAAAAAGAAGATATTTCAACTCTTGCAGCTCAATTGGCAAGACTACAAGATGAAAATGGAAACAATATTTTCAAAAAAGAAAATGGTGAATTTAAATTTGATGAATTTAGTTTTAAAGATATTCAAGCAATAAGCAATTATAGATTAACTTCCGCCGAACTTCAGGATTATATAAAACTTAAAAAATCTCACAATTTTAAAAGTTCCTCAATTGCCAAATTAACAAAATTACAAGATGAAAATGGAAAAAATATTTTCAAAAAAGAAAACGGTGAATTTGATTTTGGCAACTTTAATGAAAATGATTTTGATGCAATAATGATAAATGAATTAACTGCATCGCAAGTGAAAGATTATAAACAAATCGTATCTATTTTAAAATCAATGCCTTATGAATGGTTGCGAGTTGAACTTGTTGCTGCTGAACTAGCAAAGCTACAAGATGAAAATAAAAAAAATATTTTCCAAGAAGAAAATGGTGAATTTGATTTTAATGGATTTACTTATGAAGAAATCGAAGAAATAGGGGAATATAAGTTTACTGTATCACAGTGGCAAGATTTTAAATTTACCAGATCACAATTTCAAGACTTTAAACAAATTTTGCCCATTTTAAAATCAAAGTTTAAAAATATTGATGTTCTTAATGTTGCAGGAGGATTAGCCAAGTTTCAAGATGAAAATGAAAACAATGTTTTCAAAAAAGAAAATGGTGAATTTGATTTTGATGGATTTACCTATGATGACCTTGAATTAATGGGTAGATATAAATTAACTGCAATACAATTGCAAGATTATAGACAAATATTACCTATTTTAAAATCAAGATCCAAGAATATGCATGTTCCAGACCTTGCTGCAGAATTATCAAAACTACAGGATGAAAATGGTAATAATATTTTCAAAAAAGGAAATGGCGAATTTGATTTTAAAGGATTTAGTTATAGTGACCTTGAAAAAATCGTTGATAAAAATAAATTGTCATCTCAATACGACAAAAACTATAGATATCTAACGACAACATTAGGTATAGACCCAGAAAATGCAGTCTTTATAGCCAAAAATGAAGACCTAATGGCTAAGTTTAGATTAGTTGACCCAAATATATTCTGGCAAGGAGCTACGGGTGAGGACAAACAAATATTTGATTTATTTAATTCCATTCTAGTATCTGATAATATCGATGGAACAAAGATAAAAAGAAATGATTTTTATTCTTTACCAGAAGAACATACTTTTAACAATGGTACTTTAAGTTTCAATCCAACTGATTCACAAAAACAAGGATATAGTGTTGCATTACAAAAAGCTAGTAAAAACTCAACACCTATTATGATTGTTAAAAATCAAAATGGGGAAAAAGAAAATTATATTGCATATGATGGTACAATCGCGCTTTTAAGACCATTACAAGCACTTAGTAATGAACAGAAAAAAGCACTCAATATCGATTTATCCACTCATCCTTATTTTTCTATTGAAGAAATAAATGCACTTGAAGAAGCTACAAGACACTTTATCGTCGATATTATAGAAGAAAATGGTGAATGTATTATTTCTAAAGGCATTGATGGAATTTCAGAACCATTTATTGGTGAAACTCTTGATACTGAAGCTACAAAAAATAAATACAAAAATATTTTAAGTAGATTACATAACAATAGTAATTCACAAAATATAACTATTGAAAATATATTAAGATTAATGCCAAAAGATGCAATGATTCAAATTAAGCCATATGCAACTTCTAAATCTAGTCATGATATTTTATACTCTATTTCTGCAGAATGGGAAGACAAAGATGGTAAAGAGTGGCAATTACGTGTTCATAGCCACGATTTAAAATTTGCAGATAATGGTAAATCTTGGATTTACAGACTTGGTTACCAAGACTCAAATTCATTGGAGCCATTGTTTTATGATAATAATCAAAATGATTTTATTGCAGGAAGTAAAAACCCACACACACATATCTTTATAAATTCTCCACAAGAATATAAAAGTAAACTAATTTCTAATCCTTATTTCCAAAAAGCAATTAGAAATATCAGTATTTCATTTAATAAAACCCAATACATCAACAAGATTGCAGATGAGCTAAATATCCACGAAACAGACAACGAACTAAAGAAAAACAAAATTATTGAAAAATGCCAACAAAATACTGGTTACTATTACAAATACAAAAAAGTTGTTGATGGTTTATTAAATGAAAAAGGTCTACCACCGTTAGATAAAACATCTTAATTTTATTATAAATATTGTAAAAATATTCCTCAAAACCTAAAAAAGTAATATACTATTACTATATAGGTTTTTGGAGTAATTAAATGAGCGAATACACAATAGATACACTATTAAAAAAGGCAATTGAACTTGGCGCATCAGACTTGCACTTTATTGTAGGTGAAGTTCCATCATTCCGTATTGATGGCAAAATAATGAAATCAAAACTACCACCAGTTACAGAACAAGATATGATTGATGCTATTGATTCAATGGCACCTGTTGCAATGAGAGATAAAATTTTCCGTTCATATGACTCTGACTTTCCATATGAAATTGAAAACGTATCTCGTTTCAGGGTAAACCTTGCAATGTCATTTGGCCATCATTCAATGACAGTCCGTATGATTCCATATGACATTCCTCAAATTGCTCAACTTAATTTACCGCAAAACATTGAAAAATTAACTCAATTTGACAATGGTATTGTTTTAATTACTGGAGCGACTGGTAGTGGTAAATCAACAACTATTGCTTCAATTTTAGACCACATAAACAATACACAGAAAAAGCACATTGTAACTATTGAAGACCCTATTGAATACATTTATAAAAGCAAAAAAGCTATATTTACACAAAGACAAATTGGTATCGACACCGCTGATTATATAGATGGTTTAAAATTTGCTTTAAGACAAGACCCAGATGTTATATTAATCGGCGAAATAAGAGATATGGAGACTGTTCAAAGTGCTCTTCACGCGGCAGAAACTGGTCACTTGGTATTTGCAACACTTCACACATTCAATGCAATTCAAACAATACACCGTATATTAAGCTTCTTCCCACCATCAGAAAGAGATGCCGTAAGAAGCCAATTTGCAACAGTATTTAGAGGATCCATTTCACAAAAATTGTTACCAAAATCATCTGGTAAAGGAAGAATTCCAGCAGTAGAACTTCTTGTTTCTACACCAACAATTAAAGACTTCATTATGAAAGATGAACTTGAAGAAATCTACAAATTGGTACAAAAGGGTTCTTATGAAGATATGATTACATTTAATATGTCACTTCACGACCTATACAAAAAAGACTTAATCACAAAAGAGGTTGCACTAGATAATTCTGACAATGTAAATGAACTTCAACAGTTAATACGTGGTGTATACACTGGTAGCGGAAAAATGGATTATTAATGAGGGAACAATTTACAACAAACGTTATTAACCTAAAATCATACAATATCAGCGAAGCTGATAAAATTATTGTTATGTATTCAAAAGAAAAAGGGTTAATAAAGGGAGTTGCAAAAGGCATCAAAAAAACAACAAGCAAACTTGGCGGAAGAATGGATATGCTTGTTGCCAATAAATTAATGCTAAACAAAGGTAAAACGCTTGATACAATTTGCCAAGCAGAAGCATTAAACACATTTTTTAATCTTAGAAATGATATGAATAAATTATTCTATGCAATGTATTGCAGTGAAATAGTGTCAAATTTTGGCATAGAAAACGATCCAAATAGCGAAGAAATATACAATTTGTTTTATTCATTTCTAGAAAAACTATCTAATGCCAAAACAAAAGAACAAGCAATGCTAAGTGTTCTAAAATTTCAAATAAAAATAATGCATATAACTGGTTACTCAATTGAATTAAATGACTGCGTAAAATGTCAAAAAGAACCAAATTCAGAAGAAATTTATTTTTCAATAGAACAAGGTGGTATATTATGCAAAGATTGTGCTATCGATGTATGCAAAAAAATTAAAATTCCACAAAAAATAAAAGAATTCTTAAACACAATCTTAAAAGAGGATTTTAATACACAAACAAAATATGATGATTTGGTAACAGAAAAAATATGCGATATTTGCATAAACCTATTAAAAAATTATATTGAATATTATTCACCAAAAAGATTTAAAACAACGCAAATGCTGGAAAGTATAAGGTAAACTATGGATTTAAAACAATATATTGAACACACATTATTAAAACAAGACGCAACAAAAGAAGATTTAGAAAAATTATTACTAGAAGCAAAAATTAATAATTTCAAAGGTGTTTGTGTTAATGGTTGCAACGTTAAAACTGCAAAAAATTACTTGAAAGATACCCAAGTTAAAGTAGTAACAGTTGTTGGATTTCCGCTTGGTTCTTGCATCAGCGAAGTTAAAGCTTTTGAAACCACAAAAGCAATTGAAGATGGTGCTGATGAAATAGATATGGTAATCAATGTACAATCTATAAAAGATAAAGATTTTGATTATACTCAACAAGACATTGAAACAGTAAAAAAAGCTTGTGGAAATATTCCATTAAAAGTAATTATTGAAACAGATCTTTTAACAAAAGAAGAAATTGTTAAAGCATGCGAAATAATAATAAAAGCGGGTGCCGATTTTGCAAAAACATCAACTGGTTTTGTAGAAAATGGCGTTGGAGCAAAAATTGAAGATATAGCATTGATGAATGAAACATTAAAAGGAAGTAATGTTAAAATCAAAGCTTCTGGCGGAATTAAAGACAAAGAAAAAGCAATTGCCCTTGTGAATGCTGGTGCAACAAGGCTAGGAACAAGTTCTGGCGTTGAATTAATTAAATAAGAGTCACAGGTTGAATATCAAAAGCTGGAGGAGGAATAACCGGTGGAGCAATTATTTTCTTCGCTTGTTCTACTTTCTTTGCAGCTTGATCAATTTTGGTGTATTTAAAGCTACGTTTCATAGCAAAATACAAAATATCTGCAAATAATATTACACCGATTAAACGTTTTACAGCACTTTTAACTCTTTTTGCCTGAAGTTCTGTTTTTTCTTTTTCTGTTAAAGTTTTTTCTTTAACATCAACTGGTTTATTTTGAAAAGTATCTATAAGCATTTTCCCATTATTATTTATAACACTTTCAAGCACATTCGCCTTAAATGTTGGACGTGCTTGAGCTTTATTATAATTTTGTACAGAGGGAGAAAGAGAAACTTGCATTATAAAATACCTATAATTTTTGTTTTAAAACCTCTAGACCAGATTTCTCAATATTTGGAGTATTAACTTCAAATAAGTGAATTCTGCCAGGTCCTAAGTCGGTAACGATTGCACCATCTCTAGTTTGGAACTCACTGTTTTCACCATAAGATTTGAACAAGTTAGATAATCTTTGATTTCCGCTCATACCCGGAACTTCAACCAAACCTGATTGTCTATGGTTTACATCTCTATTTGCTACAACAACTAATGTTTTACCATTTAAGTGACGAGCAAACGCAATAATTTGATTATTTTTATCTTCACCAACTTTTAATGGAATATAAGAACCTTTTGTTAGAATATCTTGATATTTTTTATTACTTCTAACTTCTAATGTATTTTGCATAAAGTCACCACATTCTGGATGGTCACCAATTAATGGTCTTGAGAAGTTAAAGATATCAGGTCTTCCTCTGTGAACAGTACATTCTTCAGAGTCAGTATCTGTTTGTTTATCAGATGTTCCTTCAAAATCATATAAATAGTCATCACCTGTTTGATAACCATCAAAATAATATGGATTCAACATAGGAAGTGTTGCTTGTAGACCAGAAACTAAGTTTGTAAATGTAACACCACCATGGTTCATAATTGAAATGTCATCGTGAGTACCAAATGAACCAATTAAAGATTTACCAGCATCTAAGTTTTGAGACATATCAATGTTTTCTTTTACATAGTTGTGTAAATCTTGAGCTTTTGTCCATTCATGGAAAATATGATATTGACCATAATAGCTATCAAAGCCAGCTCTTAAAGAATCTTCTGGTCTATCATAATTCATGTTTAATTGTGGAGATGCATCTTCGTATGTATAGCTTTCTGCCAACCACGCAAATTCTGGATCTCTAGCACGAGAATAATTAATTAAAATATCCCAAAATTCAGTAGGTTTTGTTCTAGCTACGTCACTACGAATACCATCAACACCAACATCAATGCATAAGTCTACAAAATCTTTGTGCATTTGTAATAATGCTGGATTTAACTCACGTTTTGTTTCATCCTTCCAAGGAGAGAACATTCTAATATCGTTCCAACCTTGAGGAGTCTTTGGAGTACCATCTTTTTCAAATGCCATCAATTCTGGTCTTGCCAAGAATAAATCATAAGATGCACAACTTGGCAAGTCTAACATAACACTGATGCCGCGTTTATGACACTCGTCACAGAACGCTTTGAATTCTTCTTTTACAGTTCTTGGATCATTTGGGTCATCTAAAGCTGGGTCTATTTTTAAGAAATCTTCTGGAGCATAAACTGAACCTGCTGTACCCATTGCATTTGTTTTACCAGGAGGGTTTACAGGTAATACGTGTAATGTATTGATGCCAAGTTTTTTCATTTCATCAAGTCTTTTAACAGCGTTGTTAAATGTACCTTTAACATCACCTTCTCTTAAAAGCTCATTACCAACTTTGTCTTCAGCACCCCAATTTCTTATAATAACACCCATTATTGTTGCTTGGTTATTTTGAAATCTTGTTCTTAAATTGTTTTTATAAACACCTTGTGTTTGGTTATTATTGACAGAAGAAACTTTAGCAGCAGCAACAACACCTTGATTTTGAAGGAATTGTTCTAATACATTAGAACCTAAAGACTGAATTTGTCTTGGTTGCGCTGTAGTTACAACAGCAACTGGCTCCGGTGTTTTTTGTACTGGAGTCGATGGAGCTACTGTAAGATATCTATCAATATAATTAGCCATTTACTTGTTTGCCTTCTTGTTCTAATTGTTTTTCAATTTTGCTTTTTCTTCCGATTGCCAAACCTGCAACCAATGTTACAGCTGTTAATGCAATCATTGTACCACCAAAGATTTTTAACCACTTATTAGAATTATAAGTTTGTTTTGCAACATCTCGAACTAATTCACTAACCGGTTTTCCAGCAAGGTTGTTTCTTTCAATTGCATTTGCACCATTTGTTGCCGCATCTACAACACATCTTGATAATTCTGGAGTCATACCATTTTGCCAATTAGCAACCTTACTCATAAATTCAGATTTATAAGCACCAAAGCCTCTTAACATTGCACTTGCTTGTTCACCGCCACCTAAAGAAGCTTTAATTGTAGAACCAGCTTTTTCACCAAACAGTACATTCATAACTGCTTTGTATTCTTTTTCAGAAAGTTCAAAACCAGCACTCTTTAGTTTTTCAACATAATCTGTTGTTGTTGCATTTAAAACCATATCTTTGCAAGCTTTTAGTAGTTTATCTACAGCAGTACCATTGCAAGGTTTACCAGCCTTTTTCAACACAGAACTAAGTTGGAATCTTAAATCAGGAGATAATGTTTTTACAATAGATTTGTATTCTTCTTCTGCTAAATCAATTCCTACTTCTTTTAATTTTTTAATATTTTCAGTAGCTGTAGCACTTAAAGCTATACCTCTGAATGCATCAATTAATTTTTCTACAGCAGCATCATCAGCAACTTTACCCGCATCTTTTAACATTTGAGCAAGTTTAGACTCTGCATTTGAAGAACCTATGCGTTTAAATAAATCTAAAGATTGTAATAGTCTATAGAATGATGATTGAGCACCAGCAACTCTTTCTCTTGCAGCACCATCAACTACATTTTTTAGTGTTCCCTTAGTTGCTTCAGTTGAAACTTTTTTAGCAACTTCAGCGAAACCACCAGCGCTTAAAGCTTCACTTGCTGCACTACTCATTTGAGCTGATTTAGCTTGAACTGTTTCAATGAACTTTTGACCTGTTTTTGCTTCATAGTCACCAATTAATTTCATTAACTTAGAAACTACTTTATTATAAGCTTCATCATCAGCAGAGATTGCAGCTAATTTTTTAGATAATATGCTCATATCTCCATCTGCTAATGCTTTTAATTCTTTTCCATTTAATCCTAATGATTTAATAAATCCATCACAAACTCTAGACCATTGATTTGCAATATAAGTACCAGATTTGTCACCAACTCTTGCACTTACAAATCTGTCAAGAATTTGTTTATCCGAAGTCAAACCAGATAAAGAACCATATAAGCCTTTTATTTTCTCAGTAACATCTCCAACAGTTGGTTTAGCACCAGATTTTTGTGCTTTACCAAGAGTTGCTAACAATTTACCTGATAATTTTTGTTGAGCAACTTTACCTTCAACAGCACTTTGTGAAAGCAATGTAGCAATGTTCTTTAATGAACCTTCTTGAGCAGCTAATTTAAAGGCATCTGTACCTACTACAGAAGCAATAATTGCATCATCAACTTGACCCTTTAAAGCATTTCTAACGAAGTTTTCGTCAATAGTAACTGCTTTTGTCATGCCTGCAATTTCAGAAGCTACAGCTGATTGCATACTTGCAGAGTTTAAATTTAGTCCCATATATGATGCAATTTTGCCAGCCATCTTTTCATCAACAGTTTTATCTGCATTTTTAGCTAAGAATTTACTAAATGCTTTATCAGCCATTGATTGTTTAATTTTTTGGAAGAAACCAGTCTTACCTGTTTCTAAAGCCTTTTGAGATGTTTTCAAATCGAATGCTTCAATAGCATTGTTAATTGGTTTTTCTAATCTATTACAAGCCAAAGCACTCATTACAGGAGTTGCAATACCTGCAGTCATCATCCATAATGTATTACCTTGAGTTGCTGTCTTTTTAGCTCTTTGCTTAATAAAGCTGTCTCTATCAGGAAGATTTTCACTTACACCAAGTTTTTTACCCATTTTATCAAGATCTTCTCTTGAATATAAATCTGTTAAATCATATTGAGGGTCTTGATGTAACATCTTTTTACGGCCTTGAGAATCAACATATTTTTGGTGAATATCAACACCAGTTCTCGCTTTAATAGGAGCTTGGATTGCTAATTTAGGCCACAATGCCATAGATGCAAAGAATGTACCAAAACCAACAAATTCCATTGCCTTACTTAATTTTAATGGATTTTTAGCAAATAAATATGCAGCCAAACCTAAAGAACCAAGTTTCATTGCCACATCATTTATTCTACCTAATTCATGGTCATTTGCTTTACCTGTAGCAGCACGACCAATATTTACAACATCTTGTTTTAAATCTTTAACATATTCAATTGGAGAACCAAAAATTCTTGATGGTAATAATTTTGCTTTATCATCAAGAGGTTTAATTTTTCCTTCAGCATTAAAAGTAAACGCAGGTAGAGGCGCCTGTTTTGCAGGTTTAATAGGCTGATTCGCAATAATATTATTTAAAACGTTTGTCATCCTAACATACTACCTTTTCTTTACTATTATCAATCAACGAAGTTGAAGCTTGCGTTTTTGACCCCTTATCTTTATTAAAGTCAAAAAGAGTCATGAAATTGCCTAACAAAGTAACCCCAACAGCAGCACCTAATAGGGCTCTACCCGCTATTGTCGCACCTTTGCTCTCATTTTTAACAAATTGTTTACAACTTTCAACAAATTTTGAACCGAAGTCTTTCACAAAACCTTTACCAAGTTTTAAACTTTCCCAAGGCTTTTGCATTGCAACACCAACGGCTGTTCCAGCCCATAAATATGATGCTAATGTTGAAAATACTTTTGTTTGAACCAATTTTTCTTTAATTTTTGGTTTAACTTTTTGATCGGCATGCTCTAAATCACCATCATCCATGCCCATTTTCTTAGCAACTTTTTCAAAATATGCATTTCTTTCTGGACCAAAATTTTCATTTCCGTATAATAAATCCCAACGTGGGAAATCTACACTTTCAAACACTTTGTGATATTCATGTGTAACTAAGTTATCTTTATTACCTTCTTCTGGCAATTCATAAACAACTTTTTTATATGGCATGTTAACATCAATGCCATGCTTCCATTTAACAGGAAGTTCTATTAGTTTTTTAGAAGCTGTTTTAGCTAATCCATAAGCCAAAACACCAAGTCCCATTTTTTTACCTAGTTTAGATGCATTTTTTGCAGCTGGGGTATCAAAAAATTTAGATGCTGCATTAAACACGCCTATCATCATTGCACTACCTACAACATAAGGAACACTGCCCATTGTTAGGAATTCATAGAAATTAGCATTTTTACTGCCAGATAAACCTTTTTTGGGATATTTTGTACAAGCATTAACAAATTTATCTGCTTGAATTTTCAAGTTAGTGGAAATTGGATGCTTTTTCATTTCCGCAACCATAATTGCGTCATGGTTTTCACACTTACTTCTTTTTTCTTGCTTTTCAGCACCAAAAGACGGTGTTACCGCCCTGTTACTAATGTTTTGTTGTACCCCTACGTTATAGACCATTGTTCCTCACAGATGACTACCTGCAGTTTTAAATCTCCTAAAATAATATTATTGCCACATGTTTGGCATGTTTTTTAAATTTTTTACATATCTTAATATTATACTCTAGAAATACTTCTTATCTTTTTTCTTGCTAAAAACAAAGTAAAATTATACAATATCACTTGTAGATAACTATTTAGTAATAAAACCTTTTATTCCTATCGCAAATTATTTACAAGCATTACCCAAATTAAGGAGAAAACTAAATGTACCAAGACGAAAAGCTTATTTGCGAAGATTGCGGAAGTGAATTTGTGTTTACTGCAGGAGAACAAGAATTCTATGCATCAAGAGGACTTGTTAACAAACCAAAACGTTGCAATGAATGCAGAAAAAACAGAAGACAAAAAAATAGAAAAAAACTATTTGAAGTAACTTGTACAAAATGCGGATGTCAAACAAAAGTTCCATTCAAGCCAATCGAAGGAAAAGAAGTTTATTGTAAAGATTGCTACGCAGCAATGAAACAAGTTTAAAATTTTTCTAAAGAAAAAGAGATGCTTTAAAAGCATCTCTTTTTTTATGTGTATTTACTGTTTTTCCCATTTATGCAATAGCAGAAAAAGAACAACCACCAGAAGAAGAACCACAAGATGAGCCACAAGATGAACTTGCAACACTGCCAGCTGTCTCGCCACCTAAGCCAGATACACCAACGCTTCTAGCTACACTACCAGCTGTTTCTCCACCTCGTGACACAGAAAATACAGTACTATTTCCGCCAAATGCTGCGTTACTAAATAATGAAACATATTCCATATCCTGTGCTCCTAGTGTTTATCTTTTGCTTACATGTATATAAAAACATTTTTTAAGGGTCAAATTCAGAAGTCTTAAATTTCGTTACATTTCTTAAAATCAATTCTTGGAGTATTAATTTACAAGGTGTTTTTTATTATTAATTGTGGTTTAATTGTTTTATACACAAATAGTCGGAGAATTTATGAAAGCACTAAAAGTCGGAATCATCGGGTTTGGAACTGTTGGTGGCGGTGTGTACAATGTACTACAATCGTTTAAAGACATTCAAATCGTTAAAATTGCAGTAAAAAACATCAATAAAAAAAGAAATATTGAAAATTTTGATGAGACCTTATTAACCGATAACGCATACGAAATTGTTAATAACCCAGAAATTGATGTTGTCATAGAAGTTGCTGGTGGTGTTAACCCAACTTTTGACTTATTAAAAACAGCAATAAAAAATGGAAAGCATATAGTTACTGCAAATAAAGAACTACTTGCGAAAAATGGAAGTGAACTTTTTAGAATAGCAAAAGAAAACAACGTAATCATTTTATATGAAGCAGCAGTAGCTGGCGGTATCCCAATTATAATGCCTGTCAAGACAATACTTTGTGCAAATAAAATTACAAAAATTGCGGCTATTTTAAATGGAACAACAAATTACATCCTTACAAAAATGGCAGAAAAAGACCTTTCATATGAAACTGCATTAACACAAGCGCAAGAACTTGGTTATGCAGAAACGGACCCAACAGGTGATGTTGAAGGATTTGATGCTGCATATAAAATAGCTATTTTATCAACAATTTCTTTCAATAAAAAAGTTGATATAAATAAAATTTATCGTGAAGGTATAACTAAAATTACCGCACAAGATATAAAGTCAGCAAAAGAACTTGGTTATAGAATCAAGCTTATCGCTATGGGACAAGTTTTAGAAAATGGCAAAATAGATGTTAGGGTTCACCCGATGTTAATTTCTAAAAAACACCTATTAGCAAAAATAGATAACGCTACAAATTCTATTATGCTAAGCGGAAAACCAGTTGGTGATTTGGTTTTAACTGGTGCTGGAGCTGGTGCAGACCCAACAGCAAGTTCTGTTGTTGGCGACTTACTTGTATTGGCTGCCGAACTTGAATCATCAGATAGACCAATCCCGCAAGCAATATGTAACCATAACGAAATAGCTGAC
The DNA here is from genome assembly GCA_017396025.1 of bacterium. GTDB lineage: Bacteria > Cyanobacteriota > Vampirovibrionia > Gastranaerophilales > Gastranaerophilaceae > Avigastranaerophilus. The sequence continues at coordinate 50,161 of JAFQNF010000037.1, forward strand.
CAAATTGATATTGGAGATACTTACAACGAGTATTACTTATCAATCAATGCAGGTAATAACCCTGGAGCAATTGGTATCATTGGAACTATTTGCGGCAAAAATAATATTAACATTTCAACAATCATGCAAAATGGAATTAACGAAGATAATACAGCAGAAATTGTTGTAATCACAGAAAAAAGTAAAGAATCTGATGTTCAAAAGGCTTTAGAAGAACTTTTAAAATCAGAATGTATTATTAAAATAAATAACCTATTAAGAGTAATGAACTAGGAGGCAATATGGAAAAATATCATTATCAAGGTTTAATCAATAAATATAGAGAATATTTACCTGTTACGGACAAAACTCCTATTATTACGCTTAACGAAGGTAATACTCCTTTAATTAAAGCTGATAATTTAGCGAAAAAAATAGGAATAAAAGGCAATGTTTATTTGAAATACGAAGGTGCCAACCCAACAGGTAGCTTTAAAGATAGAGGCATGACAATGGCTGTTACAAAAGCCGTTGAAGATGGTTCTAAAGCTATTATTTGTGCTTCAACTGGTAATACTTCTGCTGCTGCAGCTGCTTATGGTGCAAAAGCTGGTGTAAAAGTATATGTTTTAATTCCAGATGGTTACATTGCACTAGGTAAATTATCACAAGCAATGATGTATGGTGCCGAAATTATTGCAATTCAAGGTAACTTTGATGAAGCATTAGAAATGGTTATTGAAATTTCTAAAAATGCACCAATAACACTTGTAAACTCTGTAAACCCATACAGAATTGAAGGACAGAAGACAGGTGCTTTCGAAATTATTGAAGCATTGGGTGATGCTCCTGATTACCACTTTATTCCAGTTGGTAACGCAGGAAATATTACTGCTTACTTTAAAGGTTATGAAGAATTCTTTGCACTTAAAAAATCATCACATCTTCCAAAAATGATGGGATATGAAGCAGAAGGCGCAGCAGCTATTGTTCGCGGGGAAAGAATTGCAAAACCTGAAACAATTGCAACAGCAATTAGAATAGGAAATCCAGCAAGCTGGAAACAAGCTGAAAGAGCTAGAGACCTATCTAACGGTACAATTGATTGTGTAACAGATGATGAAATAATTGAAGCATATAAATTAATGGCTTCTACAGAAGGTATCTTAGCAGAACCAGGTAGTGCTGCATCTGTTGCCGGTTTAATCAAAGCCCATAGAATGGGTCTTGTTAAAGAAGATTCAACATCAGTTTGTATTTTAACTGGTAATGGACTAAAAGATCCAGATAGCGCTATTAAATATTCTGCGACTGAAGTTAAAAAGACAAAAGCTGACTTACAAGATATTTTAAAAGTTATCAGTTTATAAATTGCAAAAGCAATAAACAAGATATATAATCCTTTTATGTATTTATAAAAGGATTATTTTTTATGATTAAGCATCCTGGTAAAATAAAAAATAAAATAAAACTAGGTTTTACCATGGGTGAAGCATTAGTTGCTCTTGTTTTTATAGGTTTCATAGCTGTATATGCTATTCCAACTTTAAATAATCAAATAAAATGGGCTCAATATTCAAGCTTGGCAAAAAAAGCAAAAACAGTACTTGATCAGGGGTTGTTAAAATATAGCCAAGATAATGGTAATTCCATTTATTGTGGATATTGGAAAGTAAATCCCTATGGTGGTGGCGCAACTTGTAAGGGTTATGATAGCAAAGGAAATTGTACTGGCTGGATATTTAAAGCAACTGGAGACAATATACCATCAGACTACAATGGAAGATTTGATGATTGTAAGGATATTTATGCATCATTCCTTGTAAATATGAATGTTGTAAAAGAATGTAGTTCCAATGCATATGCTAAAGGCTGTATTCCTGAAAATATGGAAGGCATCGATACAATTTATAAAAACAAAAATGACGGTGTAAGTGATTTTGATGCAAATAAACAAACAGCTGGAATTTCTGGTTTTAGAAAAGCCAATATCAGAAGCGGAAAGGCTTTTGTAACTGCAGATGGTATGATATTTATTCCATACGGAAGTTTTTCAATGCCAATTCTTTTAGTTGATTTAAACGGTCAAAAAGGTCCAAATAAATGGGGACATGACATTCACGGATTTATTGCAAAAATAAATGACCTAAAATCAAATCCATCATTCTTGCCTTATATTCAATCTACGGCCTACATAGAAGGTGGGGGACGAACCACGTACCACGTACTTTATGGCAAAACCCATTAAAACATATAATTTAAAAAAAAGAGAACCTAAAAAGTTCTCTTTTTACTTATTTATTTTGTATGAGATTTCGCTGTCCTGAAATTTTTCATTTTCATTTTCAGCCTCTGCTCGCAATCCGCTATTCAACATACATAAGTACTTGACCGAATTCAACAGAATCTCCATTTTTAACACAAATTTCTGTGATTTTACCAGAAGTTTCTGCTTCAATTTCGTTCATTAGTTTCATAGCTTCCACAATACATACAACTTGACCTGTTGCAATGCTGTCGCCAACTTTAACAAATGGCGCATCATCTGGTGATGGAGCAGCATAGAAAGTACCAACCATAGGTGCTGTAATTGGTTTACCTTTTGGCTCGCTTGGAGCAGCCACAGGAGCTTCAGCAGCCTTTGGTGCAGAAACAACTTGAGATGTAACTGTTGCAGGCATAACTGCTGGCATGATAGGAGCTACTGCTGGAGCAACTTGTTTTTCACGCTTTAAGCATACTGCTTGTTCATCATCTTCTAAAGTAATTTCAGAAAGGTCATTTTCATATACTATGTTCGCTAACTTTTCTAAGTATTCTAAATCAAATTTCATTATAATTGTCCTTAAACTCTATCTAGATACTCGTTTGTTCTGGTGTCAACTCTGATAACTGTTCCGTTTGTTACGAAGAATGGAACGTTAACAACAGCACCTGTTTCTAATGTAGCAGGTTTTGTACCACCTTGAGCTGTGTTACCCTTTTCTGCTGGTGGAGTATCAACAACTTCAAGTTCAACAAAGTTAGGAATATCAATACCGATGATATCTGTACCGTGAAGTAAGATAGCAACGTTCATATTTTCTTTTAAGTATTTAACGCCATCGCCAATTTTATCAGCAGCAACGCCAATTTGTTCGTATGATTCTAAGTCCATCATAACGTAGTCGTTACCTTCTTTGTAAAGGTATTGCATATCTCTTTTATCTAAAGTAGCTTTAGCAACTTTTTCGCCAGCTCTGAAAGTTTTTTCTACAACGTTACCTGTTTCAGCATTTTTTAATTTTGTTCTAACGAATGCTGCACCTTTACCAGGTTTTACGTGCATAAATTCAACAACGTTCCAAAGTCCGCCGTCAATTTCAAGTGTTAAGCCTGTTTTTAAATCGTTTACTGAAATCATTATTTTTTCCTTTTCTTTAATGCTTCTATCGCATTTTCAAATATACCATAAAAGTCTAATTTTTAGTAATTTATTACGCTAATGTTTACAAGACTAGTGTTTTAACGTTTTTTATTTTTAAAACTTTTCTGCTAAATAGTCAAAAACAGGATTGTTTACAAGCCAAAGTTCTTCATTTGATACGTTTTCTGGAAGTTCTAGCGTTACTGTTGGAATATTTCGCTCAACGCCTGCATAATTACCGAAACTACCAGGGGTAGGGTAGCCAATATCCCCTTGAATTGGATATCCTGTTATTTTAGATAATTTTTCTGCCAATTCTTTAGCAGGTCCATCATAATTAACTATTTCAAAAGGTGCATGAATGGACAAAATAGCGTCAAATTTGTAATTTTCAAGCACTTCCATCATAAATCTAGTTTCAATTTCACTAGCTGATTCGTTGCCACCAAAATATTCTTTTCTTGTTGTAACTTTCCAATTTTTTGTAGGAAAACTTCTATTCAAATCTATCCCATTTGCATTTTGGCGTTGATTTTTTGCCATACCATCTGGGTTTAAACAAGGAATTATAACCAATTTATTTTTTATGTGAGACAAATCAGTTTTAATATATTTGTTAATTAAGTAATTACCTTGTGGTTCTTCACCATGAAAAACTCCGACAAGCAGAATTGTCTTGTCGAAGTTTTCATTTGTTGTTTCATAAAGCGTTATTGTATTATTTTCTTTTGTTTGAGCTGTTTTAACTACTTTTAGCATAACTATCCAACAATATATTTAACAAAGCTTTTAACGCCAACACCTGTTGCCATATCGTTTACAAAGGCTGTGCCTGCAATATCAATATGAATCCAAGGTGTATTTTTGATGAATTTAGATAAGAAAATGCCAGCAGCAGAAGCTCCGCCATTTCTTCCACCTGTATTTTTCATATCAGCGATTTTGCTTTTTAGACCTTCACCGTATTCTTCATACATTGGAAGTTGCCAATATCTTTCACCAATTTCATCACCAACAGCAATAAATTCTTTTACTTTTTTGTCGTTGTTACCTAAAATACCACTTACAACGCTGCCAAATGCAACCATACAAGCACCTGTTAATGTTGCAATATCAATAATTTCATCAACGCCAAGTTCTTCAGCGTAAGCTAAGGCGTCAGCTAAAGTTACTCTGCCTTCTGCGTCTGTATTATCAATTTCAATAGATTTACCAATTTTTGAAATGATTACGTCACCAGGTTTATATGCGCTTCCTGATGGCATATTTTCGCAAGCTGCAACAACTGCGTGAACTTCAACATCAGGCTTAAGTTCAGAAATTGCTCTCATTGTTGCAATAACAGCTGCAGCACCAGACATATCATCACGCATTGTTAGCATAGAAGCTGGCGGCTTTAAATCCAGACCGCCTGCATCAAATGTAATACCTTTACCAACAAGTGCTATTTTCTTTTTAGCTTTTTTTGCTGGTTTATATTCCATATGGATAAATCTAGGTTCATGTGCGCTGCCTTGTCCAACAGCTAAAAATGCGGTTAAACCTAGTTTTTCAATCTGTTTTTTATTATAAACTGTTGTTTTCACGCCAGAATTTTCAACTGCAAAATTTGCTAAAGTTTCAGGATAAATATATTGAGATGAGTCATTGATTAAATCTTTAGCCATTGAAACAGAGCGTGCAATTATGCAACCCTTTTCAGCACCTTTTTCAGCTTTTTTAAATTTTGCTGAATCAATTTCAGCAATAGTAAATTCTTCAACTTTGTTTTCTTTTTTGTCTGATTTATATTTATCAAAAGCGTATCCGCCAGCACTTGCTCCTTCTGCAATCATTTGTGCGCAAAGTTCAGCATCCAAACCAGCAATACCAGCACCATGCAAAATAGAAACAACTTTTTTCTCGTTCTTTCCACAAGCTTTTACTACTTTTTCTGTTAATGTTCTAATTTTAGGGTATGTAAAATCTACTTGTTTTCCTAAACCAACTACAAAAATTTTCTTACCTTCACTCACAAGTGGTAACTGGTAAATTTCACCAAATTTACCTTCAAATTTTTCTTTTTTGATTACGTAATTTGAAATCACATTATTAAAAGCTTTATCTACAATGCCTGTCACACCACCTGGTTTCTTAACACCTTCAAACAGGTTTACAACAATAACATCTGCTTTTACATCAAGAATTGATTTTTTTACAACCTTAATTAACATACTATCTCCTTATTCATTAAAATTATCATTAAATTTTTTTATCCAACCAAACATAACTGAAAGCTCGTATGGTTTTGGCAAATATAAATCAGCACCAGCATTTAAAACTAATTCTTTATCATGAATAGTTGTGGTAAAAATTATATTTGATTTTAAATTTTGCTTTTCAAACTTTAACCTGCGGCACACATCTAATCCTTGAAGCGTATCATTGTTTCCTGCATCAAGAATAATTATTGATGGGTTAAATTCTTCGATTGCATATTCAATATCAGAAAAAGCACTAACTACTTTTACATTGTAACCTTGAAGTCTAGCTGTTGCTTCAAGCAAAATTGACAAAGCTTCATCTGGTTCTGCAATCAAAATGTTTCTATTTAATTCTCTTTCCTCAACAGCATTATCAGCACCAATTTTAGGACGTTCAACTACAAATGCTGAACCTGTTTTATATTTTGCAAGCTTATGGGTTGTAATTAAAGAGCTAACAACTTGTTTTAGGTCATTGTAGTTTTTATAAAGGTTTGAAATAACACCAATACTTGTTGAAACTAAGTTAACTTTGTCTTCTGCTGAATCATCACCATGCATAAAAGTAAAACCACGTTTTGCGTCAGCTTCAGAATAGAATTTTGAAACAACTGTATCAAAAGCATAAACCAAGTAATTAGCGATTTTTTCGGCTCTTTCGTTGCTTGTAATTACAACAAAATCTTCTTCACCAAGTTGACCAATATAGTCATTAGAATCAAGTGAAGATTTTATAATTGCAGAGTATGTTTGCAATAATTTATCTGTCGCAAGTTCACCATAGATTTCTTTATAAAACTCTAAATTATCAATATCAATAAGCATAATTGCCCATTCTGATTGATTATTTAGTACTCTTTTTATCATTTTGTATGAAATTTTAGAGTTAAAAAGCATTGTTTTTTCTGAAAAAGAGTTTTCAAAATTGCGCCTTAAATGCGCTAATACTCTAGCTTTAAATTCTTCACTATTAATTGGTTCACTTAAAAAGTCATCGGCGCCAGCGTCTAAAATTTCAATTTTATCTTGAATATGGTTTGATTTTGATAACGCAACAACAGCAGGACGAGTGTTATAAGTTAAAACCCTAATTTGTTCTAATGCTTTTTTTACATCAAAATCTAAACTATCAGAAATTAAGATTAAATCAGGCTCAAAAGAATTCATAAAGTTAAGTGCTTGAGCAAAATCAGAAGCAACAAAAACAGTAATATCACTATTTTCTAGGATTTTTTTATATTTAGTTGATTGCTCTTTTCTTTTATCGATTATTAAAACAACTTTAACTAACATATCGCTTTTTTTCCGTCATCTTCTGGGGTTGCAGATTTAAAAATCACTTTAAATTCACTACCTTTTTCACTGCTTTCAACACAAATTTCGCCATTCATTTTTTCAACAAGAGTCTTTGTAATGAATAAGCCAAGCCCATTGCCTTGAATTTTTCTTGTAAGAGGTGAATCTATGCGTGAAAATTTATTGAAAATTTTGTTTATATCTTCTTGCGCAATACCAATACCTTCATCTTTTACGCTAAGAATAACTGTATTTTCGCTATAATTTTGGCTTACAGAAATCCAAACTGTCGAATTTTCTGGTGAATACTTTGAAGCATTATCGATTAAATTCAATAAAATTTGTTGGAATTTATCGGTATCTACCATAATTTTAGGCAGATTTTTTTCGTAATTCACAACATATTTATGTGTTTTATATTGGTTTTTTATCATTTGAACGCAAGCATCAACAAACGGTGGAACTTCGATTGATTTATAAATCATAAGCTCTTTATCAGATTGCATTTTAGAAACAGTTAAAAGATTTTCTACAAGATTAATCAATCTATTTGATTGGTCTTTAATGATGTTCAAAAATTTTTCACGTTGCTCTGGAGTTAACCGTTCATAAGAGGTTAAAAGCGTATCAGCAAAACCTCTAATACTTGTTAGAGGTGTTCTTAATTCGTGGCTGACTGTAGATATAAAATCCAAGTGCGCTTGGTCTAAATTATTTTGCTTTTCGTCCATAGTTACTATTATATAACTGTTTTGGGTTTTCTTCAAAACTTAAATTAAAAAATCTAATAACAACAAATTTTTTTATATGTTTTATTAGAAATGTTTATAATAAAATATTTATATAAAGCACGAACATTAGGAAACATTAATAATGGATAACACGAAAATAAGGAATGTGGCTATTATTGCCCACGTTGACCACGGCAAAACAACGCTAGTTGATAGTATTTTAAAACAATGTGGCGTATTTAGAGATAACCAACAAGTACAAGAAAGAGTTTTAGACTCAAACGATTTAGAGCGTGAAAGAGGTATTACAATTCTTTCTAAAAACGTATCTGTAGAATATAAAGATTATAAAATCAATATTGTAGATACTCCAGGACACGCAGACTTTGGTGGTGAAGTTGAGCGTGTATTAGGTATGGTTGACGGTGCTCTTTTAATCGTTGACGCGCAAGAAGGTCCAATGCCTCAAACAAGATTTGTACTATCTAAAGCATTAGAACTTGGTATTAAAATTATTGTTGTTATCAACAAAATTGATAAACAAGGTGCAGACCCAGACGGCGCTGTTGATAAAGTATTCGACTTGTTTACAGAACTTACTGATAATGAAGAATTAATCGACTTCCCTTACGTATATGCAAACGGCTTAGCTGGCTTTGCTAAAAAGAATATCGAAGACGATTCAAACACTCTTGAACCATTATTAGATTGCATTTTAGAAAATGTTAAACACCCATCAGGTGATAAAGAAAAAACTCTTCAATTCCAAGTTACAACTCTAGACTACAATGACTATGTTGGAAGAATTGCAATCGGTAGAGTTTTAAATGGTACTATTAAATCTCAACAGCAAGTAAACCTACTTAAAGCCGACGGAAGGGTTATAAAAGGTAAAATCGTAAAATTATACGTATTTGAAGACCTTGGAAGAGTTGAAGCACAAGAAGCAGTTGCTGGTGATATCGTTGCAATCACAGGTTTTGATGATATTCATATTGGCGATACTATAACAATGCCAGATTGTACAGAAGCATTGCCTTTAATCAAAGTTGATGAACCAACCCTTCAAATGATTTTCTCAGTAAATGATAGCCCATTTGCTGGTCAAGAAGGTAAGTTTGTAACTTCAAGACAAGTTAGAAAAAGACTTTATGACGAATTAGAAAAGAACGTAAGCTTGCGTGTTGAAGATACTGATACAACAGAAAGCTTTAGAGTATCTGGTCGTGGTGAACTTCACTTAAGTATCTTAATCGAAACAATGAGACGTGAAGGTTTTGAATTTCAAGTATCAAAACCAGAAGTTATTATTAAATACATTGATGGCGTTATGATGGAACCATTTGAAGACCTATTAGTTGATGTTCCAGAAGCTTGTGCGGGTGCTTGCATTGAAAAACTTTCTAACCGTAAAGGCGAAATGTTACACATGCAAAACGCAAAAGGCAGAACAATGCTAAACTTCTCAATTCCAGCAAGAGGCTTGATTGGGTTTAGAGGTGAATTTATAAGAATGACTCGTGGCGAAGGTATTATGAACCACACATTTGATACTTATAAACCTTATGCTGGCGATATTTCTAAACAAAGAAATGGTTCATTAGTTTCTCACGAACAAGGTGAAGCTATCCCATACGCTTTAGCGCAATTTGAAGATAGAGGCGTATTCTTCTTAACACCAAAAACAAAGGTATATAGAGGAATGGTAGTAGGCGAACACAATAGACCTCAAGATATCGAAATCAATGTTTGTAAAACTAAAAAACTTACAAACATGAGAAGTGCAACTGCTGATGTTATGGTTACTTTGCAAGCTCATAGAAAAATGTCTTTAGAAGATTGCATGGAATATATTGCAGACGATGAACTATTAGAAATCACACCACAAAATGTAAGAATTAGAAAAGCTGATTTAACAAGAGTTCGCTTTAACTAATTTATAAATAAAACATAGTAACTGCTTCATTTTATAAGTGAAGCAGTTATTTTTTGCAAAAATCTTAAATATAGCCATCTGTATTAGGTAAGAAGAATTATTTTTTATTATAAAACTAGGCAACTGCCTAATATCTTTGATTTATTTAGCTTCATATGATTATTTGATGGGCATAGTTGTAAAGACAGAAGCATTAAATAATAAAATTGAGCATAAAAGTATTTTAACAAATAGAGAAATAGAATACTTAGCTCTAGTTGCCCTTGGCTATAAAAACAACATCGTTGCAAAAAGCTTATCTGTAAGCAAAAGTACTGTTAAAAAAACTCTAGAAAAAATATTTAAAAAATTAAATGCAAAAGATAGAACCAATGCTGTGGCCATTGCGTTCACACATAATTTTCTTTCTAATGAAATGTTATTAAATTTTAAAGAAAAATACAATTTATAAAAAGAAGTAAGCAAAATGCTTACTTCTTTATAATTTATTATTTTTTTAGATTATAACAAATCAACATCAGATGATTCTAATGGAACACCCATCAAGCGTTCTAAGTTTGCAGCTGATACGTGATAGTTTAATACAGAGTTATAATAATCTAATTGTGCATTTCTGTAAGTTGTTTCAGCATCTTTTAACTCAATAGCATCACCTAAACCTACCTTATATCTACCAGAAGCTTGGTCATATTGTTCTTTAGCTTGATCCATTGATAACTTAGAAACAGTAATACTTTCTTGAGCATTTGTCATATTAATATGTGCTTGTTTAACTTCAAAATAGATATTTTGTTTTGCACTTTCATAATCCGCAACATCTTTATTATGAGTTGCTTTTGCTTCATCAACTTGTTTTTTCAACAACATCAAGTTAACTGTTGTATAGTTAATTTGAGCACCAAGTTGGTAACCATAGTCAGTATCAACTTTTTTACCACCACGAGTATAACCGCCAAATGCTGACACGTTTGGCATAAATGCCCTTTTAGAAGCTCTTACCAATAAACCTGAAGCATCAGCTTTCTTTTTAGCAGCTAATAATTGAGGGCTTGTTTCAAAAGCTGTATTTACAGCATCATCAACTTCTATTGCATAAGCTTTTGTAGTTAATGTATCTGTTACATCGTAATCTGAATAATCTGGTTTACCCATTGCGTTGCTTAATTGAACATAAGCTACTTTCAACGTATTTTTAGCTTGGATTAAGTTTAATTTAGCACGACCTAAATTATACTCTGCTGTTAAAACATCAATTTTCGCTTTTGTACCAATATCATAATATGCTTTAGCTTGTTCTAGGTGAAGAGTAAAGTCTGCCACAGTATCTTCATACACTTTAACTTGTTGTTGAGCAAATAATAAATTGTAATATGCTTGTTTAACAGTGAAAACAACTGTATTAATACTATTTTCTAAAGCAAATTTTGTTGATTCATAAGTTCTTTTTGCTAAGTCAGCTTGTGCTTTTGTTTTACCAAAGTCAAATAAAAGCATATTTCCTGAAACTGTTGGCGCGTAGAACATATCATATTCTTGTGTTGGGAATGCAAAGTTTGCAACTTGCATATCGTTTCTTGAATAGCTTAATCCAGCAGAAAACGTTGGGAAGAAGTTAGACCAAGCTTGTCCAATTTTGCTCTTATAAATTTCAGAGTTACTTAATGCTGCTTTAATTGCAGGATGATTTTCCATTGCGATTTTAACACAATCATCAACTTTAATAATTTTAGTTGTTTCAACACTGCCTTCATAAGCTGTGTTTGTTAATGTTGTTGTATTTTCACCTTCAGCCACAGCAGGAACTTCACCAGCTTCTAACTCAACAGCTTCAGCTTTTTGAGCTTTAGCAGCTTTTTTTGCTTCTTTTTCGGCAAGTTTTGCTTGTTTTTCAGCTTCTTTTGCAGCCAATTTTGCAGCTTTTTCTGCCTCTTTTGCTTTTTCTTTTGAAGTCTTTTCTGCAAGTTCGGCTACTTCTTTTGCTTCTTTTTCAGCCTTTTTTGTCGCCTCAAGTTGGGCTTTTTCAGCTTGTTTTGAAGCCTTTTCTGCAGCCTTACGTGCTTCTTCAATTTCTTTTTCAGCAGCTTTAGCTTTTGCAGCTTGTTCTTTTTCAATAGCCTTAATTTTTGCAGCTGTTTCTTTATCAGGCTCAACTACTTTAACATCTTTGGCTTTTTCGATTTTTTCATCTCTAGTAAATAATGATTTTACCTTTTCAGTAAAAGAAGGTTTTTTAACCTCAACTGCAGGAAGTGTTGGAGGAACTTCGCTAACAACTTCTTCTCTGAATGGATTATCAATAGCAAACACTGGACTTGCCATTACTAGAAACATAAATATAAATAATTTTTTGTTCATTTTATCCACTCTACTCTATTTAATTATTGTGCTTCCTTTGCTTGTTTTCTCTTTGCTGCATTTTCAACCATTGATTGAACTAATACATAGAAAACAGGAGTTAAGATTGTACCAATTGTTGCAGCAGCGGTCATACCACCAAATACTGTTGCACCAACCGCAATTCTTGATTGAGCACCAGCGCCTGTTGCAAATACCATTGGCAATACCCCAAATACGAATGCCAACGCTGTCATCATAATAGCTCTGAAACGTAATCTAGCCGCTTCAATTGCTGCATCTTCAATGCTCATACCTTGTTGTTCATGAAGGTCTCTTGCGAACTCTACAATCAAGATAGATTGTTTAGCTGCAACCCCAATTAATGTAATCATACCAATTTGTGCATACAAGTCGAATGATAATCCCATCATCATTTGGAATATCAACGCACCTAATGCAGCAATTGGAGCAATTAACAATACCGCAACTGGAATTGACCAACTTTCATACAATGCAACTAAGAACAAGTATACGAAAGTTAAAGCTAAAGCTACAACAACTGTTGTTTGACCTGATGATTCTCTTTCTTGCATTGAAGTACCAGACCAGTCGTAACCTACATCTTGTGGAAGAACTTTATGTGCAACATTTTCCATCGCAATCATAGCTTCACCAGATGATTTACCGCTTGATGGTTGACCAGAGAATTGTACTGAGCGGTATTGGTTAAATCTTGTAATAGATGCTGCACCCACCGTTTGTTCTAAAGTTACCATTGTTCTTAGAGGTACCATTTGACCTCTCATATTTTTTACATAAATTTTATCAATATCAGTTGCCTTGTTTCTAAAATCATCTTCCGCTTGAAGTTGAACTCTGAATACACGGCCTAATTTATTGAAGTCATTTACGTAATATGAACCTAAAGTTGAAGCCATTGTTGCGTATAATTCTTGGATATCAACATTTTGTGCTAGAACTTTAGCATAATCAATATTTAATCTATATTGTGGAACGTTAGCTTGGAAAGTTGTATAAACGTTGCTCAAGCTTGGATCTTGGTTTGCTGCAATCATTAATTTTTGAGCAAAACCTTCGATATCTTGAAGCGAATGTTCCCCTTTAGATAGCATTTGGAACTCAAAACCACCTAACATACTCATACCAGAAATAGCTGGAGGTGAAAAACAAGCAATTTGTGCTTCATTTATTTTAGCAAATCTCTTTCTTAATTCAGCCAAAATACCATTATGAGATAAGTCTGTTGGTTTGTTATCTAATTTTCTAATTACCCATTGAATAGGGTTTACTTGTCTTTCGTGCCACTCTTTTAATGGAGTGATACAGAAAGCCATGTTTGTAGGCCCAATACCTGCAAAAGTAATGATTTTTTCTTTTTCAACACCTTCAACTTGTTTTGCTTCTTCTGTCATTTTTAATAAAACTTCTTGAGTTTTGTTTAATGCTGACCCTGGTGGAAGCATAACTTGTGCCATAACTACCGCTTGGTCTTCATCAGGAATGAAACCTGTTGGAATAATTTTAAATAAAAATCCCATTAAAATTAAGAAAATTGTATATAAAGCAATAGTTAGTTTTTTATTAAATACAAATTTTTTAACTACTTCTAAATACCATTTTGTAATTTCATCAAATCTTTTATCAAAAGCAACGAATACTTTTTTGATAAAAGCAGTAAAGAAGTTACTTGGTTGTCTGTTTGGATCTTCTGCACGAAGTACCATTGTACACATAGCTGGTGATAATGATAAGGCACAAACCGCAGATAATGCAATTGATACTGCAATACATACAGCGAATTGTCTATACATTAAACCTGATAAACCAGCTACAAATGATACAGGAACGAATACTGCCATAAGTACCATAGCCATAGCAACTAATGCGCCACCAACCTCTTGCATTGTAAGCTGTGTAGCTTCAACAGGAGTTTTACCTTCTTCTAAGTGACGTTTTACGTTTTCAATTACTACAATAGCATCGTCAACTACTACCGTTACAGCAAGTACCATCGCAAACAAGGTCAGCAAGTTAATGGACATACCAAAGATAGGTAATGCCGCAAATACACCGATTAATGATACAGGAATAGTTACGAACGGAATTAATGTTGAACGCCAATCACCTAAGAATGTGAAAATTACCACAATTACGATAATTGAAGTTAAGATAATTGTGAAGAATACTTCTTTCATTGACTCACGAATAAATTTAGAATCGTCGTGCATCATTTTTACTTCCAATGAATCTGGAAGAGTTTTATTAATTTCTGTAATTTTTTTATTAACTAAGTTAACTACTTCAATTGTATTTGCACCAGGTAATGGTACAACTTGGATAACAGATGCTGGTTTACCACCAATCAAACCAATTTTATCGTATGAATATGCACCAAGTTCAACTCTTGCTAAGTCTTTTAATTTAATTTGAGAACCATCTGTATTAGAGCGAACAATAATTTCTTCAAACTCTTCTGGTTCCATTAAACGACCTTTTGTCATAAGAGTCATTCTTAATGTTTGATTTGCTTTACTTGGAAGTGAACCTAATGCGCCAGATGAAACTTGAACGTTTTGACCTGCTATTGCCGCTTTTATTTCTGTTACGCTAACACCTAAGTTTGCCATTTTACTTGGGTCAAGCCATATTCTCATAGAATAATCACCAGCACCAAATACGTTAACTTCACCAACACCATCTAAACGTTTAATTTCATCTTTAATATAAATTGATGCATAGTTTGTTAAATCTAACTGCGTCCAAGAGTTATTACTTGACTCCAAATTCAAAATACAAGCACCAGCACCAGCTACTTTGTTTGTAGCTGTTACCCCTAAACGCTTAACATCTTCAGGAAGCAACGGCTCAACTTGTTTTAATCTGTTTTGTACGTTTACAAGGTTGATATCCTTGTTTGTACCAACCTTAAAGAATATATTTAGCTGATACATTTCATCATAACAAGTTGATGACATATATAACATATTTTCAACACCGTTAACCTGTGATTCAACAAGTGACGCTACTGATGATTCAATAACCGCAGCACTTGCACCAGGATATGACGCTGACACTGTTACCTGTGGTGGCGTGATGTTTGGATATTTTTCAAGTTGCAATCCAAACATTGATACCAAACCAACAATGGTTATGAAAATTGATATAACCATCGCAAAACGAGGTTTTGTGATGAAAAAATATAATCCTTTTTTCTTTTTATTATCTTCCATTTATATTCTACCTATTAATTTGTTTCTTCTAATGTTTCTGATTGTTCTACAGTTTCTGCTTCAGCTGATTCAACTTCTACTTTTTGTTCTGTTTCAAATTCTAAAGGACTTGGTACAACAACTTGACCAGGCATACGGATGCTTTGAACACCTTTTGCAACAATATTATCAGTTAGTTCAAGACCTTCTTCAACAATCCAATTTTTATTTATTTCTTGAGATACTATAATATTTTTTCTTTGAGCTTTATTTTCCGCATCAACAACCCAAACATAAAAACCTTGAGCATCATTCAATGCAGCAGATTGTGGAACAGCTAGTTTTTCCTTTGGCACTGTAGATTTAATTATAACGTTCACAAAATCACCATGAACTAGATATTCATCAGCATTTTCAAAAGTTGCTCTTAAATCGATAGTACCTGTTGTTGGGTTAACCTCGTTACCAACATATTCAATTCTGCCAACTTCATTATAAATACTACCATCAGCTAATTGTAGTTGAACTTCCATATGGTCTAAATCGCTAGAACCGTCTTTTTTAAATTTCATAAATTCGCTGCTCTTTAAATTAAACAACACATAAATTGGGCTTGTACTAACAACTCTAGCGATAGGTCCTGTTGCTGTGTTTACCAAATTTCCTTCAGTAATAATAATTTTACCGATTCTACCATCAACAGGAGCAACAATTTTTGTATAGCCTAAATTTAATTTTGCATCAGCCAATTGAGCTTTAGCTGCATCTAATGCAGCTTTTGCACTATCACGAGTAGCTAACGCTTGGTCATAATATGATTTACTTACATAATCACTTTTAACTAGTTCTTGTGCTCTTACTAACTCTTTTTCTGCATTTGTTAAAGAAGCTTGTGCTTGTCTAACATTAGCAGCAGCAGTATTAACTAAATTTTGATATTGGTCTGGCTCAATTAAAAATAATGGTTGACCTTTTTTTACAGCATCACCCTCTTGGAAATAACTTTTTTGTAACCAACCATTGATTCTTGCAACAATATCAACTGAATATTTTGCTTCAACTCTACCTGCAGACTCAGAAGATGAGTACACTTTTTCTATAATAGGATTCATTATTTGAACCGCTTTTGGCATTTTCGCAGCTTGTTGTTGCATCATGCCAGCTTTCCAACCAGTATATTGCTTCCAACAAATTGGAAAAACTATTAATATTATCAAAAATAATATAATTCTGTTCTTTTTGCTCATATTTTATCCTCTTATCTTTTATTCTAAATATAAATTTTGTCTAAACATTGTTAAAGATTCTATTAGTGCATTTCTATTTTCTTCACCAATATTATCTAAAGCTCTATAAGTTGATTTTTTTATTTTACTGATAACTTCTTCTGCGTATTCTTTACCTTTCTGAGTAAAAGTAATAACTTTATTACGCTTATCATTTTGTGCTTCAGTTGGTTCTGAAATTATACCTTGTTTGTTAAAGTTATTAATTATGGCATTTACCGTTTGTTTTGGTAAATAAGTAAGCTGTATAATTTCTTTTTGAGTACAACTTTTCTTTTTATAAATAATTCCAAGAACTTTAAATGCAGCAAAAGTTAAACCAACTGACGTTGCATATTCGCTGAAAAAATCAGAGATACTTAAATGTACCTGCCACATTTTTTCATGATATTCTTCCATTTTCAGCTCATCCATGTGTAAAACCCTAATTAGTTAAAATATCATATAGTCCATTTATGGACTATTATATTATTTACAAATCCCTATGTCAATCAATTATTTTAGGACTTTTGACCTTAAATTTAGATATTTTAAAAGTTCTCTATCCATAACTTTTTTGTCAACTGTTGCCATTGGATGAATCATCATTTCAAAATCTAATTTTTCATCAACTATATATAACGTCGGAAAACTACCAATATGATATTTTTCAACAAGTTCTTTATTTTCTGGATTATCACAATTAACAACCGCAAATGTATATTTATCTTTATGCAAAACTGATAGCGCAGAAAATATTGGCATAAATCTTCTACAATATGCACACCAATCAACATAAAACATTACAAGAACAGGCTTATTTGTTTTTACAGCATCCGAAAGTTGTAAAATACCTGTTTCAGGAATTTCAATCGGTGCTTGAAGTGCTGGTTGCTGTGCTTGTTCAACTTGTGCATTATGTCTTAAAACAATATGAGCAAAAATAAATAAACCTATTGCTGCAAATATAAATAATCCTATAAAAAACTTTTTCTTCATAATTTAGCTCCCTTTGGTACAACAGTTACTCCGCCTGTTGATACTAAAAATCCCCTACGCTTATCTTCTTCTAAATCAACACCAATTTTTGTATATGGTGGAATATCTACATTTTTATCTATGATAGCTTTTCTAATTTCGCAGTATCTTCCAACATTAACATTTTCCATTAATATTGAATCAGTTACATTAGAAAAACTGTTTATTCTTACTTGTGGTGATAATACACATCTTGAAATGCTACCACCAGAAATAATACAACCTTCTGAAACCATTGAGTTTGTCGCCATACCAACTCTATCGCCTTCTTCCCAAATAAATTTAGCTGGTGGAAGATTATTATTGTATGTTCTTAATGGCCATTCTGTTGAATATAAATTTAAAACAGGTTTATAGTCTAACAAGTCCATATTTGCTTGCCAATAGCTATCAATGCTTCCAACATCTCTCCAATGTCCACGTTCTTCTTCGGTCATACCTGTAAATTCATTTTGAGAATAATCATATACATAAACAGGTTTGCCATCAGCCAACATTTTTGGAATTATGTTTTTACCAAAATCGTGGCTAGAATTTTCATTTTTAGAATCTTCTACAACTTCGTTTATTAATTCTTCAGCCTCAAAAATATAATTGCCCATTGAAGCCAAACACATATCAGGATGCCCTGGAATACATTTTGGAGCTGTTTGTGGTTTTTCAACAAACCCTGTTAATCTCCATTCATCATCAACTTCAATAATTCCAAACTCACTTGCTTCTGAGATTGGAATTGGAATAGCAGAAATAGTTAGCGCTGCTTCTTTTCTTTTGTGAAATCTCATCATCTGAGAAACGTCCATTCTGTAAATATGGTCGCCACCAAAAACGCACACATATTTTGGACCTTCATCATTAATATGCGCCAAATTTTGATAAACAGCATCAGCTGTTCCTTTATACCAATTGCCGTCAGTTCTCATTTGCGCTGGAACTAAGTCTATGTATTGTCCCAAAATTGGTGATACAGGCCAACTTCTTGCTATATGTTGATTCAATGAATCTGATTTATATTGAGTTAAAATTTTGATTTTATAAAAACCAGAATTGATAAAATTATTGATTACAAAGTCAATAATTCTATATCTTCCGCCAAAGGGAACTGCTGGTTTTGCTCTATCTCTAGTTAATGGAAATAATCTTTTGCCTTCACCGCCTGCTAAAATCATTACAAGTGCTGTATCAAGTGCCAATTTTACCTCCTTTAGTCGTCATTTAGGCTCAATACTGCCATAAAGGCTTCTTGAGGAACTTCTACCCTTCCAACGGCTTTCATACGTTTTTTACCACGTTTTTGTTTTTCTAACAGTTTTCTTTTACGAGAAATATCACCACCATAACATTTATCAAGTACGCTTTTTCTTAAAGCTTTAATGTTTGTTCTTGCAATAATTCTTCCGCCAATTGCTGCTTGAATTGCAACTTCAAACATTTGTCTTGGGATGATTTCTCTTAATTTTGATGTTAATTTTTGACCAACATAAAATGCACTATCTTTGTGAACAATTGCACTTAATGCGTCAACTATTTCACCAGCAAGCAATATATCTAACTTTTGAAGTTCAGAGCGTTTATAATCGCTAAATTCATAATCTAAACTTGCATAACCTTTAGAACGTGATTTTAATTGGTCATAAAAGTCTGTAATAATTTCACTCAATGGAATTTCATAGTGAAGTGAAACTCTAACTTTATCAATATAAGTCATATTTAGGAAAATGCCACGTTTTGATTGGGCTAATTCCATTAGCAATCCTACATATTCATTCGGCGTAATAATTGTTGTTTTTACATAAGGTTCTTCAATATAATCACGATATTGAGCATCAGGAAGATTTGAAGGGTTATCAATTTCAACAATTTCGCCATTGGTTTTATGTACTTTATAAATTACGCTAGGAGCTGTTGTTACAAGAGTTATACCATACTCTCTTTCAATACGCTCTTGAGCAATTTCCATATGAAGCATACCCAAGAAACCACAACGGAAACCAAAGCCTAAAGCTGATGACGTTTCTGGTTCAAAAGTAATACTAGAATCGTTTAATTTTAGTTTTTCTAAAGCTTCTTTTAAATCTTGATATTGGTCGTTATCAACAGGATACATACCAGAAAATACCATTGGCAGCGCTTCTTTGTATCCGTCTAATGGTTCATTTGCACCATTTTCAACAGTTGTGATAGTATCACCTACAAAACGAGTTACTTCTTTAATAGAACAACCCATATAACCTACATCACCTGTTTTTAATTCTTTAACAGGAACTCTATTTGGGTTTAGATAGCCAAGTTCTGTAATTTCATATTCTTTACCAGAAGCCATAAACTTAATTTTATCGCCAAGTTTAATGTTTCCATCGATAACCTTGAAGAAACAAAGAGTACCTAAATATTGGTCATAAGCGCTATCAAATACTAACGCTCTTAATGGTTTATCAGAAGTATCTTCTGGTGGCGGAACAAAATCAACAACCGCTTCTAAAACATCTTCAATACCTATACCAGCTTTTGCACTTACAGGAATTGCCATAGAAGCATCAATACCTAAAACCTCTTCAATTTCTGCTCTAACTCTTTCAACATCAGCAGAAGGAAGGTCAATTTTATTGATAACAGGAATAATCTCTAAATTTTGTTCAATAGCTAGATAAACGTTAGATAGTGTTTGAGCTTCAACACCTTGAGTTGCGTCAACAATTAATAGCGCTCCTTCGCAAGCAGCTAAAGAACGAGAAACTTCGTAAGAAAAGTCAACATGTCCAGGGGTATCAATTAAATTTAAAACGTAGTCTTTGCCGTCTTTTGCTTTATAGTTCATTCTTGCAGCATTTAATTTAATCGTAATACCACGTTCACGCTCGATATCCATAGTATCAAGCAATTGGTTTTGCATATCACGTTCAGCAATCGTGCCTGTTTTTTCAAGAAATCTATCGGCAAGAGTTGATTTGCCGTGGTCAATATGTGCAATGATACAAAAATTTCTAACGTTTTCTATGTACTTCATACAATTAGTTTATTATAGAAAAAATCGTTTGCCAATATTTAATCAATTTTAAATTAGAAATTTGTCCTAGATTGCCACGCCTACGGCTCGCAATGACAAAAATATAAATTGTCATATTGAGCGTTAGCGAAATATCGCAGTATCTTGCCAACTTTTGCGATTCTTCACTTCGTTCAGAATAACATACTAATCAGAATTTTATAGAGAATTTGTAAATTCATCAATTTCTTTGAAATCAAAAAAATCTTTCATTGTAATTCCAAGACCAGAACATATTTTCAAAATTGTATATGCTCTTGGCTCTTTTTTATTTTTCTCTATTTCGCTCAAACCACCCTTTGAAATACCACTTTGATAAGCTAACTGCTCAATAGTCAATCCACTATTTTTTCGCAAAAATAATATCCTTTGACATATTAATTTGTTAAAATCTTCACTTATCATATCTCAATATAGTTTCACACATATGAATTACTAATCAGATACTAAACTATACTTATTGATTATTAGTTCATACATATGAATTTGAGATTACATTCTTTCTACATATTCATTTATTTCTTTAAAATCATAAAATTCAGTAATTGTAATGCCAATTCCCGCACATAATTTTGCTATTGTTTTCGTTTTGGGCTCTTTTTGACAATTTTCAATTTCACTAAGTCCACCTTTTGAAAGTCCGCTTTGATATGCTAACTTTTCCATTGTTAAATTGTGTTGTTTGCGTAAAAATTTAATTCTATTGGATAATATTTTATTTAACTCAATATCTTTCATTTTACACATCTTCATACTTGTGAACTTTTTAAGATATTAAAATAACTTTCATGTATAATGGTTCATATAGGTGAACATATATGAAAAAACTTTTATTTCTTATATCCTTAATACTTTTAATACCAATTCAAGCATATGCAATCGGTATTAAACCCGATAAATACTTCGATTATGGTGGAATATACTCTGGTAGCAAATTCCCTCAAAGTATTGCAAATAATATAGAAAATACCACCCCAAAGGAAGATATATCCCGCCTAAAAAGAGGAACAGCTAGTTCTCGTAATTTTTTAGGACTTGTAGAAGTAGGTGACTCAAGTATTGATAAAGCTGCAAAAGAAGCCAATATAACAAAAATTTACTATGTAGATACAAGTCTAAATAAAGTTTATATTCCTTATTTTATAATTCCAATTTATGCAAGACAAAAAACAACAATAGTTTATGGAGAATGATAAATATGAAAAAGATTTTAATTGTTTTATCTTTTATACTTTTCACTAACTTAAATGCTCAAGCAATGGGACTTTTTTACACTAATGCAACTTATCCAATTACAGCAACAGGTGCAAAAGTTAAAGATTTATCAACATTAAAAAAGGGATCAGCCTCTGCAAACAGTATTCTTTTTTGTGTTGAAATTGGCGACGCCAGCATAGATAAAGCAGCTAAAAATGCAGGAATTACTAAAATTACCCATATTGATGTTCATCAAAAATCAATTTTTATTTTCTGGTCTAAAACAACTGTTAATGTTTATGGTGAATAATTGTGGAAGTTATATTATTCAAACACTCTGGTAAATTGTACAAATTGTTTTGTAGAATCTGGTTTAAATAACGAATAAAAATAGTTAATTGCATCTTGTGCTTTCATCACTTTATTTGCCCACATATCAACTACAACTGCATCACTGCTCCAACTTCTTGGTTCTCTCGGATCAATTGGATTATCAGTATCTATAACACAAAAAGTATGCCCCCCTTGAACCATTCTCGTTGTATTTGATGAAATAACCATATTTATTACTTTATTTTTAATACCCATTTCATTTAATCTATTACTTACTAAAAAAGCTTGTTCACCACAATTTGCAGCACCTGTTTTACTTACAGCTATTTCAGTTGCTTCACGTTCTGATTTTCCATGGCGAATTTTTTCATCAATAATATCTCGTGTTCTATATATCGCTTGCGTATACTCATGTCTTACATCTGGATCTTGTTTCTCAACAAAAGTGTCATAATAAGTATTAGACTTAAATCCATTAGGATAGTCTTTTTTTACACGTGCAATTGCTTCATGCCCGTATTGAATATTTTCTTTTAATCCACAGAAAGATACACTCATCATATTAATTTTAAACCGCGTGAATATAAAATTTGCCAATAAAAAACCCCCGAGTATTCGGAGGTTTTTTTATTTTATGCTATTTCTTCAGCGGGTTTAATTTGAGGTTCTTCCTTTTTTTCTTCTTTTGTTGGAAGTTTTATCAATTCAGCACCACCATCATTTTTTGTTTTTACCATATCAGCAGTTACTGTGAATTCTTTCACATCCTCTTGAGATGGAAGAGCATACATAATATCCATCATAATTTCTTCTACAATAGAACGAAGAGCTCTAGCACCTGTTTTACGTTTAATAGCTTCTGCCGCAATTAAATCAACTGCTTCAGGTTCAAATTTTAACTCAACACCATCCATGTTTAATAAACATTGATATTGTTTTAATAAAGCATTTTTTGGCTGAGTCAAAATATTCTTTAATGTTGATTCTTCAAGTGGATCTAAAACTGCATAAACAGGAACACGACCAATAAATTCTGGAATTAAACCAAATTTCAATAAATCCTCTGGTTGTAATTTCTTTAATAATTTAGCAGCCTCAAGTTCTTTTTCTGCTTGTGTTTTTGATGGGCTAGCACCAAAACCAATTGTTGTAGAATCACCTGCACGTCTTTCAACAATTTTATCTAAGCCAACAAAAGCACCACCAACTATAAATAAGATGTTAGCTGTATTAATTTGAATGAATTCTTGGTGTGGATGTTTTCTTCCACCTTGTGGTGGAACATTCGCAATAGTACCTTCAATCATTTTTAATAACGCTTGTTGTACACCTTCGCCAGATACGTCTCTTGTTATGCTTGTGTTTTCAGATTTTCTTGAAATTTTATCAATTTCATCGATATAGATAATACCTCTTTCAGCTTTTTGAGCATCAAAATCAGCATTTTGATAAAGTCTTAAAAGAATATTTTCTACGTCATCACCAACATAACCTGCTTCAGTTAAAGTTGTAGCATCAGCAATTGCAAATGGTACATCTAACATTTTTGCCAAAGTCTGAGCCAATAAAGTTTTACCACTACCTGTAGGTCCTACAAGTAAGATATTACTTTTTTGAATTTCAACTTGTTTTTCATCACTAGCAGCATTATGAGCAATTCTTTTATAGTGATTGTATACAGCAACAGATAATACTTTTTTAGCGTCATCTTGACCAACAATAAATTCATCCAAATATTTTTTGATTTCATGTGGTTTTGGCACTTTTGTAATATCTGCTTCTTTTGTTTCTTTATCTTCAGCTTTATCTTTATTTTCAAGAAACTCTTCATCTAAAATTTCATTACATAGTTCAACACATTCATCGCAAATATATACATCTGGACCAGCGATAAGTTTTTTTACCGCTTCTTGTGTCTTACCACAAAATGAACATTTTAAACGACTATCGTCCATAGTTGCCATTAATTATATCTCCTGATTTGGTTTTGGAGTTGTATTTACTGTAACAACTTTATCAATCATACCGTATTCTAAAGCTTCTTCCGGAGTCATGATATAGTCTCTGTCTGTATCTTTTTCAATCTTTTTAATAGATTGACCAGTATTTTTAGCTAAAATTTCATTTAATGATTTTTTAATTCTGATAATTTCAGCTGCTTGAATTTCGATATCTGTAGCTTGACCTTGAGCACCACCTAAAGGTTGGTGAATTAACACTCTTGAATGAGGCAATGCCAATCTTTTACCAGGTGTTCCTGATGAAAGTAAGAACGCACCCATTGAAGCAGCTTGACCTAAACAAATAGTAGATACATCTGCTCTGATGTGTTGCATTGTGTCATAAATAGCTAAACCAGCTGTTACGCTACCACCAGGTGAGTTGATGTATAACATAATGTCTTTTTCTGGGTTTTCACTATCTAATAATAGTAATTGAGCAACTATCAAGTTTGCTACCATGTCATCAATTGGAGTACCCAAGAAAATGATTCTTTCTCTCAATAATCTTGAGAAAATGTCAAATGATCTTTCGCCTCTGCTTGATTGTTCTATAACTACAGGTACAAAACTCATATTTTTCCCTTTCTAATCCTGTTATTTTGTATATTTTACTTTTGCATTATCAATTAACAACTTAGTTACTTTTTCAGTAACAACTTGTTGGTTCATTGAATGTAATAAGTTAACATTTTTTTGGATTTCAGCAACGATATTATCTGCTGTTGTACGATAAATAGCTGCTAATTCTCCAATTTTTTCTTGAATATCTTCTTGAGATACACTAACATTTTCTTCTAAAGCAATTTTGCCAACGATTAAAGAAGTTTTAATTCTTTTTACAGCTTCTTCTTTCATTTGAGCATAAACTTTTTCGTGACCTTCTTTTTCTAACATTTGGTCAAAGTTTCCACCTTGCATGTTGATTCTTTGTCTAAATTCACCCATTAATGCTTGAATTTCACGATTAATCATTGTATCTTGGATATCAATATTTGTTTGTTCTAATAAAGTATCGAATAATTTATTAGCAACTCTCTTTTCATTTTCCATTTTTGCATTGTTATCAGCAAATTTTTGAATATCTTCTTTTAATGCATCAAGTGTTGCAAATGTAGCATTAACTTTTTGAGCTAATTCATCATTAATTTCTGGAAGAACTTTTTCTTTAATTCCATTTAATTTAATGTTGAATTCTGCACCAGCTGCTCTTAATTTTTCATCATGATATTCTTCTGGGAATGTAACTTTAATTGTGAATTCTTCACCAATTTCGTGGTCAACTAATTGTTCAGCAAAACCAGGAATGAAGTTAGAATTACCTAAATCTAACATATAACCTTTAGCGCTTCCACCTTTAATTTCTTCACCATTTACATAACCATCAAAGTCGATATTTACTAAGTCTGTTGCAATTGTTTTTCTACCAGTAACATCACTTAAAGTAGCATATCTGTCAGCTAAGATTTTTAATTCTTTTTCAACTACATCATCTGCGTTTTTGAATTCTTCAACTTCGATTTCCATACCTTTGTATACGCCAAGTTTTACTTCTGGTTTTAATTCAAAAGTAGCTACGATTTTTAATGAATTATCTTCTGCGAAGTCGTAAGACTCTACACTTGGAGCAGATACTAAATCAAATTTGTGTTCTTCAATAGCAGATTCAAAAATATTTGGAAGTAAGCTATCTAAAACTTCTCTTTGGATAGCTGCAATACCAACATACTTTTCTAAAATATTTTTTGGAGCTTTACCTTGTCTGAAACCAGGTACATTAACTCTTTGTGCTAATTTTTTGCAAGCTTTATCATATTCTAAAGTTGAAACTGCTGATTCAACTTCGATATTTAATTTTACTTGATTGTTTTCTAGTTTTTCAATTGTTACTGTCATTTTATGTCACCTTTTCTCTTTGATAATACACATGCCCATGTTTGTAAAATCGTAATTTTACACAGTATAGATTATAACATAAATATATTTCTTTCAAATAAAATAGACGATTTGGAGGAATTTATCCCCTATGTGGTATAATTAAATTATAAGATGTTGATGAGGTGGTATATGAAAAACTTATTGTTAATTATGTGCATTTTTATGATTGCTAATATGGGTACAGCACAGGCATATAATATTGGTGGAATGGATGCCGGAGCCATAAATAGACAATATGTTAAAGATATGCGAATTCACGAAATTCAATCTCGTCCAAACAAAAAGAATAGTGCAATTGTTCAACCAAAAACAGCGTTGCAAGAACGCACCATTCCCGATGTAACTGCTTACATAAAAACAATTAATTTCGTAAATAATAAAAATATTCCTACAGAAGAGCTTTCTTTTTTAGTAAAAGATAAAATCGATAAACCAATGAACGCTGAAAATTTGGCAGATATCAGAAAAGTTATTATGAAATATTATCAGGCAAATGGCTATTATTCAGCTATTCCAATAATCGTTTCACAAGATAACACAACAGGAACTCTTGTAATTCAAATTGAAGAAGGAACTAAAAATTCAATAACAATTGAATAACCAATTAGAATAACTCTAATATCTAATACTTTTTCCTAATTTAATGACAAACCAAAACTCGTAAACTGAAAAATATAGTTTACGGGAAGTGTGTTATGGCTAAAATGCCGAAAAAGATAAGCCTATATTTAATGGTTTTAATTATAATTCCATATTCTTGTTTTGCATTTGAAATAGAAAATACAGCTGATAACCCAAGACTTGTTAATATTACAAAACAACAATTAAGGACATTATCAAGTATTGAAAAAAGAATTTATGATAAATCTTATAAAGGTGAAAATACAATAGATAGACTTGAACGCCTTGAATTAGATTTATTTCATGGAATACAAGCTGGAACACCAACTCAAAGAATCAACACATTAAAGTTGGAAAGTTCTCGTGTAGCTATTCGAGGTACAGCAATGACACCAATGATGATGGATACCTTCAACACAAAGTACCTTAACCCTCGAGGAGAGGGAATATCTTACAGAGAAGATGTTGGTTTGATAGATGGATTAATAAAAGTTTGGTGGCCAGATTTTTATGCTCAAATTAGTGAATACAGACGGTTTAAAGAGGCAAATTTCTATTAACACAAAAATTAACTATGTAAATTGATTAATAATCCAGTTAATTAACCATTTTAAGAAATCTTGCCAACTATCCCATTTATTTGGATCCCATTGGTCATAATATGGATTATTCTCATCTGGAGTATCTCCATCTGTATCAAAATTTGGAATATCAGGTTGTTCTGATGGTTCAGATTGTTCTGGTGGTGTTGGTGTTTCTGTATCCTCAGATTCTAGCGAATCAGAATCATATCCCACAAGAACTCTTTCTGTAGGTTCATCATACGGCAAAACTTTCTGAGAATATATTTGTGCTTGATAAATATCTTTAGGTTTAGTATATGACGTTGTTAACTTATTTGGTTTTCTATCACCATTTACATCAATATATATATTGGCAGCATCGGTATAAACACAAGGATAAATATTGCTAAAATCACACACATTTGGTTCATTGTTTAGTTCATTTGAATTAAAATTTTTAACACAAAAAACCATACCATCAGTAGTTTGAAAAACAACACCATCTTTTTCTTTAGAACAAACATTAGACGTAAAATCATCTTCAGACTTCACAATATTCATTCGCTTACTAAACACTTCACCAACAAGAGCTTCAGCAGTAGAATAATCTTTAGCAGTCAAACCATTTAACGAATATTCAAGTATCAATGCTTGATTCAAACCAGATATAGCTTTTTTCAATGAAGCCCTATATTCTTCTGCATTAGTATTATTCATTAAAGAAGGTACGGTAATTGCTGCAATAACACCAATTATAACAAGCGTAATCAAAACTTCTGATAATGTAAATGCATTTTTTCTATCCATATAATAAAAACTTTTGTTTTGTTAATACATATAAACATTAGCATATTTTCATATATTATCAAATATATTAAGCCTTTTTCCTAACAACTAACGCATTGCTTATTGTTGTAGCTTTAACATTGCTGCCACTAAGTGTATTACCTTTTACATACATAACGGTTGAACTGCCACCATCAAGATTTATAGCCTCATAACATCCCAAATCTGACATTATTTTAGCAAGTTCCTCCAATGTAACACCGCTAGATCCTTCTTTACGTCCATCAACTGTAACTATTATCATTGTATTTTCTTTTGTATAACCAATAGCAGTTCTGGGGTTTTTACCTGTTATTGCATTTAATTTTTGACTTGATGCATCAACAAAAATTTCTCCATTTTTCAATAAATATGGCCCACCACTAATTATATGGTCCACATTTTCCCAATTTGGAACAAGAGAATAATCAAGTTTAACTTTATCACCAAGCTCAAAACCATCAAGATTATCTGCGGGTGCTGAAATTACAACTCCATTTTCTGGAATGATTAAAGAATATGCTGAAGTTGCAACTATTTTCCCATCTTTTATTGCAATATGTTTTGTACCAGACTTTGTTTCTGGCGATTTTTCACCCCATGCCTGCGTATAAATCAATGTATGAAAATAAGACATTCTAGGCTGATTAATATTATCAACCTTAACTTGTCTTTTTCTATTTGTTAAAGTACCCTCAAACGCTAGCCTTGAAGTCTTAAATTCATCTTGTCCAATACCCAACGCAACACGCTCATATATAGGACCAGTTATAATTTCGTTATCTATAACCAATGCTCCAAGCGGTGTACCAGTATTTTGTTTAAAATACGTACCATTAACAGCAAGTATCGCATTTTTTTCTATATTTGAAATTTTTGCCTTTGAATGTAAAGACTTACTTGCAAGTTTTGGCACAATTTCTATATTAGAATTTAATTTTCTATCAACTTCCGCAACATTTATTCTAATATTTCTTTTGTTAATAAATTTATTTAGGCGTACATAGTGAACACCCTCTTCCAGTTTATTAACAACACTTCCCTTATATTTTTCAATCATTTCTGCATCTCGTGCATAACGCAATAAAAAAAGAGCATCATCACTGTGCTCTTTTACAATGTAACCTTTTAACAAAGTGCCCGCAGAGTATGCACTAATGGACACATCTTGACCTGAGAAAACAGCCACCGCTATCAGTAATATTCCTATTTTTAAGACCATTTTCTCGAAGCAAAATATTCGTTGTTCCGCTAGTGCATACATCTTTTTTTGTGCTTCCTTTATACTACAATTGTAACATATTTTTCATGTTTTTTCAAGTGTTATAATGTTAGAAAAAGGGAGATTTTATATGAAAGAATTAGCAGTTAAATATTTTATGGAAGGTTATTCTTGTTCTGAAGCTATGGTTCAAGCAGCAGCCGATAAAGGTTATATTTCACAAGAAGCTCTAGCGATTGCAACATCATTTTCTGGAGGTATGGGTGTTAGATGTTTGTGTGGTGCGGTAGCTGGTTCTCAAATGGTTATTGGTGCCATGTATGGTAAAAATACTGAACGTGATGGGAAAAAAGCACGAGCACTAGCTAAAGAATTTAACGAAACCTTTGCTCAAAAATACAAAGTAAATTGCTGCAAAGTTTTAAGTGCTGGTTTTAGTGATTTTCACTCAAAAGAGAGAAGAGAACATTGTGCTGACATGGTAAGCGATTGTGCTGTTATTTTAGAAGATATTATCAAAGCTAACAAAAATGTAAATGTTTAAATTATTGGATTGCCACGCCTACGGCTCGCAATGACCAAATAAAAAAGATAGGTGATTTAATACCTATCTTTTTATTATAGAATCGTCATTTTAATGAATAATCTTATAAATTAATGACGTAGATTTTTGTTCTTCATCCGCAATTTCAAATGCATCCAAAATTAATTCTTCAGCACCCTTAATTGTTGCTTCTTTATTTGTATAAATTACAGCAATTGTTTCACCTGCACAAACAGGTTCACCGTATTTTTGAGTTAAATAAATACCAGCAGAGTAATCAATTGGATCAGATTTTTTATCTCTTCCAGCACCCAAATTTTTACAAGCTTTTGCAACTTTTAGTGCGTCAATATTTGCAACATATCCGTCTTTTGTTGATTTAACTTCGTATTTAATTGAAGCTTGTGGTAGTTTTGTATAGTCTTCAATAATACTATCATCCCCACCTTGCGATTTTACAATTTCTCTGAATTTTTCAAGTGCTTTTCCACTTGTAATTAGTTCGTCTAAGTATTTATAAGCTTCTTCTTTAGAAGTAAATTTACCAGCTTTTTCAAATGCTGTTTGGCAAAGTGTATAAGTAATTTCTTTTAAATCACTTTCCATATTTCCCTTAAGGAATTCAATAACTTCTTGAATTTCAACAGAATTACCAACAGCTCTACCTAAAGGCTGATTCATTGAACTAATTACAGCGCAAATGTTTCTATTTAAACGTTTACCAACTTCAACCATAACTTCTGAAAGTTTTTGAGCTTCTTCTGGAGTTTTAATAAATGCGCCAGATCCGTATTTAACGTCTAATACAATATGGTTTGCGCCAGAAGCGATTTTCTTTGAAACTACGCTAGAGGCAATCATTGGAATAATATCAACAGTTGAAGTTACATCACGAAGTGCATATAATTTACCATCAGCTGGTGCTAAAGATAAAGTTTGAGCAGCAATTGCTGTATTATGAGTTTTTACTTTTTCTTTGAATTCTTCAATTGATAAATCCGTTCTAAAATTTGGAATAGATTCTAATTTATCAATTGTTCCACCCGTGTGCCCTAAACCTCTACCTGATAACTTCGCAGTATGAATACCAGCAGCGGCCATAAGCGGTAAAAACATCAATGTAATTTTGTCACCTACACCACCGGTTGAGTGTTTATCAACAATATCTTTTGAAATATCTGATAAATCAAGAATTTCACCTGATTCTACCATATACTTTGTTAACCAAGTTGTTTCTTCAATATTCATTCCATTAAAATATGTTGCCATCAAAAGAGCACTTGCTTGATAATCTTCAATAGAATTATCCATAATTCCATCAATAAAGAATTTAATTTCTTCTTCTGTTAATGTTAGACCTTTTTTCTTTTTTTCAATAATGTCAATAACTTTCATATAAACTCCTATAGAATTGATAAGAGAAGCCCAAAATAGGCTTCTCTTAAATAGTATTTTTTTACAGTTCTATTTTTTTGGTGAATTTAAGTGTTGGATGATATCGTTAGTAACATCAACACCACCAGCATAAACAACACTGTAATCTAAAACAACATCTAATTTTTTCGCAGCAGCAACAGCTTTTGAAGCAGCTAGAATATTATTTTGAATTTCTTTTTCTTTTTGTACTTTTAAGTTATAAACTCTTTCTTCTTTTGCTTTAAATTCTTTTTGAATTTGGTCTTCAAATGTTTTTCTTTGAATTGGTGATTCAATAGTTTTAAACTGTTTTTCTTTATCGATAACGTATTGTTGTAATTCCATCAATTTATTATCAATATCTTTATAAGCATTACGTGCATATTTATAATCTGTTAATACTTTTTGGAAATCGGCATAACCAATTGTTGCTGCATTTGCACTTAAATTAGTTGCAAACATTATCAATAATGCTGTTAGAATAAATTTAATTTTAAACATTATAACCTCCTGTAGTAAGTTAATTTTAACAAATGATATTCATAAAAACAAGCAAAATTTCCATGTCTATTATATAATCAAGCCAAGGAGAGTTGAAATATGCTAATAGTAATGAAGCCTCAAACGGCTGAAGAAAAAATTCAAGGTGTTATAAATTACATCAAAGAAAGAGGCTTTGATGCACATGTATCAAGAGGTGCTGACCATACTGTAATTGGTGCCGTTGGAAGAAAAGTTATAGATAAACGTGACATCGAACTTTTAGACGGTGTTAGCGAAGTTATAAGAATTTCATCTCCTTATAAACTTGTAAGTAGAGTATTTCAACCAGAAGATACCATTATTGATGTAAAAGGTGTGAAATTTGGTGGCGGTCATATTGGTATGATTGCAGGACCTTGTAGTGTTGAAACATATGAACAAGTTGATGCAACAGCAAAAAAACTAGCAAGTTATGGGGTCAAAGTTTTAAGAGGCGGAGCCTTTAAACCAAGAACATCACCTTATGCATTTCAAGGTTTGGGAGAAGAAGGTCTGAAAATTTTAAGAGAAGTTGCAGATAAGTATAATATGCTTGTAACTTCTGAAGTTATGGAAGTTAACCAAATTCCAATGTTTTTGAAATATGTTGATATTCTTCAAGTTGGTGCAAGAAATATGCAAAACTTTAATCTTTTAAAAAGTCTAGGAGAAATTAGAAAACCAGTTCTTTTAAAAAGAGGTTTAAGTGCAACTATAGAAGAATTATTAATGTCTGCTGAATATATTATGTCTGGTGGAAATAGAGAGGTTATTCTTTGTGAACGTGGCATAAGAACATTTGAACCAATTACAAGAAATACACTTGATATTTCTGCAATTCCAGTTGTTCAAAAAATAAGCCATTTACCAATTGTTGTTGACCCAAGCCATGCAACAGGTTTAAGAGATAAAGTTGCACCAATGTCAAAAGCAGCAGTTGTAGCTGGAGCAGATGGCTTAATTATTGAAGTTCATAATTCACCAGAAACGGCACTATGTGATGGCGCACAATCACTATGTCCAGAAGAATTTGCTGAACTATTTGATGAGTTAAAAGCATTGGCTTCAATTGTAAAAAAAGAATTTTAGAACACTATTCTTTTATTCTTTCTTTAATTTCAGCAACCGTTAACTTTTTACCTTTTGTATTCAAAACAAAATCTTCATTAAATAAATTTGAGAATTTGATGTTCTGAAGTTCTTCTTCTGTAAAGACTCCACCATTCTCGTAATATTTTTCAAGAGCATTTCTACTTCTACAGTATCCTTGTTGCAAAATAAAGTCATTCTTATATATTTTTGTAAAATATGCCAATAAAATTGAATTATTTGCACACTCGATTTCTTCGTCATTTTCAAACCATACTGAATATTTACTTTCCATTGTATATTCATACGGTATATAAGGTATTTCATTTCGTAAAGAATAAAAACGTATAATTTTTTCACTAATATACTGTATTTCTTTTATTTCTTTCATTGGTTCAAATTGAAAAAAGTTTGCTTCTCTTTTAATCAAATTCAAAATCAAAACAAATGGAATTATCATAGAAAAAATAATTATAACAATATTTTTATTGTATTTATTCATTTTTCCGAAAAAATATCCAACCAAAAGTAAACAAGGGAAGATAAGTAATATTCTAATATAAAATTCTATATTTTGATGCATTAAAAAGAAACTACCATCATTAGTTTTACCACATAACAATAGAGAACAAAGAACAATAAATATTGCCATCCACATAAAAACTGGAAATATTATTTTTAGTATATTTTTACTTTTCCCCATTTTTATTATCAAAGAAATCGAAAATATAATTAAAAATATAAAAATCACCCAAATATAATAAATATCTATCACATAAATTTTTAATAATTCTAGAAAAAATTCCTTATATAGAAAAATATTTTCAATAAAACGTCCTATACCTCTCGATTCTGCAACTGAAACAAAACCATCTGAGGTAGTAAACAATAATATTGCTATAAATAAAAACAACGATGGGATATAAAAATATTTATCCAAATTAAATGTTAAATGACTTTTTTTTAATATCTTCAAAAGAAAATTGTAAAACAGAAGAAATAATATCATTATGGCAGAACTAAAAGAAGCTAATTCTAATGAAGTCCCAAGAATAAATGCACATGTAGATATTAGTATAAGTTTTTTATAATTAGTTTTGTTTTTTTTGAATAACAATGATTTATATATGTAATACCAAAATATACTAAAAAAGATAAATGAAAAAAAATATCTATAAAAATTATATGTAATAATTAATACCGCTGACTGAGTATCTAAGATAGAATAAATTATGAATGTTGAAATCAAAATAAATGACGAAAAATATAAAACTTTTGAATTATAAAAAAAAGTCACAAATTTTGTAATTAGCAAAATTGTAATTATTCCAAATACACTTTTTATAAATGAATGAACACTTCCTGAAAACTCCATAGGATGAATATCTAATAATACTGGTAATTCAAATGAAAATATTTTAGAAAAAAAGAAACCAATATAACCAGCGCCATGCTCTTTTTTAAAATTTAAGACATCAAATACACCCTCATCCAAACTATACTGAGAATAATAATAATCATCACCCCAAAAACAACAATATCTGCTGGCAAAAAATATATATAAAAATACAATCAAGGAAACAATACAGATTGAACTTACAAATAATTTATCAGTTTTCCAGCTACTAATTTTCATAAAAATAAATCCACCAATTACTATTGATGAATTTATTTTAACATAATTTATATAATTTTCTATTTTAATGCTTTTGTAATTTCACTTGTAATATCTGTACCACCAGATAATACAGCACCCTTGGCAAGAACTAAATCATATCCATTTTCTTTAGCATTTGCATTAATTGTATTAGTAATATTTTTATCAATTTCTAACAATTTTGTTTCATAGTTTTTTGCAATTGCTTTTCTTTTATCTTGAAACTCTTTGTTATATTTATTTTCTAAAGAAGCTCTCTTTTTAGCATCTTTTTCTTTATCTAAATTTGCTTTTGCAGTTTCAATAAACTTTGTTAATTCCTGAGTTTTCTTTTTTTGTTCTTCTTTTAAAGCTTTTACTTGGCTTGAAGATGCAACAACTTTTTGAACATCTACAATAGCAACTTTAAAATTTGCTGGCACATCAGAAATAGCATAATTTCCTGCTGTCATACCAATAACAAATGCAACTAATGATATTGTCAATAATTTTAAATTATTTTTCATATATTACTCCTTTTATTAAGTTGATTATACCATTTTTAATTGTTTTAGGAAGTAACTATATGTTTAATCTTCCATAAAAGCTTTTGCAATTGATTCTTCAAAATTAGGTCTTAAAATACCTTTTTCTGTAATAATTCCTGTTATTAATTCATGAGGTGTCACATCAAATCCAGGGTTTATTATGTTTACATCTTTTGCGCAAACCCAATCACCATTTATATGAGTAACTTCCTCGTGCGAACGTTCTTCTATTGGTATTTCCTTACCAGATTTTATAGATATATCAATAGTTGAAAGTGGAGCTGCAATATAGAATGGAACATTATGATATTTTGCAGCTATTGCAACTGTATATGTTCCAATTTTATTTGCCGTATCACCATTTGCAGCAATTCTATCTGCACCAACTACAACCATTTGAATCATACCTTTTGACATAAAATATGAACACATACCATCTGTAATTAATGTAGTAGGAATACCGTCTTGAGTTAGTTCCCATGTTGTCAGTCTTGCACCTTGCTGTCTTGGACGCGTCTCATCAGCAAAAACTTTAATTGTAGGATCTTTCGCATAAGCGCTTCTTATAACACCAAGTGCCGTACCATATCCAACAGTTGCTAATGCTCCTGCATTACAGTGAGTTAAAATTGTAGCACCTTTTGGAACCACTTCTGCACCATAATCTCCCATTTTTTTATTGATTTCAATATCTTCATTTTCAAGTTTTATTCCATTTTCAATTAAAGCTTTTGTTACTGTTTCAATACTTCCATCAATTTCCAATGCAAGTTTCATTTGCTTATCAATCGCCCACATAAGATTTACAGCTGTTGGTCTTGAAGATTTTAAATAATCTGCTTTTTCTTGCAATTTTTTTAGAAAAATATTTTTATCTGTTTCTGTTTTAGATAATTCAATTGCTGCAAGTGAAACACCATGCGCTCCAGCAATTCCTATTGCAGGAGCACCTCTAACAATCATATCTTTGATAGCGTAATACATTTCTTCTGCTGTTGAAATATCAACGGTTTTAAATTCATAAGGAAGAATAGTTTGGTCTATCATTCGTGATTTATTATCTACCCATTCAATTGTTTTTATTTTTGATTCAAAAGCCATAAATTATCCCTTTTTATTCTTTATTTTGTTTGAAATATATAAAATATGAAACCAAAAATGCAGAAAAAGCATTAAATAAAGCTGCCGCTAATGCCATAAATATGATCATTGGAATCATAAATCCGAAATTTGCGAAAAGTACTTTTATCCATAAGAAAGCTTGTATTTTTAAAAGAAAATGTAAAAATAATGCACAAATAAAATATACTATTGAAAATCCAACACAAGCCATAGCACCAGATATAGCACCAATTGTTAAACATTTCTCCATCTCAAAATTTTCAATTAAATTTAACTTTTTAAAATAGAATAAAACCGTCGGAGCAACAGCAAACATTAAAATAGTAAACGCCAAGCCGGTTAAGGCAGGAATTAAAGGAATTATACCAGTCAATGCACCAATTATCATAGAAAAAATACTTATGGTTTTTATTAATTGTTTATCAATCATTATCTTGCTCCTGATATTAAATTACTTCTTCCATAACAAAGTGCAATGGCAATAGAGTCTAAAGTATCATCAAGTTTTGGAAGCTTTTTATATTTAATAGACATTTCAACAATTTTTGCAACTTCTTCTTTAGAGGCTCTACCATAGCCTGTAATCATTTGTTTTACTTCTATTGGAGTAAATTCGTGTATAGAAACTTTGTTTTTCTCCAATACAGAAAGAATTACACCTCTTGCTTCTGCAACTGGAATTATTGTTTTTTGGTTTTTAAAATAGAATATTTTTTCAATACTTGCTACTTGAGGCTTATATGTATCAACTATTGTTTGAAGGTCAGTCTCTATTTCAAAAAGCCTTGCCGCATCTGTTTTATTCTTATCTGTTTGAATTGACCCTGATGTAACTAAAATATTTTCATCATTTTCTATATCAACTATGCAATATCCAACAATTGCAAGTCCTGGGTCTATACCTAATATTCTCATTCTTTAATTATAAATTAAATCCAGTCAAAAACTACTTTTTAAGATATGTAACACTTGTTTTTAATTTTAATAATTAATTTTTTTAGAAGTTTTAGAAGATACAAAAGGAATGTAAAAATGAAAATTAATTTTAACCCAATATCTTTCTCTCAAAATATAAATCAAAAAAATTATACAAATCATACAAATAAACTGGAAAGAACACCACATAAAGATTGTGTTTCTTTTTCAGGCAAAAAACCTCACCAAAAAACTCTTAAACCAAGAATCCAAACTGCTGTTGATTATTCCCAAGATATATTAAATAAAGGAAAAGAAAAAAATTTATCTTTAAATGATATTTCTGATATTACTTCAAAATATTCAGAAAATGTTACAGTTCTTCCTATGTCTGAACTAAAAAATAAAATACCAGATGCGGATAATTATGGTGCATTTTTCTTTGCGCAAATGGATAGTAATTTTAAACCTTCATCAAAAGAAATGTACATCAAATTACCACAGGAAAATGCCGATGACGTGGAAATGCTTTTATTTGCAATGAACTCTGCTCACGAATTTACACATATTGAACAAATGGATACAAATGAGGCATTCAATCAATTAAAAGTAATGTCAAAGGGTAATTATGAATATGCAAAAGCAATAATGGGAATTGGTGACACTATATTTGCATTTTTTGATAACCAAATTCAAGCACAAACAGTTTCACCTCTAATATACAAAAGTATAGATGTGAATACATTTAAAAAATATTCTGCTATAACACCAGTTGCAACACCAATCACAAGAGAAATGTTGCCAAAATCTTGTGGTGCAAAAAATGAAAAAGATATGCAACAAACAATGCGAAAAACTTATCAATCACTCTTTGAAAATGCAATGATTTCAATAAAACAAAATCAACCTGAAATTTTGGATATGATTCCAGAAAATGAAACATATGAAAGTTTAATGAAGAAAGTTCGCAGCTATTGTGCAGCCAAAGCAGTTGATGAAAGAGAATCATATACTACAGAATCAGAAGTTGCAAAAAAAGCAATGGGCATATCAAAAACCTTAAATATAGATGTATTCCCTATGTATTACGATATTTTATCAAAAGCATTTGAATAAAAAAGAAGAGGTTTAAAACCTCTTCTTTTTATATATTTTATGGTCTTAATCTATCCATTAATCTAGCAAATGGGATTGTTTCACGAACATGGTGAAGACCGCAAATCCAAGCAACTGTTCTTTCAATGCCTAAACCAAAACCAGCATGTGGCACTGAACCATATTTTCTTAAGTCTAAGTACCAATTGAATGTTTCTGGGTTTAATCCGTGTTCATTGATTTTTGCCATTAATTTATCAATGTCTTCTTCTCTTTGTCCACCACCAATAATTTCGCCATATCCTTCTGGAGCAATCATATCAACACAAGCTGCTTTGTCATTTTCTGCTTGTTTGAAATAGAATGCTTTAACGCTCATTGGATAATGGTGAATCATAACAGGTCTATCAAATTCTTCTGAAATTAGAGTTTCTTCATCGCCACCAAAATCTTCACCATAAGGTGTATCGTTGCCTTTTTTATGTAAGATTTCAATAGCTTCATCATAAGAAATTCTTGGGAATGGACGTTTAACATTTTCTAATTTTGAAATATCTCTTTCAAGAGTTTCTAAGTCAGCTCTATTATTTTCAACAACTTTAGCAACAATGTATTCAACAAATTCTTCTGCCAAGTCCATATCGTCCCAAATATCAGCAAATGCCATTTCTGGGTCAACCATCCAAAACTCTGTTAAGTGGCGACGAGTTTTAGATTTTTCAGCTCTAAATGTAGGACCAAAACAATATGCTTTACCAACAGCCATTGCAGCTGCTTCCATATACAATTGGCCTGATTGGCTTAAATATGCTTTTTGATCAAAATAATCTGTTTCAAATAATGTTGTAGAACCTTCACAAGCATTTGGTGTGAAAATAGGTGCGTCAACTAAAGTAAATCCTTTCATATCAAAGAAATCACGAACAGATTTTATAATTGTATGACGAATATTCAAAATTGCTTTTTGTTTTAAAGAACGTAACCACAAATGGCGGTGTTCCATTAAAAAGTGAGGGCCGTGTTCTTTTGGTGTAATTGGGTAATCATTTGCAACGCTTAAGATTTTTACGTCTGTTGCGTCTATTTCATAACCAATTTTTGAACGATCATGTTTTTTAACTGTACCTTTAATTTCAACAGAGCTTTCTTGTGTGATTTTATCAGCAAGTTCAAAAACTTCTTCTGAAACATTGCCTTTAAAAACTACTGCTTGAATTTCTGCAGTACCATCACGTAATTGTAAAAAGTGAAGTTTACCGCTTGAACGTTTGTTGTATAACCAAGCGTGAAGAGTAACTTCTTGACCATCATAATTTTTGATGTCTTCAATCCAAATTTTCTTCATAAAATTAACCCCTCGATAAAAATATCTAGCGGGTTAATTTTAGCACATTTTAAATTGAAATTAAATAATTATAATCTGTTAATAATTGCTTGAATTTCAGCAGATGTTTCTTCACAAGCTGCTGCATTTAAAACTCTATTGATAGATTCTGCTGGTGCTTCTTCAATTTCAGAGTGAACATCATTAACTGTTTTAGGAGCATTCTCGGCAATATATCTTTGAATAGCATCAATAGTAGCTTTTGTATCACCAATGATATTTTTGAAAATAAATCTTCTTGTTTGCGCCATGAACAACTCTCCTTTTAAACATAACTGATGTAGAGTCCGTCGGCATAAAAAAGCTAAACTTTAGTAATAAACATGCTTTTTTAACCTTTCTTTACATAATTTTTCTAAAAATTTATTCATGTTCTTTAAAAAAAATTGTGTTTATGTAAGAATTTATACTGATAGCGTAAGCTAAGAATAATTTAATTTATGTAGTAATAAATAAAAGGAAAAACGAAAATGGCAAGACAAGTTCCATTGGAAAGAGTAAGAAACTTTGGTATTGCTGCTCACATCGACGCAGGTAAAACAACTACCACAGAACGTATTCTTTTCTACACAGGTA
>JAFQNF010000038.1 GCA_017396025.1 bacterium
AGGTAATGAATTTTTATACTCAAGCCAACTGTTTATCATCTGTATTGTCTGCTGAATAGTGGGAGTAAATTCAGTATGTATTTCAGAATGAAAATTTTCATTTCTTCTTAGTCTTGCAGGCTTATTTTCTATGCTTGTTCCGATGTAGCTTGGCAGTAGCTTTTCAAAACTTTCCTGCATTTCTAAAAAGAATCTTTCAATAACTTTTGCTCTTGCATTATATGGATTAGCAAAAACAGTTGTAATACCCAGTTTTTCATAAAGCCCTTTTAAACCAATCTCGTCAAAATTAGAACTCCCCAAGAAATATTTACCTCTAAAGGCCTTACCGTTATCAAGATAAACAAACTTTGGAATTCTGCCTAAATTCAAAATGGCATTTCTTAAAGCCGATGCTATATTTTGCGTATTTTCTTCTAGCATTATTTCATATCCGACCAACGCAGTTGATTTCCAATCCAAAAACCCGATTAATGTTGCCCGACAAGGTTTGCCTGTGAACGGATTTATCACTTGGAAGTTTAATCGTTTTCCGTCAGCTACAAGAACTTCGCCGACTTCTATTTTAGAAACATCTCTTTTGATATGCGGAATAACCTTTTCTTTTAATGCTTTTTCGCTCTCACGCAATAATGTCCATTTATCAAAATAATTCGCTTTATACCAGTTAGCAAACCTTCTAAAAGTAGGTGGTGCTGGGATATATTCAGCACCCTGAGTTTTAAGAACATATTGAGTCAAAGAAATAGCTTTTCCTATGCTAAATTTATTTGGGTGCAGGAGCAATTTCAAAAATATTTGTTTTTCATAATCGGTCAAACAAGTTCTTGAATAATCTTCGTAATGATAATTAGGGATTAGCAGTTCATAATTATTGCTATTTCCCAAATTTCGTTTCCATCTTTGAAGAGTACCGATTGATACTTTACCGAGCTTCGCATAAATTTCAGGATACAAAACTTGCGCATTGTAAGCACTCAAAAAATCATTATCAAATTGAGTTTTGTTATTTTGGTTTTTGCGCTGATTTTTCCAAAGATTTAATAAATCTAAACGAGCAAGTGCAATTATTTTAGCTTTATTGGGTTTGTGAAAATCAAGTGGTGCAGGAAGCTGTTTTTCAGACAAAATCGGAACAAATTTCGAATAATATTTTTCTTGTAATTCTGGCTCAATGCTTGATAACAAAATCTCAAAACTCTTTCCTCCTTTGACAACAATATCTCGAGTTTGATATTTACCCCTTGATAACCGAATTGCACGAGTACTCACTCCTTTGAGTTCTGCTAATTCTTTAATTGTAATGTATTTTTCGTTTGTCATCGT
This sequence comes from bacterium, assembly GCA_017396025.1. GTDB lineage: Bacteria > Cyanobacteriota > Vampirovibrionia > Gastranaerophilales > Gastranaerophilaceae > Avigastranaerophilus. The sequence continues at coordinate 1,327 of JAFQNF010000038.1, forward strand.
ACTGACATCTATCACTCCAAACTCGGAAAATTGGAACTGTTTCCGACTTAACTTGTATCAATTGGACACATTTACAATTAAAAGTTTTTTAATATCAATTAACAATTTGAATAATAATATCTATTAATTATTTTTCTTTTTTCTAATTCTAACTTTTGTACTGCTTCTTCATTAAATATAATTTCGTTATCATCTATAAAACTAACACAAGGAACGATCCATTCTAATTCTTCAAATTCAAAACCATATCTTAATAACATTATTTCTTTAGAATCATTGGTTCCATATTTTAAACAATTTATCATTGATAAAGCTCTATAATCATTAGTTTTGTCATAATATATTTGAAATGCTGCAGACAAGGGATTACTTAAAGAAAACGATAAAACGGTATCTAGATATTCATAGGTATCATAAACTAAACTGTCATAATCAAAATCTTTATATGTCGCATTCTTGTCAAATAATGATTTTTGAAAAGCTTTGGCATTTGGCAAATCTGTTGGGACTTGTGAGTATTTTAATTTTATAGATGCAATCTGTTTACGATATTCTTTTTCAGAAATAACTTCTTCTTTTAATTGTCTCTTTAAATCATTTCTTCTTTCATCATCTGTAATATAATTATAACGAAAAGCAACAATTTGACTAAATGAACGACCTTGAACACGCCAAAGCAATATTCTAAGAGCTACACTTAGCACACTTTGTTCGGCTTCTGTTAAATCATTTCGTCTTAAATGTTTAACAAAAATGTTTTTGAATGATTTTTTAACTTGTTCTCGAATATTATTATCCATGTTCTTATAATCAGAAGCATTTATAATACAATTGTCAATAAACATGTTATCTAATATAAATTTTATATCTGAATCTAAATTCGCATTTTTAATGCGTTCTTTTTGTAATTCAGTAATCTGTAATTCATCATTAAATGTATTGTTACGAGTTGCTTCTACTAAATCTTTGACATCCTCAGCATAAGAGGTAAAATCTTCATTATCTAATTCTGAAGAGTTTTTTATCTGACTTTCTATATTCATTCTTTCTAAAAAATTATTATAATTTTTTTTAGGAATAACTACATAACCATAATCAAAACACGCTAGAGATGATTTATTTCTACCTGCGCGTCCAATTAAATTTTTAAGTTCTAATGCTCGTTTGTTTTTATCACCACTAAATCTATAATTATCAATCCAAACCAAATCAAAAGGCATATTGATTCCCTGCAATAATGTTGATGTCGCAAAACAAATTTTGGCATATCCTAAATTTATAAATTTTTCTATAAGAAAACGTACTTTTAAAGGAATAGAACCATGATGAATAACTATACCTTTTTTCATCATTTTTATTAAATTAGAGACTTTATTATCTTCTGTAGCCCCAATATATTCTTGTAATTCCTTTATAATTTCTAATGCTTGTGGATCTGTAATATTTTTACACAATTCAAAATATTCTTTAAATTCTTCTAAAAGTTTTTTATTGTATATTTTTGTTTTTGAAGCATAAATAAGTATTGCAGAATCATTCTTTTGTAATATCTTCTTGATAATATTACGCGTATAATAATAGCTGCTTGGTTTAAAAGTTGGTCTATAGGCAAAAATGTCACCTTTTACTGGTGTTAGAAATATTTTTCCCACAGAATTTTGTTTATAGTTTTGATGCGCACAATCACCAGCAATATGATGTTTGTCAAATTGAGCTTCTGGATTTTTTATAAATGGATGTGCAAAAACCTTTGTTGCTTGTGGAAAAGTAGTATTTATTCTTCGTATTAAGGAATCAAAGGTTAAACCCCTCAGTTTTTCTTCTGATAATTGAGCTTCGTCAATTAAAAACAAACCGATATTAAACAAATTTTTATATTTAAATAGTTCTCTTGCTCTTTCTGGTGTTAAAATAAAAACTCGTCTTTTTGTGTGCTTTATATTTATATTCTCGACAAATTGTAAAACAAGTACATCTTTGTTGTCTTTTAAAAGTTTTAATGTTTTCTCTAAATATTCTGCAATCAAGGCTCTTGAAGGAACAATAATTACAATATCATTCGAGTAATTTTTTATTAAATCCATAAAAAGATATGATTTACCAGAACTAGTTGGAGCAGAAAATGAAAAATATTTTTTCTCTGCAATGTTTTTAATCATATTGACTTGCAAGGGAGTGAATGAATTTTTAAAATTTTCTTGTACATCTTTTGCATATGCATAATAAGCCATTTCTACCAAAGAATTCGGTTTTAATGGTTTATAAAATAAGCCCATTAAGTATAAAATTTTACTCTCATATAGTTTAAATATATTGGGATGAAATAATTTAATATATGCGAGTCTTTCTAAATCCACATTTGAAACAGGGCCTTCTTTGTACATTTTATTAATAATGTCGGTAATAATTTTATCAACATTTTTTGCTCTTATAATTTTTGTTTTATGAATGTGTGGTTTAATCATACTTCAATTCCTATAAAAAATAATTCAGGATATTTTTTTAGATGCTGCCTAACTTTTTTGTTATCAAGAATTGTTTGAAAAATATTTTCAAAATTATTATGAATAGAAAAAGCTGCCACATATCCTTTTGAATCTTTTGATAAATGGGTTTCATTGATCCTCGAATTTATTTTCTTTAAATCAGTTAATTCCATAAAATCTTTTTTCTTGTTGATAAAGTTGCATATTTGAGTAATAGCTTTTGAATAAGCATTATGTTTAGAATTAAATTTAGCTTCTCCATAAAACAAAATTTCATCATTTGAAATTGTATGAAAATCAAAACCGGGATTACCTTTAACTTTTTCTTTCCATATTTCAGCTAAAGGAAATTTTTCATGCTGATAATTTTCTTCTAGAGTGGATTGTGCAACTGAAGAGATTAAAAATTCACCAAATTCTGCTCCAATTTCGTTGCCTACTTCTTGTAAGATTTTGACGAGAATTTGTATTGTTTCTTCAGAACGAGCAAGAAAAGAATTATAATCAATTGTATTATCAATTTTTTGAAGCCAACTATTATCCAAAATATTCACTAAAATTTCTTGCGCTTTAAATGCTATATTTTTTACTTTTACGTGAATATAAGATAACTTGCAATTTCCACAAATTAAATCTTTAACTTCTATAATCTCTACTGGTGATTCACAAGAATTCATTACTTCCTCTGTTTTTCTCATTATAAAATGCTTTTATAAAAGTTTTAACATTATTAAGGAAATTTTAATAATTACAATTACTTGTATTTCATAAAAACAGAGTTAAAATGTGTGTGACAAAATATTTACCCCAAGGAGTCATTCAATGAAAAAAGAATTGAGAAAACAAATCCAACAACTAGAACAAAAAATGACAAAAAGTCCGAATAATATGAATAACGGCGGAAGTCATTTTCTATATCATCGAGAACGGATGATAAAGTTTAAACTTATGCAAGCAGGAATATCACAGAAAAAACTTGCAAAACACTTAAACCTAACAGAAAGCTATATTTCAAAACTCATAATCGGCGAACGCTACAA
>JAFQNF010000039.1 GCA_017396025.1 bacterium
GGAAGATTATACAAAACTTTTACCTCAATACAAATATGCAACTGTACGAGAATATCGTACAGTTCTTAATGACGAAGAAATAAAAATCTTTATGGCTTTACTTTTGCATCCAAATAGATTATCAATTGGAAAAGCAATTGCACTTACTAAATACAAATTGTATGAGCAAGGGCAAAGTTTTATCCCCGCTGATATTACATTTAGACGTTATGCAAAATGGTTTAAAGATAATAATTATGATAAATGGATTTTAGCACGTGACGGAGAAAAAGCACTCTCGGATAAAGTCGAACCATATATAAAACGTGATGCTTCGCTTTTAGAAGTCGGAGATATTCTTGTGGCAGATGGTCATAAATTAGCGTTTCAAGTAATAAATCCATTTACAGGAAAACCTTGTAGGGCAACCTTAGTTGGATTCTTGGATTGGAAATCAACAGCATTGGTCGGCTATGAAATTATGCTTGAAGAGAATACGCAATGTATAGCTTCGGCTCTCAGGAACGCAATAATAAATCTCGATATGATTCCAAAAGTTGTGTATCAGGATAACGGCAGAGCATTTAGAGCTAAGTATTTTACAGAGGATAAGGGATTTACTGAGTTAGGTTTTCAGGGTTTGTATTCAAAACTTGGCATAGAAACAGTTTTTGCTCGTCCGTATAACGCAAGAGCAAAAGTTATTGAAAGATTTTTTAAAGAGTTTCAAGAAGGTTTTGAAAAGTTGTTGCCAAGTTATATCGGAAGTAGCATTCAAAATAAACCTGCATATTTAATGAGGAATGAAAAATTTCACAAAAACCTTCATAATGATTTTATTCCAACAATTGAGGAAACAATAAAAATGATTGATATGTGGCTGAGTTTTAAGAATTCTCAACCCTGTCCTAATGCTCCGGATAAAACCATAGCAGAAGTTCTAGAGTACCGTAAAAAACAAAACATTGATATTAATATGCTTGATGATTTGATGCTTGCTACAGAAGTTAAAACAATTCAGCGAAACGGAATTAGGTTCTTAAATTGTGACTATTTTGATGAAAGATTGTATGGCTTTAAGAGCAGAGTTCTAATAAAATACAATTTATTTGATTTAACAAAAATAAAAGTATTTACCCACAAAGGCGAATATTTGTGCACAGCAGAACGTGTAACCGAAACTCATCCGATGGCAAAATTATTAGGTGACGTTAAAGATTATGAGGATTACAAGCAAAAAATTGTGCGTCAACGAAAGTTAAAGAAGAAAACTATTGAATCGGTTAAAAAATATCTTGAAACGGAAGATATAAAATTGCTAGAAACACAAGTAAAGCAATCTGATTCTCATTTACCCCTCCAACCTATATTTAATACCCGTTTAAATGGTGTTCAAACACTGTTCAAAAATAATGCTGATAAATATGAATATTTGGTTGCAAATGATCCAAATAATTCTTGGATAGCAGAATTTAGAAATACAAAGGAGTATAAGCTTTTATATGAATAAGATTTTTGTAAAAACTACTAATGTAAAGAATTTCATCGGACTTGTTGAAAATCTGATTAATAAACCTAAAAACATACCCAAGATGGGACTTGTTTATGGCGAGCCAGGACTTGGAAAATCACAAACAGCATTATGGCTTGCGTGTAAATATGATGGAATTTATTTAAGAGCATCAAACCTTATGACTGGCAGATGGCTTTTGGAAGAAATGGTCAAAGAACTTGACGAAATCCCTAGATTTTTAAGTTCTGATAATTTCAATCTTGTAGTTAAAAAGTTAAAACAAAGCCCACAAATAATTTTTATTGACGAAATTGATTACCTTATGAATAA
>JAFQNF010000040.1 GCA_017396025.1 bacterium
ATAATAAACTAGAAGTTATATCAGAAAAATCTTTCTCCTCATCTGAAAGAGCATTAATAAAATGCTATGGAGCTAACGATGCTCTCGAAGGACTAGAAATTTTAAAACATGAGAAAGTTGATATCTCTATAACTGGTAACTCAACAAACCCAACAAGATTCCAACACCCAGTTGCTGGTACATACAAAAAATGGTGTTTTGAAAACGGAAGAAAATACTTCTCAGTAGCATCAGGTGGTGGTACAGGTAGAACACTTCACCCAGATAACGTTGCTGCTGGTCCAGCTTCTTATGGTATGACAGATACAATGGGAAGAATGCACGGTGATGCTCAATTTGCTGGTTCATCATCAGTTCCTGCTCACGTAGAAATGATGGGTGTAATCGGTATGGGTAACAACCCAATGGTAGGTGCTACAGTTGCTGTTGCAGTTGCTATTGAAAACGCTTGCAAATAGTTTTTAAATTGCATAATAGAAAGAGGAAGTTATTTTTAACTTCCTCTTTTTTTGTTTAAGACTGCCACAGGCTCCGCCTTCGCAGTGACGGCATTATCATTGCAAAGCATTATGGTCATTGCGAGGAGTGAAACGACGTGGCAATCTTTTGCAACGAAGTCTTTTTGAAAGAGATTACTTCGCTTCTTTCGCAGTGATATTTTTTATAGATACCTACTTTAATATATAGTGTGTAGCTCTTGCTTTACCTAATTTTTTTAGTATTTTCATTTCTATTAGTTCATTAATATCATTATTAGCAGAGTCTTGTGAACAACCACACATCGCAGCCCATTTTGTTGTTGTTAATTTACCAACAAAGTCGTCTAATAGTTTATTCAATATTTTCTTTTGTCTTTCATTGAAGTTCTTACCGGCATGTTTTTGCCAAAATTCTGCTCTTTTTAATACTCCAGATAATACTTCATCACTTGATTTAATGGCAATCAATAAACTATTCAAGAACCACTCAAGCCACTTTGTTATATCCATAGTGCCTTTTTGAGTTTTCTCTAACACATTGTAATACTCTTTTCTTGTTTTCTGTATTTGAGCAGACATTGAATAGAATCTATATTTACTATCATCACTTCTAGCTAATAGCATATCTGTTAATGCCCTTGCAATTCTTCCATTTCCATCTTCAAATGGGTGAAGGATAACAAACCATAAGTGAGCAATACCTGCTTTGATTAACAAATCGTCTTTATCATCATTATTTATATAATCAAACAAATAATTCATTTCTTTATCTAAGACATCTGCAGATGGTGCTTCATAATGAACTTTTTCGCTACCATAATAGCCAGAGATAACTTGCATAGGACCTTGTTCATCATCTCTATATTCGCCTGCTTTAATTTTATACATCCCGCTAAAACCAGTTGGAAATAAAGCAGCTTGCCAACCACAAAGCCTATCTTTTGTTAATTCTTTATCGTAGTTCTGAGTGGCATCAAGCATCATTTCAACAACACCTTCAATGTTTCTTGAAACTTGCTTTTCTCCGCCTATATCAATTCCTAATCTTCTTGCAACAGATGAACGAACAGATGTTTTATCTAATATTTCGCCTTCTATTTCAGATGATTTAGTAATGTTTTCTGTAAGTACTTGAAGTAATGCATTGTTTTTAACATCAAAACCCAATGAGTCCATTTTCCCAAGTAAAAATCCTTGTGATTTTTTAATCTCAAGCAATAAATTTTGTATTTTATCTCCGCACCATGTAAACGAGTGCCAATCTGGGTTTTGGTATATGTACATACAAATTATCTCCGAACTTTATACGGAGATTATAACAAATATCTCCGATAACTTCAAGACTTGGAAACAAAAAAAGCGAGGTTTTCACCTCGCTTTTCAATCTCTATTCAAAGATTATTCAATTAGCTACTACGCCATTGATTGCCAGTTAGCAGTTTCAAATACTGCCATTAATGCATTAACTTGGTCTTCAGTTCCTGTTGTTAATGCTGTTTCAACATCTGCAAATTTGTTTGTTGTTAACCAACCTGCAACATCTGCTTTTAATGCGTTGATATCTGTAGCTGTTATTTGGAAACCATCTTTTGTTTTGATTGTTTCAACAACTCCACTATCACTAGTAATTGAAATACCGCCAGTTAATGAATTACCAGCTTTCCATGCTTCTAAGTCAGCATCACCAACAATTCTGATACCGTCATAGTCAGTATTGCCTTCTTGGTCAATATTAAATACAACGTTAACATTATCACTATCAGTAGCTGTAAATTCAATAACATCATTACCAGCCATATCTCTTAGTGAAACTTTTGCAGTATCTATGTCAGCGATTTTAACTAAATCATCACCAGCTTTGTCATAGATTTTTGTAAATCCTTCACCAACAAGAACTGTATCGTTACCAGCACCAGCACTAACTGTATCGTTACCAGTACCAGTTGAGAAGTAGTTGTTACCGTCGCCACCATTTAACTGGTCATTGCCGGCACCACCGTAGATTACATTATCGCCTTTGTATCCGTTGATGTTATCATTACCGTCACCACCATATACAGTGTCATTGCCACTACCACAGTAGATTAGGTCATTACCAGCACCACCATCAACATAATCATTACCTAATGTTGTAGCATTGTTGTTTGTTTCACCATAGATAGTGTCATCTCCTTCACCACCATAGATAGAGTCGTCACCAGAGTTACCCCAGATAGTATCGTTGCCAGCATCACCATATAGTTTGTCGTTACCAGAACCACCTTTGATTTGGTCTTTACCATCGCCACCGTAGAATACATCGTCGCCAGCTTCTGAGTTTGAGTCACCAATGAAATCATCACCTAGACCACCATATACAGTGTCATTTCCATTACCACCATATAATGTATCATTGTCAGCACCGCCATCTACATAGTCATCGTCATTACCTGCAGAGATGTTGTCTTTACCAGCACCACCTAAGATAGAGTCGTTACCAGATTGACCATATAATCTGTCATCACCATCACCACCATCAATAGTATCGTTGCCTTCTAATGCGTAAACAGTATCGTTACCAGCTAAAGCGTTGATTGTATCATAAGCATTTGAACCTAATACAAAATCAGCATTTTCTGTTGCTAATAGTTTAGATAACTCAGTTTCTCTTCCTGATTTATCTACAAGGATGATATTTCTTTCAACTCCTTCTGCAAAGTAATTCTTTATAGTAACTGAATCAGCAGCTGAATTTCTAGTGATAACTAAATCATTATCTACTTGTTTATAAGTTAAATTTAATGCAGAAGTTGTATCATTAAATTTCAATGTAGTTGTATCACCCATTAGAGTAACAACATCATTTCCATCACCTTTAGCAAATTCAAGTTTGTTATCACCATAGCCTACATTAATTAGGTCATCACCTTTTCCACCGATAACAGTATCGCCAGAACTACATTCGATAGTATCATTACCAGCACCACCATCTGCATAGTCTTTACCACCACCGATAGAGATAGAATCATTGCCGTCGCCACCATATACAGAGTCATTGCCCATGATACCTTCTAATGTATCATTACCAGCATCACCGTATACTACATCATCGCCAGCACCATCTTGTACATAGTCATTACCGTCGCCACCATATAATGTATCATTTTGTTGTCCACCATCGATAACATCATTACCAGCGTCGCCATATACTAGGTCATCACCATTACCAGCATTTACAATATCGTTTCCAGCACCAGCATATACAATATCGTTACCGTTACCAGCTTCAACTGAGTCATTGCCTGCTTCAGCATAAACAACATCATCATTATTACCAGCATTGATAGTATCTTTACCATTACCAGCATAGATTGTATCGTTGCCACTTAAAGCATTGATAACGTCATTACCATCAAATGCATAAAGCAAGTCTTTAAGATCTGTACCTTTTACTGTTTCAGATTTTTTAGAACCTTGAAGTGCTTTCATTACGTTTGACAATAATTCTTTTCCGCTATCTTTTGTTTCAACATAGATATTACCCATTGTTTCTGGGTTGTAATCTTCAATTTTTACACTTTGATTTTTGCCATAAGTAATAACTAAATCAGTATGTTCTTTTGCTGGATTTTCATACCAATAGTCTTCTCCACCTTTGATAGAATCATAGTATTTATCTGCTCTTGTAGATGTAATCGTTTCAAAAGATAGTGCAGAAACTGAAATGTTATCAAACACTAATACGTCATCTTGTCCCATGTGTTTATAAACATCATTTCCACCGCCTTTAGCAAATACAATGTTTGATGCAGCTGTTCTAGAACCCCAAATAACATCATTACCTGCTTCACCATTTACAGTTGCACCACCTAAGTGGATAGAAATAACATCGTTACCCTTTCCTCCATATACAGTAGCATCAACTTTTTCACCATATTTTTCTTTATCAATGCCAGCATAGCCAACATTAATCATGTCGTCGCCATCACCACCATAAGCAATATCACCATTATATTTAACTTCGATGTGGTCATTGCCTTTTTCACCATATAGTTTACTTGAACCACCAGCTTCAGCAACTAAAGCATCATGACCATTTCCACCATAAACAGTATCATTACCACCCATAGTCCAAACAAAGTCATTACCATCACCAGCTTTTAAGGTATCGTTTTTATCACTACCATAAACGTAGTCATCACCCTTGCCAGCATCTACATAGTTTCCATCTGTATCAGTGCCCCAAGTATCATCATCTGTATCTACACCAGCAGTAATTTCATCATTTCCATCACCGCCATAGATAGAGTCTTTACCCAAGCCACCAACTAAGTAGTCATCACCTTTATCACCATAGATTTTATCAACACCTTCAGCACCAACGATTTCATCAGCGTCGTTACCGCCATATAATGTATCGTTGAAGCTTGAACCAGTAATTGTATCTTCTCCGTTACCTGCTTTTACACTAACACCTTTAACACCTTTTTTATCAAAAGCTGTTTCAATTCCGCTTGCGTCGATATTTTCGTTTAACCAAGTACCTGTGTAATTTTTGTCTACTGTTGTTTTGTATACATAATCTCTAAGTTCAAATGCTGCATTTGTGCCTGATTGAAGCATTACAGAGCTTTCGTCTTCTTTCTTCTTTGTAGCATCATTTGTAACGTCTTTTGCAGCAAGATTTTTAATTGTGATGTATTCATTTTGAGAAGTATAAATTAATACATCTTTTTTATTTGCAGCAATTTCAGCGTGATCAAAAGAATCAACTTTTAATAGTAAATCTTCACCCTTTGTTAGGTTAATAATGTCGTTATCATCGCCAGCGTGATGAATAACTGTATTTTCACCTTTGCCACCTGTAATAACATCATTACCAGCGCCACCATTTACCGTATCATTGTGATTGCCACCATATAGTGTATCGTTGAATTTTGAACCAGTAATGCTATCATCACCATTGTTACCTTTTACATTAACACCATTAATTCCTTTTTTACCAAACCCAACTTCTTGACTGTTTAAGTAACTAGCATCAATATCTTCGCTTAACCAAGAGCCAGAATAAGCACCTTTCTTATTAAATGCACCACCAGCAAACAAATAATCTTTTAAATCAACTGTAAAAAATTCAGGTCCTTTAGTTGCGTCAAGTTCATCATAATTAGGATTTGAAACTAATAAATTAACATTACCTTTTGAACCAACAACATCTTTAGACGCAAAGTTTTTAAGTGTAATTGACTCATTTTCATTAAATGAAACAACAACATCTTTACCAACAATATCTGCTTCAAACGCTGTTTTAGAAGTGCAATCTAATGTTAAGGTTTCACCTTTTGTTAGGTTAACAATATCGTGTCCCATTGGTTTTGCTTCTGTTTCAAAAGGTAGTTTTATTGTATTAAAATCAATTGTATTAACACCACTACCGCCTGTAATTACGTCATTACCAGCTCCAGCATAAATGTAATCGTTGCCATTGCCAGCTTTAACGACATCATTACCACCATCGACAAATATAGTATCGTTACCCTTTGTACCGTTTACTACTGCCATAAAAGCCTCCTTTTAACTGCTACAAAAAACAAAAAAGACCGTTTAAACCGGCTAGTTCAAACAATCCCTTCTTGAATTATGTAAATCTTACTATCATCATAGTTAATATTATAGACTTTTTTCTGCAACTGTCAACAAGTATTTTCCCGGTAATTACAAGGATTTACCCCCTATAAAAGCAATTAGCCAAGTGACTAATTACTTGGCTAATTTTTTTATTATCTATAATATCTTTTATGCTTATGGTGACCGTTAAAATGCCCTTTTTTGTAGTGATTAGCCATGTGGCTATTTCTATTATATTTTTTGTGATGTTTTGCAAATTTATAATTATTATGCTTATGGTATTTGCCTATATGTTTCTTATCCTTACCATAGCTAGGCGCAAACTTGCCATTTTTATTGAAATTATTTTTCTTATGATTGTATTTAGCATTATGTTTACCTTTCTTACCATAAAATTCTTTTTTCTTGTTGTCGTATTTCTTAAATTCTTTTTTATCTTGTTTATAGTTTTTGAATTCCCTTTTCTCTTTTTTGTAATCTTTAATTACTTTTTCTTGTTTTGGTTTCCCTTTAAATTCTTTTGGGTTTTTAACTTCATCCGCCTGAGCGCTTTGAATACCAAAAACACTAAATACACATAATGCCATCAATACAGCTAACTTTTTCATCTTTCGCTTCCTCACAATTGCCTTACGATTTATAAAACGAATGTGTGAGAAAAAAGTTCAAAAGGCGAAATTTCGGACGGATGAAATCCGGTAAGCGAGTGCGAAGTGAGGACAAACGAAGTGACACGAACGACAGCAACGAGCGCAAAGAAATTTCAAGAGGCGAAATTTCGGACGGATGAAATCCGGTAAGCGAGTGCGAAGTGAGGACAAACGAAGTGCCACGAACGACAGCAACGAGCGCAAAGAAATTTCAAGAGGCGAAATTTCGGACGGATGAAATCGTCATTGCGAACCTGTAAGGTGAAGCAATCTCGTGAAACAAAGTCATCATTAAAAAGAGACTGCCACAGGCTCTGCCTTCGCAGTGACGGCATTATAATTGCAAAGTATTATGGTCATTGCGAGAAATCTCTGATTTCGTGGCAATCTTGTGAAACGAAGTCTTTTTGAAAGAGATTACTTCGCTTCGCTCGTAATGACGGACATGTCATTTTAGAAGCGTCATTGCGAACCGCAAGGTGAAGCAATCTTGTGAAACTATTTACGTCATTGCGAGAAGTGAAACGACGAAGCAATCTAGTAGAACGAAGTCATATAGGCAAAAGATCACCACGGACTGGCGTCCTCGTGATGACAGACATGTCGTTTTGAAATCGTCATTGCGAACCGTAAGGTGAAGCAATCTTGTGCAACGGAGTCTTTTTGAAAGAGATTACTTCGCTTCGCTCGTAATGACGTGTTTGTTTATAGTCTGTGTCATTACAAGAAAATACAACTAATCCAAATAATACAACGAAGCCAAGCTTTGAGCAGTTAAAACATAGCCTTCATTTTCTTTAGCCCTTAACCACTCTTTTATCTGTGATTTTTTTACCCATACCCTATCAACAATCACACCATCATCACTTACGGGCTTTTGATGCTGCATTTTCTCTTTTACATGCGCAACTGCAATAGCAAAAGTTTCAGATACACATCCAGCAGAGCTTGCAACATTTTTGGCTTTAATTTCAATTCTATCAGCAACCAAGCCGGCTTCTTCTAAAAGTTCCGCCCTAACCGCATCTTCTAAATTCTCACCCATACGCTCATCACCAACAAGCCCAGCAACCAAACCAATTGCATACTTTCCACGCTTTTCTGCTTGCAATGGGGGACGTTCTTCTATTAAAAATAAAACTTCATCTTCTGCAACCGTCAAAATAACAACAACATCACTTGCATTAGGTCTATGTGCATAAACCCAAGGTCTACCACTCTTAGACGGTGTAGATTTTAAATCCAAAAACTTTGTATGATATAAAATTTCACTCATAAAAAAATGATAGTTGATTTTGAATAAAAAATAAAGAATATATAATTTGTTCCTTTTAACGCTTGTTTATATTAAAATATTGCCAGTGAAAATTAAAAGGTGGATAACATGGCAGAAACAACAGAAAAAAAGGACTATAAGGATAGTATAAACCTACCAAAAACAACTCTTGAAATGAGAGCTAATGCAGCACAAAAAGAACCTGCAACACAAAAATTCTGGGAAGATAACAAAATTTATGAAAAGAACTTAGCGCAAAGAGATAAAGCTAATAAATTTATTTTGCACGATGGCCCTCCATATTTAAGTTCTGGCAAAATCCACATTGGTCACGCACTAAACAAAATTTTAAAAGATATTATTATTAAATATAAATCTCAAAAAGGTTATTATGCACCTTACGTTCCAGGTTATGACGCTCACGGTCTACCTATTGAAAACGCAGTAGTTAAAACAATTAAAGGTGGAAGACAAGCGCTAACCCCTGGTGAATTAAGAAAAAAATGCCGTGAATTCGCTCTTGAAAACTTAAAGGGTCAAGAAGCTGACTTTAAACGTCTTGGCGTTTGGGGCAACTGGGCAGAACCTTATTTAACAATTGCTCCAAAATTTGAAGCTGAACAAATTAGAGTTTTTGGCGAAATGTTCAAAAAAGGCTATGTTCAAAAAGGTTTAAAACCTGTTTATTGGTGTGCATCTTGCGAAACAGCTTTGGCTGAAGCAGAAGTTGAATATGCAGACCACACTTCAACAAGTATTTATGTTCGCTTTAAGTTTGATTCTGAAGGTCAAAATAAAGTATATTCTTTAATCAATGAAAAATCTGAAAAAGATTTATATGTAGTTATCTGGACAACAACTCCTTGGACAATTCCATCAAACTTGGCTGTTTGTTTAAATGCAAGACTTGAATATACAGTATTTGAATACAACAACGATAGATATGTTGTTGCAACTGACCTATTAGGTTCATTCCTAAAAGATGTTTCTTTTGAAGAAGCTGACATTAAAGTTATTGGAACTTTAAAAGGTGGAGAAATGGAAAATCTAAATGTCTTCCACCCACTTTATAACAGAGCAAGTAAAATAATCCTAGGCGACCACGTTACATTAGACGCTGGTACAGGATGTGTTCATACTGCTCCTGGTCACGGTTTAGAAGACTGGGAAGCTTGCCAAAAATATGGTATTGAAACACTTTCACCATTAGATTCAAAAGGTGTATGGCAAAGAAGCGCTAACTTCCAAGATGAAGATTTAGAAGGCGTTCCATACTACAAAGGAAACGAAATCGTAATTGAAAAATTAGAAGCTAAAAAAGCTTTATTAGCTAAACAAGATATTTCTCACAGCTATCCACACTGCTGGAGATGTAAACACCCAGTTATTTACAGAGCAACAGACCAATGGTTTGTTAAAGTTGATATGTTCAAAGAACAAACTTTAGAAGAAATCAAAAAGGTAAAATGGGTTCCAGCTGCTGGTGAAACAAGAATTTCTAACATGGTAGAAAACCGCTCAGACTGGTGTATTTCTCGTCAAAGAGCTTGGGGTGTGCCAATCCCTGTATTCTACTGTGAAGATTGCGGCGAAGTTATTGTTAACGATGAAACAATCAACTTTGTAGCTGACTTATTTGAAAAAGAAAGTTCTGACGCTTGGGTTAACCATACAACTGAAGAACTTATGCCTCAAGGCTATAAATGTCCAAAATGCAGTGGCGTTCATTTCAGAAAAGAATCAGATATTATGGATGTTTGGTTCGACTCTGGTGTTACTCATAGAGCTGTTGTTTACAAACGCGAAGAAGAACTTGGCGAACTTCCTGTTGAAATGTACCTAGAAGGTTCTGACCAACATAGAGGCTGGTTCCAATCTTCATTATTAACTTCTGTAGCAACAACAGGTAAAGCTCCATATAAATCAGTATTAACTCACGGTTTCGTTCTTGATGGCGAAGGCAAAAAAATGAGCAAATCTGTTGGTAACGTTGTTGTTCCACAAGAAATTATCAAAGTTTATGGTACTGACGTATTAAGACTTTGGGCAGCTTCAATTGATTATAGAAATGACGTTAAAATCGGCGATACAATCATTAAACAATTGGTTGAAATCTTTAAGAAAACAAGAAATACAGCAAGATTCTTACTTGGCAACTTATACGATTTTGATCCAAAAACAGACTACGTAAAATACGAAGACCTAAAAGCTATTGATAAATTTGCGCTTCATAAATTAAATACATTAATCGCAAATGTTACAGATGCATTCGAAGAATACGAATTCTATCGTTACTTCCAATACTTACAAAACTTTGCAGCTGTAGATTTAAGCTCATTCTACTTGGATATCGTAAAAGACAGACTATACACAAGTGGCAAAAAATCATTATCAAGACGTGCTTGTCAAACAGTTCTTTATGAAATTGCTCAAGCATTAACAAGAATTTTAGTTCCTGTAATGCCTCACCAAGCAGAAGATATCTGGAACAATACTCCAGAAGCACAAAAAGATGGACTTGAAAGTATTCTTCTATCTAATTGGCCAGAATATAAACCAGAATGGAAAAATGAAGCATTAGAAGAAGAATTTACTCAAATTCTTAAAGCTCGTGAAATCGCAACAAAAGCAATTGAACCATTAAGAGCTGATAAGAAAATTGGTAGTTCATTAGAAACTGCGGTTTATATTATTTCTGATAAAGCTGAGTTGTTGAAAAAATATGAAAAAGAATTATGCAATATCTTTATCACATCCCAAGCTTATGTTGTAACAGAAAAACCTGCTGATGTTATGAACGAGTATTCTGAAGAAGGATACACAGTATACGTAACAAAAGCACAAGGTGAAAAATGTGAACGTTGTTGGAAATATAGACCATTAGGTTCTATTGAAGGCTATGAAACAATCTGTGAAGATTGCTACAACGCAATAACAAATAAAGATTAGTTATTTAAACAAAAAAGAAAAATGCCACTCTTAAATGGGTGGCTTTTTTGTTTTCTCTTTCTGATTTATCTCTCTCTATTTATCTTGAATTCTTAAAAACATCAAATAATTTAGCAAGTGCATTATCTAAATTTGTTTGAAAATTACCTTTTTTAGAAGGTTTTACAGTTTCACGAACTAAATCATTTCCACTTTCAGCAGCTATTTGCATTGCTTCTGCCGCAAAATCATCTAGCTCTGTTTCATCTTTTTTATAATAAGTTGTAATTTCAACCACATCTGTATCTGGTGGAACTAGTTTAAATCCATCACCATTTGGAAAAAATTGTTTATTTATTGCCATTCTTTCAGTTAAATTCAAATTAGCAGCATCAACAGCCTGTTCTAAAGCAATTCTTAATTCTTTATTTTCAAGCGTAGCACTTCTATCTACTGGCTTTCTTATAAGACCAGATGGAGACTCAATTGGAACTACTTTCATATAAAACACCCGAATTCATAACACTTAATCATTATAAATTCGGGCATTAATTTTTTTGATATTTTAACTTAAAGATTTTACAAATCTTTTTATAGATTATATCTAAATGCAGGTTTTATATTTCTTACCCGACATTCATCAAACGCCTGATCAGAAGAAGATGGCGGACAGTAATTAACAACTGTTGGACCCAACTTGGCACTATCACAATATTTTTCATATTCTGAGCTTCTACTACCTAAAGCCAAACAGTATGCCTGCCTGTATGAAAATATAATAGCTTCTGGATTATCTGTACGGAATGGATTTTTAACATTAACAACAGCAAAATCACATTGTCTTGTACCTGTAGGTTTTCCATCTTTATCTGTTAATTGTCTTTTACAATCAGTAGGTATTACATCTTCGCTTCTACCAGCTTTAGAAGTAAAATAATAACCTTTTACATTTGCCATTATATAGATAAGTTTTTTCAATTCATTTGGATTTGAAGCGGAAACCCTAAATGAAAAATTATCTGCTGCAACACCAATTGGAAATACTTCTCCATTATCCATTATGACAAATTTAATAATATCCGGAACTTTTTTGTTATCAAATTCATCATTCATATTCATGTCTTCATATGGATCGAGTATATTTGGTCCCTTCGTACCATTCAAATCAACCGCAAGAATTCTATATCCATAATTATCTGAAATGGTTTTTATAGATCCAGAACCTTCTTTGGCACTTTTTACCCTTTTTGATAAATAATATCTTTTACCACTGTTAGTAATAAAAGTTGGTTCAGAATCAAACTCCTTACGTCTATCAATAATTTCTATTTCCTCTTCATCCTCATCTTCTTCATATGTAGAATTAACATGAGGTTTTAATGACAAATGATTTTCTAATTTTTGAACATCGAACATTGTATCAGCATGACAAAGAGGTAGCCCATCAGTTCTTTTTCTCTTTGCCACATTCGAAATAGCTGTAACATACTTACAGAAAGTTTCATCATCTGGTGTTATTACTACTTTTGAACCCTTTCTAACTGAAACATCTGAAATATAATTATCATTTACATCTTTTGGGGTACTACCTGAATTACCACCAATAGCCTCACCGGCAATTGCTTTTATATTATCAAATTCAAAAAATGCTAATGAAGTATATGATGCTTGCACTATTTTAATAGTTTGTATTGATGCAGCCATAATTACACCAATAACAACCATCGAAATTAAAACTTCTGCAAGTGTGAAACCTTTTTTTATTGTTTTCATTTATCTTTCCTTAAGTATTGATAACAATCTTCGTATGTATCTAGTTCAATTATATCACTTTTGTTCAATATATCTTTTGAAATTTTAAGAACTGATGAATTTTCTTTTACTGCAATAACCTTTATATTTTTTTCTAATGCGTCAACAACAATTGAAGAACCTAGTGAATTATATGGCATTACTAAAGCTTTTAAGTCTTTTATATTTATATACTGTTCCACTTTTTTAGTTGAAAATAACGGTGCATTTTTAAGTGCTATAAGCAAACAAGGTAAAAAAGTCGGTGTTATGTACTCTGCAGCAGCTTTTGCATCAACCAAATCCTTTGTTATTGTAATATTTTCAAAAGCCGGAGCATGCACAACTGGGACTTGAAGTTCCCTTGTTAGATAATGAGATATAACAGCTTCAACCCCACCAACTATATCAACATCATCTCCATCTTTGTAGTTATCCTCTGGTGGCTCATCAAACTTACAAACAACAGCAATAACATCTACACCTTTTTCAAGAAGTTTTTTGCCAGCTTTAAGCAATGTTTCATTGTTAATTACACTACCAGATGAAATACCACTTGATGTATTAAAAAATTTAACTTCACAAGGTTTATCCGTTATTTCATAGCATTCAATACCAATTCCATAGACAGTTTTTACAGCATTGATTGTATTCAAATGAACATTCAAAATTCCTTGAGAAATTCCCCTATCAAAAATAACCCCAATCTTATTTTGCTTAGCTGGGATTAAATTTATATTTCCTTTAACAAACTGTGTCAAAGTCCAACCTTCTGTATAAAGCATATTATCTGTTATGCCAGAAAAACAAGCAGCATTAACCACATTAGGATTCACTATCACATTAAAATCTTTAGTAAATAATCTAGCATATTGAGACGCATCACCAGCATATCCGCCAATTGATGCTCCAATTCCTGTTGGCACAACAAAAGCTATTAGTGGCTTATTTTTATCATAATTCAACATATTCATTTGCCTTTAATGGTAAGCATTTTTGTCCTTGTGCTTCCAATAAATCCACAAATTTTCTTACATCAACTTTTATTGCAGGGAATGTATCATAATGCATTGGGATAACTTCCATTGCATAAAGCATTTTCGCTGCAACCGCAGCTTCATCAATACCCATAGTGTAATATCCACCGATAGGAAGCAGCGCATAATATGGATTGTACATTTCCCCAATTAACGAAAAATCTGGTATTAAAGAGGTATCTCCTGCGTGATATATTGTTGTTCCATCAATATCGAATAAGAAACCAACAGCAGCACCGCCATATGCCAAATCAGTATTAGAACTAGAGTGGCAAGCATTTACAACTCTTACAGTTCCCCAACCAAATTTTAAATGAGCTCCTGGATTTATTCCAATTGCTTTTGCACCTTTGTCAATGCAGTAATTTGCAAGTTCGAACGAAGCCACAATTGGAGCACCAGTGTGTTTTGAAATCGCAATCGCATCTCCCAAATGGTCAAGATGTGCATGTGTTACAAAAATATGAGAAATTCTTTTTTTCTTATAATCAAAATTTGCCTGCGGGTTTCCAGTTATAAATGGGTCAATTAAAATTCCGTCCCAGTCTTTTTCAATAAAAAAAGCACTATGTCCGATATAAGTTAATTTTCTCATACTTTTCCCCCTTTTATCTTCTAAAATTGTATCAAATTTGCGTGATAAAAGGAATACATTAAACAGTGTGCATATCTAACAACATAGAAATCGTTTCAATTTATTGATTATTGCTTTTATTCCTTTACCAGCAGGAATTAATGCTTCTGCGTGGTACGGAAGATACGAGTTTATAATATTAGATGGCAATTCTTCACCTTTTTGAAGCGTAAAAGCTATAAATTCAATATATTCATCTTGTTCCTGCCTGTACATTGCATCCTTTATTCTTAAGTCCTCATCAGCTTCAAGATGACAAAGTGCGTGCCAAGCAGCAATGATGCTCTTGTCTTGGCAATCTTTTGGAAAGTTTGCCAAAGCATCACGAACAACAACTCGCTTCGTTAAAACAGCGATAAATAAATTCGCAACTTCTTTTCTTTTTGCAGAGTAGTCTACACTGTCACGTTTGGACATTGTTTTTCTAATGCTCGCATTAAAGAACGAATATCATTATTAAAGAACTGGTTTGCCAACTTATTAATAGCAGTTGCAGCCATTGCTTCTCTAGATTCTACAGATTTATAACAGAATTTTTTTCCGCTTTTTTGTCGTTTTAACAAGTTTTTATCTACAAGTCTATCCATTACTGTTTTTACAGTAGTATAGGCCCTAATATTACCAGTATTATTAATTTCAGATAGAACTTCGCTTACAGAGATGCTTTTACTGCTTATGCCGTTTTCTTCCATGCTCCAAACAGCATTTAAGATTTCACTTTCAAGTGTTCCGTGTGTAAACGCCATGAATCCTTCCTTTAATATTCAATTTTTATATAAAAAATAAATTAGTAAACAAATTAATTACTACCATTATAGCATTTATTTTGTTAAAAATCACTCTTGTGTAAAATATTATTAATACAAATTTTCAAATTATTCAACAATAATTTTTTCCATAAGCCTGCATTGCTTTACAGGTTTACGTTTTTTAGTTTCTTTAGCACTAGAGAAAAATAATTGTAATTTTGCCCTTGTTATTCCCACATAAAGAAGCCTTAGCGTTTCATCAATTATTTCTTTTTTTATAATATCAGGTGTTTTTATTTGTTTTTCTTCAATTAACGCCTTAATCGTTTGGACAAAATGACCACCGTTTTTTATTTTAACATTGTCTTTTTCTAGTGGATAAATTTCTTCATTCATTTGAGGAATAAAAACATAATCAAACTCATCACCTTTTGATTTATGCATAGTCATAATATTGATACTATTTTCCTGTTGAAAGACTTCATCCTCAAAAAACTTATATGCACTCAATGGTCGTGAAGAAGCATATTCTAGTTGTTTTATCACTTCATCATAACTAGAATTTTTGGTATTTAATTTTTTTATAAAATTAGAAACCAAATATGTATTAGCTTTATCTACGGAAGTTGTCGAATAGTATAAACCCACTTTTAAAGCAATATCATCTATACTTGCTGTTGATTGATTTAACCAATAGTCAATATCCCAATACAATTGTAATAGGCTTTCAGAAAATATATTATCTGGATTTAAATCAATAAATGGTTCTTTTAATTTTTCGATAAAATCACTATCTTCTGAATTATTAGCTAAATTCAAAATAAATTTATTATTTAAAGGCATTTGAATGACCTTTAAAACAGCTAAAATTTTTTGAAAAATCTTTTTTTGTGCCAAGCAGTCTGTTCTTATTGCCGTTTTAATTCCATTAGATAAAAAGAATTCATTATATTCATTAACATAAGCATTTAGTCTTAAAAGTATAGCAATAGAAGATTTTGGACTATTTTTTTGAATTTCTCGAATTTTATTTAATATAAAAACTTTTTCTTCTTTTTCATTATCTACATATGTAAAACTTGGTTTTTCGCTGTTGTTTGGATTTTTTCCTGTTCCAACCATTTTAATTTCATAAAAAGCACTTTTATATGGCTCATTATTTGCACATTCTTTAACCAGCTTGTTAGCTAGTGAAAAAATTGGCTCAGAACATCTTTGAGATGAATTCATTTCAACTTTTTTACTTTCATCTAAATAACTTCTAAAACCCTGAGTATCACTATTTGTAAAAGTCGTTGTAATTGCTTGATTTATATCCCCACATCGAACAAGATTTTTATGTTTTCCACTTAGCAGATTAATAAGTTTTTGTTGTATTTCACTTGAATCTTGAGCTTCATCTTCAATTATATATTCACACAAATTTTGATAATACTTTAAAACATCTTTATTATCTTTTAAAATTTTTACGGCATAATAAAGCATATCATCATAATCTATTAAATTATTTTGCTTAAGCATATTATTGTATTCTCTGTAAAAACTAAAAAAGTCCTGAATTTCTCTATGTTTTGAATACAATTTTTCTACCCCAGATAATTTAACAATAGATAAACATCTTAAGTAATTATCAAATTTTTCTTCATCTATTAGTATGCTTTTTATAATTTTTTCTTTTTGCGTATCATCACAAATCTCGAAATTTGAATCCAGTCCAACTTTTGTATAATTTGCATTTTCTTTTATTATTCTTAAAGCAAGACCATGTATTGTAGAAATATTTGGGACATCAATATTATCAGGAAGAGCAGCTTGTATACGTTCTTTGAAATTTTTTGCAGCAGATTCCATATACGTCAATACAAAGATATTTTCTGGTTTTGTTCCATCCTGTATTAATTGAGTTATCAATGCAAGCAAAATTGTTGTTTTACCAGCGCCAGGAACTGCCATAATCCCCATTTTTCCACGCTTATAATCTAAAACTGGTTTTTGGTCCAACCTTGGAACTATTTTAAAAATCGTTTTTTTATTTTCATCTTTTACAGTTTCAATATAATCAGATAATCCACCATAATTTTCATTACCAACATTATCGTACAGACTTGAATAAAACTTGATTTCCTTTTGCGAAAGCAACATTAATTTTCTAACTATACGTGCAGTTTTATCTCTTGATAATTCAACATTGTCTTCAAGATTATATTCGTCTTTATTCCAGTCCCTATTGAACACCCACGCATTATAAAGGGTTCCAGTATCTTCTTTTAACCACTCATTATTTGAAACATCAAGCCACAACTGATATTTTGTTGAAATTGAATAATCTATAATTTTTTGCGGAGTACCAACTATAATTGAATTTTGTTTTATAGCAATTGTTTCAGCTGGATTTTCACTTATTACACTGTTTTCTATCTGAATAATAAATTGTTCTGCAACATTATCAATTTTACTTGAAAACGCAGTCTCAAAACCAATAGCTTCTTTTAAAAGAAAATCATATTTTTTTATATCAAAATTTGATAAATTTACACGAATAACATTATCAAAAATAATTTTTATTTGTTCGGAAATGCCATATTTTCGTGTTTGAAGAGACTTAATTATATTAACAAGTTTTGTATACTTATCATTTTTAATATCACATTCAAAAATATTTCCATTTTTCACAACTTTATAGCATTTTTTAAAAGGAATATTTAAAAGATTAATTAATACATTTTTAATTTCATAATCTTTAATTCCAATATTATTCACTATCTTCAAAATAATTAAAATATGTTTGATAAAATTTATATCTGCTAATTTTTCATTTCCAGAAATTATTTGAAAATTAATATCTGTATCCAATAATGATTGTTTAAAAATATCATCAACAACTGGTGTAATAATTGCAATTTCATTTTCTTTTACACCAGAATTCAAAAGATTTTTTGTTTCACTAATTATATTTTCAATCATATCAAGTCTCCTTACAGAAGAATGAGACTTAATTAAATCAAATTTTGTTTTAGTTCCTTGTTTTAAATTCGCATAAAAAGTTTTAGCTTCTTTCTTGAAAAAAGAATTACAAGATAATTCTTTTTCAATTGGACTATAATTTTTTTTGAATTTTTCAACTCCTGATTTATACGCGCATAAATATCCCGCACGACTTGAACCATTTTCATCATATGCAATAAAGTAATCTTTTAAATTTGGCATAACAGCATCAATAAATTGCCAAAATGCATACGAAAATTCATCAGCATCATCAACAAAAAGATATTCAATATTTTTGAAATAATCAGTATTTTTATATATCAAAGGCAATATTGCCATTTGTCTCAAATAATCAAAGCTTTTATATTGAATTGTTTTTAATTTATAGTCATCAATTGCTTTTTGTGCATCCTTATAAAAAGATTCATTTAAAATTCTAGACCGTTTATTTACTTCTTCATTTGATAATCCATTTTGAACAATTAAAGAATATCTTCTAAATAATTGATGCAGTAAGTTAACTTTGGAAATATAGTCACTAAAATCAGCTTCTTTAATACTTTGCTTAAAAATAAATTGAGAAATTTCAAGCCCACATAAATTTGGTTTCTTTTCTGGATTAGAATCATTTATCAAATTAGAAATATAATCTTTATTATCTAAAAATGCGTTATAACATAGCCCCTGAAAAGTTAATACATTCCCATCCTTAATTTGATTTAAAAATAATAATTTTTTATATGAATTTAAGGTAATAACTAAAATATTTTCTTTTTTTACACCACTATTCACTAGTTCATTATATTTATGAACCAAGAAGTTTGTTCTATCTGTACTTATTTCCCCTTTTATTAGCATATTTTTTTATTTCTTATATAATTATTTTATAATAAGTTGGGTGAAATTGTGAAAAGATTACTTAAGTATCCAGAAGTATATAATTTATATCAATCTTTAATTGGAGCAGATTCTTATTTAAAAAAATTTGCTCATACTTTTCTAAAAGACGATAGCAAGCAACTTATAAAAGTTCTTGATGTTGGCTGTGGAACTTCAAACATAGTGAAGTTTTTTGGAAATAATATTGACTACGTAGGTTTTGATTGTTCAAAGAAATACATTGAATATTCAAGAAAAAAATATCCTAAATTTTCTTTTCTAAATAAAAGTGTTCTTGAAAAAATAGATACAACTCAAGACTTTGATGTAATTATATCATTAGGAGTTATGGCAGCCTTAAACGATGAAACACTAAAGGATATGTGTTCAATACTTTGCACTTATGCAAACAAAAATACAAAATTCTTACTAGCAGATATGAACTATAGCGAGAATGCTAGCAAATTAGAAAAATTTTTATGCAAAAATGAAAGAAATTCATATATCCGTGGAGAACAAGACTACATTAATATCCTTTCCCAATTTTTTAACATAGAAAAAATACATCATTGGGACAAAGTATACAGAATTCCATATCACAAAGTAATATTTGAATGTTCTATTAAAGATTAAGGAATATTACAAAAATTCTTCAAATTTGAACTTTTTCTTCACATGTCTTTACAAAAGGATTGAAAAAGAATTTCACAAGTGATATATTAAAGATATACAAAATATATATTAGGTTGAATTCAAGAAATTGAATCAGTAGTTTTCTTTCCCTTGTATAACTAAGGTTGTGTTCCTGTGCAATATTGCTATGGGTTAATTTGTGTGTATTAAAAAGCTGGAGTATTAATTATGGTTATGAATTGTGTATCTGATTGTGAGTTAAACGTACAAACATCTTTATTTTCCGATGCAAAAGTTAGCGACTACGTAAGAGAAATTTCAAAATATAAAAATTTATCACCTGAAGAAGAACAAGAGTTAGCAAAAAGAGCTAAAAATGGTGATGAAGAAGCGAAACAACAACTAATTAAATCAAATTTAAAACTAGTTATAACTATTGCAAGAAAAGTCATACACTCAAGCAAGCTTCCTATGATTGATTTAATTCAAGAAGGGAATATAGGTTTAATGGTAGCAGTAGACAAATTCAACTGGAAATTTGGGTATAGATTTGCTACTTACGCATCTTGGTGGATTAAGCAAGCAATGTTCAAAGCTATTTCAGAACAATCGCACTGTGTAAAAATCCCTGTTTATATTCAAGAAACCTTGTCAAAATATTCTAAAGTAAAATCAGAAATGGAAAAAGCTAGTAAAAAAGAAGTAAAAACAGCAGACGTTGCAAAAAAAATGAACCTAGATGAGTCTAAGATAAATAATTATTTAAATGCGTACAAAAAAACATTATCTTTAGAAGGTGATTTTGAAATGCAAAATGGTTCAGAAGTTAAACTAATAGACATAATTGAAGATGAGAAATCATCTGTTCAAGCAGAAATTGAATATGAATCAATGAAAAAAGATGTAATTAATCTATTAAATGGATTAAAAGAAAGAGAACAAAAAGTCATCACTCTTCGTTTTGGTTTAGATGGTATGCAAAAACAAACTTTAGAAGAAATTGGTAAAATATACGGAGTTACGAAAGAATGCATTAGACAAACAGAATCCAGAGCATTAAATAAGCTAAAAAACAATATTTCTTTAAGCTTATTAATGGATTATGTGTACTAATATTGCAAACAAAATCCTTGAAAGTCCCGTAAATATTTACAAACGACGAAAAAACTGTATAATAATTCATGAAAATAGTTTATAGCAGTTTGCGGGGTAAAAGAAAATGACAGAACAAAAGTATACTGATGCTGAATTTGAAGCATTATTGAGTAATTATGATTATAGCTTCCAGAAAGGTGATTTGGTTAAAGGTATAGTTTGTTCCTATGACTCTGCCGGTGTTATTGTTGATATTGGCGCAAAGACAGCCGCATACGTACCAGTTAAAGAAGCTGTTGTTGATAAAACAGTTGCAATAGAAGATACATTAAAGAAAAATCAAGAATATGAGTTTTTAATTGTTCGCGAAGAAGATGAAGACGGCAGATTTATGCTTTCATACAAAAAGGTTGCAATGGCATACAGCTGGAGAGAATTAGAACAACTTAAAGCTGATGATGCAGTTGTTGAAGGTATAATTGTTTCTGTTGTTAAAGGTGGTGTTCTAGTTGAAGTTAAAGGTGTTAGAGGTTTTGTTCCTTCAAGCCATTTAAAATTAAAATCAACAGAAAATGTTGTTGGTGAAAAACTAGAATTAAAAATTCTTACAATGGATATTCAACAAGGCAACTTTATTTTATCTAACAGAAAAGTATACACAGAAGATAAAGAAGATAACAAAAAAGATATCTTTGAAAACGTAGAAATCGGTCAAATCGTTAAAGGTGAAGTTGTTAGAATTACAGACTTCGGTGCATTCATAGATATCGGCGGTGTAGATGCATTATTACCTTTATCTCAAATTTCTTGGAGATGGGTAGATCATCCATCAGATATCTTAAAGGTTGGCGATGTTGTAAATGTTGAAGTTATTGTTATTGACCACGACAAACAACGTATCAGCTTAAGCTTGAAGAACCTAGAAAAAGACCCTTGGGTTGAAGCTAAAGATAAAATTAAAGATGGCGATAAGATTGAAGGTACAATTACAAGAATCAAACACTTTGGAGCTTTTGTTGAAGTGTTCTCTGGTGTTGAAGCTTTATTACCAAACAATGAATTAACAGAATATCAAAATCAAAAAAATGTAATTTTAAAAGTTGGAGATAAAATCCAAACAACTATTTTAAAATTCAACCCAGATGACAGACGTATTAGTTTAAGTATTAAAAACGATGACTAAAAAAATAATAGTTTTTTCTGGAAAACAATTTTCTGGGAAAGATACAGTTGCTAAAATTTTATTAGAGCGATTCCCGTCCTTTAAAAGGATTGGAATCGCTGATGCTATTAAAATGCAATATGGCAAAGAAAAAGGTTTGACTATTGAAGAAATAGAAAAAAACAAACCTATTTATAGACAAGATTTAATCGATTTAGGCGATTGGGGAAGAGCACAAAATCCTGATTATTGGTTAAATTCAATAATTGCATACGATGGTAATACCATTGTTACAGATTTGCGTGTAGAGCACGAATTAAATTTGTTCCGTTCACATGGTGCATTTGCTATTCGTGTTGAAGCTTCTGAAGAAGCAAGAAGTAAACGTGGTGTATTAGCAGCAAAAAATGATGCAACCGAAACAGGACTTGATAACATAACAGATTGGGATTATGTAATTCAAAATGAAGGCAGTTATGAAGACCTATTAGAAAATACAGAAAAGCTTATCAAGATAATAGAAGAACGTGTGCTATAATAGAACTATGAAAAAATTTATTTTATCTATAAT
Organism: bacterium; assembly: GCA_017396025.1. Taxonomy (GTDB): domain Bacteria; phylum Cyanobacteriota; class Vampirovibrionia; order Gastranaerophilales; family Gastranaerophilaceae; genus Avigastranaerophilus. The sequence continues at coordinate 22,477 of JAFQNF010000040.1, forward strand.
CTTTCTAATATTTTCTAGTTTGGCTTTGCCTGTTTGGGCAGATATTGTTCCAATGAGCACAAAAAGCATTAAATACTACGGAATTGGTGTTCTAAATGTACCGCAAAATTATACTGTTTATCAATATCCATATAAAGAATCAAAAATTATTAGAGAAGTTAATTATGATAATATAAAACGTTCTGCAATCGTTAACACTGTTGATCTAAGAAAAATATCATATGTCGCATATGTTCCATCAAATAATGTTGCTCTTTTAGCTGTCGATTTAAACCCAGAAAATGACTGGTATTGTGTCTTTTTAAACCAAGAAACCGGTGAAACTGGCTGGGTATATAATCCAGACAAAAAAGCTTTTATGACATACAAGGGTCTTTTTTATAGGTATGGTAAAAAATATGGAATTCGTTTCTTTAACGATTTAACAGAAGATGAAAAAGTTTTATATTCAAGAGAAGATATTACGTCTAAAATCCTAGACAAAATAAATTATCCAAGATTTGTAACTTTTACCGTAATTCGTGGTAATTGGTTATTAGCAACAGTTAACGACAGAACAAAACAACCAAAAGTTGGCTGGTTCAATTGGAGAAATGATAATGGAACATTAAATATGTTCCCAAATTTATCTGAACAAGCTAGATAAGTTAAACGTTATCTTTATTATGTTCTGGAAGTGAAGCAGAATATTCTGCCAGAATTCTTGCTATATCAGAACCTTTTATAACAACTTCAAGAACAAGTTGAATATTTACTAAAATTTTATCGGTATATTCTAGTTCATCAGTATCAAAAACTTCAAATTCAAGAAAATCATGCCCGACATAATTAATTCTGCCGTAGCCTTCACTTGTTCCCCATTTCATAAAAACAAGTTGTCTTTCAAATAATTTGAGTTTATCTACCAATCTCATATTAATGTTTTCTCCGTGCGCTTATATTTAAATGATAATTATTTTATATAAGCAAGTCAATTTTGTATTGTAAATTTTGCAATTATAATCGTTACAATATAAGTAAAAATATTTTGTTAATATTTTGTTTCTAGTATAGTCATGAAAAACTAAGTAAAAAAAAGGAACAAATCGTGACAGATACACTTAGTCGAGAAATTGAAACAATAAATAATTTTAATAATAAGTACGTTTCTTCCCCAATTAGCAATTTAAATACAGTTGAATTGCAACTTTTGAAAATTTTTGAAGATGAAGTAAATTCAGAAAATCCTGTTATTTTAGATTATAAACCAGCATCAATTAGGAAATTAGCAAGATTTTTGACTGGAGAAGTAACTCGCTCAGCCTCTGTTGGTGTTGCAGGCGAAACCGCAAGTGGAAAATCAACAATTACTCTTGATATTATTGAAACAATAGAATTATTTGCTAATGTGTTTTCGCTTGGACGAGTTATAACAAGAGTAAATACAGATGATTATTATTATGACCGTTCTGAAGAAGTAAAAAGAGCTGGTGGCATGGCTGAATTTGCTAAAAATTATGACTTTGACGTACCAGAAGCTTTAGAACTTGATTTAATGTGTAAACATATTCAGGAATTATTGTCTGGAAAATCAGTTATGCTTCCTAAATATGACATGTCAGGAACAACTATCAGATGGGATAATCATACTTTAGCTAAACCTTCAAAAATTATTATTTCTGAAGGTTTATTTACGCTTACAGAAAAAATCAAAGGCGCTTTTGATTTCAAAGTATATGTTGATATAGATAGAGAAATTCAAAAAGAAAGATTTTTTGTAAGAGCAAATGAACGTGGTTTAGGTGCTTCAGCAGAAAAAATATATAATAACGCTTCAAATAAAGCCGAAATATATATCCGTCCTTGCAGAGAAGAAGCTGATATTGTTCTGTCTGGTGAAGCACAAAGAGCTGGTTACAAAATTTTCTTAAATAAAATCTTGTCAGTTGTAGAACAGTTGCATTTTTCTAAATAGGTGACAAATGGCAGAGTGCGTATATCAGGGAAGCTTTAATCCAATTCATAATGCTCATTTAGCTGTGGCACAACATGTTCATGAACAATTTGGATTTGAAAAAATTGTTTTCATTCCAGCATTTAAGCCACCACATAAAAGTAAAATAGAGTTCGATATGGATAATGCTATGCACCGTCTTGAAATGGTGCAACTTGCTGTTGAAGATTATCCTTATTTTGATGTTAGCGCAATAGAATATATGAGAAATGAAACATCATATACTTATGATACTATTATGCAAATTTACCAAATTGTTCAACCCACAGAAAAAATCAATTTCATCATTGGGACAGATGCTTTTATTAAAATAGACACTTGGCATAGAGCAGATGAACTTAAGCATCTTGTAGATTTCATTTTATTTGTTCGTGAAGATAATTTTGATGAAAAACCTTTTCTAAATTTGAAGGAAAGAGGATTTAACTATAAACTTATGAAGATGCCATTTATGGACATTTCTTCTAGCCAAATTAGAGAGCGAATTAAGCACAATCAAGATATTTGTGATATAGTACCAGAGAAGGTAGCTAAATATATTTATCACAACAATGTATACAAAATATAGTATTGAAGAAATTAAAGAAAAGCTAAAGAATTGTCTTTCGTATGAAAGATATATTCATTCTTTGGGCACAATGGAAAAAGCTATGGAACTAGCTGAGCGTTTTGGGCTTGATGTTGAAAAAGCACAAGTTGCTGGGCTTCTTCATGATTGTGCAAAATGCATTTCAAATGAAGAATTAGAAGCATATTCACACGCTTTTGATGAAAGCGAAAAAATGAGTTGTAAAACTTGGCACGCACCTGTTGGTGAAATTATCGCAAGACGTGATTATGGTGTAACTGATGACGAAATACTATCTTCTATTCGTTGGCATACCATTGGTAAAGTTGGTATGAGTGATTTTGAAAAAGTTATCTTTCTAGCCGATAAAATTGAAAATAGAACAAGAGAACCAGAATTTAGAGAAAAAATAGAAAAGGCGTTAAATAAACACAACAGCCTTGACCACGCAATGTTTAAAAGTTTTAAAATTACAATAAAAAGCTTAGTAAAACGTAAGCTTCCTATCTGTTTTCAAACCATCGAAGTATATAATGACCTACTAACAAAAATATTATGAAGACAATTCTTTTAGACATTGATGACACCATTCTTGATTTTCATGAGTGCGCCAAAGCCACAATTTTGCGCGCTAGTGAGGATTTTGGTGTTGATTTTACGCAAGATATGCTTTCTTATTATATGAAACAAAATGCTTTTCTTTGGGGACAATATGAAAAAGGAATTATAACAAGGGAAGATATTTTTAGAACAAGATTTCCTATGCTTTTCAAAGAATATGGATTTGATGTTGATGGTATTGAATTTGAAAGTGCATTTCAAAAATATTTTAAAACACAGTATAAGTTTGTTGATGGAGCTGTTGAAATCGTTAAATATTTATCATCAAAATATGATTTGTATGTCGCTTCAAATTCATTAATAGAAACACAAGTTAGTCGTTTAACTAGTGCTGGTTTATATAAATATTTTAAAAAACTATTTGTATCTGATTCAATTGGTTACCAAAAACCTACAAAAGAATTTTTTGAAGGCTGTTTTTGCCAAATCCCTAATTTTAATAAAGAAGAAACAATAATAATTGGCGATTCTTTATCATCTGATATAAAAGGTGGTTGTATGGTAGGCATAAAAACTTGTTGGTTTAATCCAAAACAAATTGAAAATAATACAGAATTTAAGGCTGATTATGAAATAACCAGCCTTGACGAAATAAAAAATATTCTATAAGTTTAAACAGCCATATTTAGAAGGACACCGCCACTTTTGTTTTCCATTCTGTATTGTTCTGCATAATGCGCTGGAGTTCCTTTTAGTGTATATGTATTTCCATTTAATAGAAGCATATCAGTATTTCCTTCGCTTTCCGCAGGACTTAATGCTACTATCATTTGGCTATTTATATAGTGTTCTTTATCACCAATTGTTTTAATTTTCGCTAAAGTTGGCGAAATCATTACGTTATTAATGCTCATCTTATTCATCCCTTCTCTAATATTTTTAATTTAACACTAAAAAAGAGAAATTTAAATATCCTGCAAAACTTAACCAAAATAAATAAGGAATTAATAATAGAGAAGCAAGTTTTGAGTGCTTAAAGAAGGTAATTATTGTTAAAACTAAGAACAAATACATGAATACTAAAATAACAAACGCTAATATTATATTTTTCATTCCAAAAAATACAGCTGGCCAAGCAAAATTAAGAGCTAATTGAATTAAAAAGAAAGTTAATGGTAAGCGTTTTCCTTTTGTTATTCCACCTTTTAAAAACAATAAAAAGGAAATCCCAATCATAATATATAAAACAATCCACACAGGAGTAAAAATCCAATCAGGTGGATTTAAAAAGGGTTTATTTAAACTATCAAACCAATCTGTGTTTTTTATCATATAAAAATTATGGAGCATTTATCTAATATTTTCATTAGCAATTTGTATAATTTTTTATTTTGCTATAATAATTACGAGGAGGTATATTATGAATAAAAAAATATTTTTAGTTATTTTCTTGATTTTTTTATTTCCTTTTTTGTTTTTTTTCTTTGGTGTTGCTTTAATATTCTCTCCAATATTTCTTGCTGATTTGCCATTAGAAATTAGTTGTTCTGCAAAAGAACAAAAATGTGAATCATATTCTATAAAATTTTATCAGCCATTTTTATATATTTTTATAGGAGAAAAAGTATTAAAGAAAAATCCAGAAAAAAGAAAGGAATTAAGTGATAAATTTGAAAAGTTATTTACAGAACCCAAACAAGAATTTTATGTTTCTGATATAAAAGAAATTTCTTGTAAAAAATTATTATATACAACATGGGGAAATTATTCCGCAAATATATATTTAAAGAATAAAAAGAATGTTCTTCTTGGTTTTTATCCTTATAAAGATGATTGTGAAAAAGCCTGTAAAATAGTGAAATCAAAACTAGAAAAAAATGGTCATGTTGAAAAATATTCTCTTATCCATAAAAAGGAAAAAACGAAAGATACAAATAATATTCTTCGCACACAACGTTCTATTGACTAATTAATTTCTTTTCGTGTTTATAGCCCTTAAAAACATCTAATTTGGCTTTTAATGCTTCTTCTTTTGTTAATGGAGGCAAATCTTTAAGTGGATATTCAATACCTAAATTTTCATACTTAGGAACAGCCATATTATGATATGGAAGAATATCAAGTGCTTTTAGGCTTTTTAAATGAGCCATAAACTTTCCTAATTCAGTTAAATCTTCTTCGTTATTTGTTAAAGTAGGAACAACAACATGCCTTACCCACATTGGAATTTCTTTTTCTGATAAATATTTTGCAAATTCTAAAATATTTTTATTTGAAAAACCTGTTAAAGTTTTGTGTTTTTCATCATTAATATGCTTAATATCAAGCATAACAAGGTCTGTATATTTTAATAATTCATCAATTTTTTCTGTATTATTTGAGTTAAATGTGACTCCCGACGTATCAAGCGCAGTATGTATATTTTTTTCTTTTGCTTTTTTAAATAGTTCAGTTACAAAATCAACTTGAGATAATGGTTCACCGCCTGTTACTGTAATACCACCATTTTTTAAAAATTCTTTTATTCCATCGTATTTTTTCAAAATTTCATCAACAGATATTTTTTGATTTTCGTCATAACTCCACGTGTCAGGATTATGGCAATATTGGCAACGCATAGGACACCCTTGCATAAAAACCACCATTCTTATGCCTGGTCCATCTACTGTTCCAAATGATTCTATTGAATGAATATTCCCTAACATAATTTCATTATAAAATAAAAAAGAGGAGATAAATCATCCCCTCTTTTTTTTATTAATATTCCCTTATCCTAAGTTTGAGTGGAAAGTTCTCGCTATAACATCATCTTGTTGTTCCTTTGTTAGGTTGATGAAGTTTACTGCATAACCTGAAACTCTTACTGTTAATTGAGGATATTTCTCTGGATGTGCTTGCGCATCCAATAGAGTATCACGATTGAAGACGTTAACGTTCAAATGGTGTCCACCTTTTTCAACGTATGCGTCTAAAAGATTGATTAAGTTTTCTTCTTGCATTGTCGCCATTATATTAACCTCTTTCTTTTATCTAATATTATCTTCGCAACAGCCGCCTTCTTGTCTGTTGCCCTTTCGGATGTACTGCTTCACTTCGCATTTGCTGTCGTTCAGCTACATCCTCCTCTTTATAGGGTTCGTTCGGTTTTAAACCTCACTCCACCCTTTCGCAACAGCCGCAATCTAAATCGATTGTTAGGTCGTCCATAAATATCTCATCTTTTCCTAGTGCATTTGGAATAATTGAGAATGTATTTGAAATGCCATCTTGTGCATCAGAAAATGGTAATTTTGCAACAGAAGCTAATGATGCAATTGCACCATGAGTATCTCTTCGATGCATTGGATTAGCCCCAGGAGCCATTGGCACGCCTGCTTTTCTACCATCTGGAGTACTTCCTGTTTTCTTACCATAAACAACATTTGATGTAATTGTTAAAATAGACATTGTTGGAATTGAGTTTCTATATGTATGATGTTTCCTAATTTTGCTCATAAAACGAGAAACTAAATCAACAGCTATTTGGTCAACTCTATCGTCATCATTACCATACTTAGGGAAATCACCCTCAACTTCATAGTCAACAACCAAACCATTTTCATCTCTGATTGTTCTTACTTTTGCATATTTTATTGCAGAAAGTGAATCAGCAACAACTGATAAACCAGCAATACCTGTTGCAAAATAACGTTTTACATCTCTATCGTGCAACGCCATTTGTGCTCTTTCGTAGCAATATTTATCGTGCATATAATGAATTACATTTAATGTATTAACGTATAGTCCAGCAAGCCATTCCATCATTTGGTCATAGCGTTCCATAACTTCATCAAAATCTAAATATTCAGAAGTAATTGGACGATATTTTGGAGCAATTTGTTCTTTTAATCTTTCATCAACACCGCCGTTAATTGCATACAATAAACATTTTGCCAAATTTGCACGAGCTCCAAAGAATTGCATTTCTTTACCAACAACCATTGAAGATACACAGCATGCAATAGCATAATCATCACCGTGTGTAACTCTCATTAAATCATCATTTTCATATTGGATTGATGATGTTGATATAGAAATTCTCGCACAGTATTCTTTAAATCCTCTTGGCAGTTTTGTTGACCATAAAACAGTTAAATTTGGTTCTGGTGCAGTACCTAGATTTTCTAAAGTATGTAGATATCTAAATGAGTTTTTAGTTACAAGTGGGCGACCATCTACGCCAACACCACCTATTGATTCTGTAACCCAAGTAGGATCGCCAGAAAATAAAGTATTATATTCTGGTGTTCTTGCAAATTTAACCAATCTCAATTTCATAATGAAATGGTCAATCATTTCTTGTGCTTGAGATTCTGTAATAATGCCTCTTTTTAAATCTCTCTCAATATATATATCAACAAAAGTAGATGTTCTACCAATACTCATTGCTGCACCATTTTGCTCCTTGATTGCAGCTAAGTAGCCAAGATATAACCATTGAATAGCCTCTTGTGCAGTTTGCGCTGGTCTTGTAATATCAAAACCATAAATTCTACCAAGTTCAGCCATTTCATTTAAAGCTCTAATTTGTTCAGCAATTTCTTCTTTTAATTGAAGTTTTTCAGCATTCATTTCTCCAGCTAAAGAAGCATGTTGTTCTTTTTTATCTTCAATTAGTCTATCAATACCATATAATGCAATTCTTCTGTAGTCTCCGATAATACGACCACGTCCATAAGCATCTGGAAGTCCTGTTAAAATTGCGGCGTGTCTTGCAGCTTTCATTTCTGGTGTGTAGCAATCAAAAACACCTTGATTGTGTGTTTTTCTATATTTTGAAAAGAATTCAGAAATTTGTGGATTTATTTTATAACCATATGATTTACAAGCAGCCTCGGCCATTCTAATTCCACCAAATGGTTGCATTGAACGTTTTAAAGGTGCATCAGTTTGAAATCCAACAATCTTTTCTAATTCTTTATCGATATAGCCAGCACTGTGAGATGTTATTGTAGATACAATTTCTGTATCCATATCAATAACTCCACCATTTTCACGTTCTTTCTTTAATAAATCACAACAAGTTTGCCATAACTTTGTTGTTGCCTCTGTTGGACCCTCTAAAAAACTAGCATCACCCTCATATAATGTATAGTTTGTTTGTATAAAATCCCTAACGTTTATTTCTTGTTGCCATTTTCCTGGCTTGAATTGTATTTTATTAGAGACTTCTTCTGTCGTAGCCATTGCCATTTTAATCTCCCTATTAACTTAGTTTATTTCGACTTGTTAAATAAATGATAATTAATATCATATTTTCTTAAAACAGTATAGCACAAACAAAAAATTATTGCACGAGTCAAAAAAAAATCTTTATATAAGTTTTACATTTTACATCAAAATAACAGGCAAATTATTTTCTTCTGCAAATTTTAGAAGTTCATCTGGAACTTCAGCCAAAGAATTTTCTTTTGCAATGACTGCCTGTATTTTTGGGGTATACCCAACAATCTCATTATGTCCAAGTTGTTCTTTATCAATCAATTCATCTTGATATTTTTGAATTGCTTCTTTTAGCTGCTTGCCCGTTACCGTATGTGCACCAATTTTAAATTCTTTTTTATCACAAAATTCACTCAATGAGGTTTTAGGAGCAAGAACTGTTTTATAAAATTCTGCATATTCAGAATCTGTTATTTGAGATGAATCTATGTTTAAATTTTTTAAAAGTTCATTTTTAAAGTTAGACCTGCAACCACCGGCATAACCATCATAAATTAAAGACATAACATTTGAAAAATCTTTAGCAGTTCCAGATCCTTGATTAGATTTATTTTGATTAATTATGTTTGTATTTATTTCAGAAAGTAATACACCATGTTTCCTATTACAGTATGTTCTTTTGTACTTTGGCGAAATCAATGATTCAGACAACACACCACCATTTAATGGAGATGATAATAATTTTACTGTATTCAAACTATTGTATATATAATTTTCATCAACCATATGAACAAGGAAACGCAAATCTTCTTTTTTCTTTCCTTTTGCAAAGCCAAATTCACCCATATCTTGGTCATTTTTAAGTTTATGTAAGTTAATGACTTTATATTCTTTGCCATCTTTTGTTTCAACATGATTCTTTAGCTTTGATGGAAGAACTATTTTATCTGTAAACAAAGCATTACCAGTAGAATATAAGAAATCCAAGTTGTTTTGAATTGGAGCTATATTTTCTTCATCAAGACAACTCTTTAACCTTTCGTAGAATTCATCATTTACAGATTTCAAATCTGAACGAGCCATTATTTTGGCTATTTCAAAATCATTTGGGCGTCTAAATCTATAAGCAAGTTCCTTTGCTTTTAATTCTTTATCACCAGCAGAAGAATACTCTTCCGTCCAATGATGATTATCAATTAACTCAAAAACTCTATCTTGAAGTTCCGGCGCAGCAATTATTTTCTTTATTATGCTTCTCGTATACAAAGAAGACAAATTTTGATGTCCCTTATCTACAACGCCCTCTTGTTTCATAATATCGTGAAAAATAGCAGATACTTTTAATAAACTTTTATCTAAAGCATTTAACTTTTCTATATAATCAGGGTTACTTATTGAATGCGCCAAAACTAATAATGAATGAACATCAACACTATATGCATGTGTCGCGTGTTGTTTCTTTCCAATTGTATTTATAAATTCAGGGCAAGCCTTTATTATATAGTTTAATTGCTTATCAAGCTCATTATTTCCTGTTACAACTTGATTGTTGTACATAAAATTATACATACAATCATAAATTTGCTTTTCAACTGGATTATTTTGGTCTAACTCATTTAGTTTTATAATCCCATTGTATCCTGTAATTTTTTTAATACCATCTTGTTCTTCAACTACGGCATTAATTCCAGCTTTATCGTTAAGAATTTGAATTTTTTCATCACTATCACATATTTGGTTCAAATCATTTAAAAAAGATTCTCTTGAATAAGATAATGGTAATCCTGTTCTATACATTTCAAGTTCAGGAATTGAATTTGTCATTACTTTTTCAAATTCAGTTAATTCATTTGATTTGCTAGTTGAAACAAGTACATTTCTTATAAAATTGCCTTTTGTTTCTTCCGTTATTGGCAAACTAATATTTTCAAGTGTCAAGCTTGATTCAATATCTGAAATTGCTTTATTTAAATATCCAATTTCACTTGGTTTTGTTTCTTTTAGGTGATCTCTAATCGTTTTTAAAGAGTTTAATACACCTACTCGTTCTTTAAATTTTATACCTTTTAGTGAAAGTTCTTGCTTTATAACCTTTGCACTCATTTCACCTGTTAAATTACAGTTTCCAAGGCATAAACTTCTTTCCAGTTCAAGCAATTCCGCTGCTTTTTGGAATAGTTCTTCATTTAGTACTGCTTCACTATTTTCATCAGTTTTTTCTAAACAACTATTGTATAGTGATTGAAACTGCCCCAAATAACCAGTTGTTTTTATATGTTGAAGAATTTTTATTTGTAATCCTGTAGGCAGTGTCCCATCCTCTTTCTTATGTTCGTCAATTATTTTTGACAAATCATATGAAAGTATGCTTGAGTAATCAACTAATTTAATGACATCAAATAAAAATGTTTCCATTTTTTTGTTTTCATCAATTAGTTTTAAAAAGGTTTCATCATAGATAATATCTTTTGTTTCTACTAATTTTTTAAGCAAATCTAGTTTATCTTGTTTGACGTTTCCTTCCTCATCAAAACAAAATTTTGCAAATATAGGCAGATTTCTGTAGCTTTTTTCGGGTTTTACACCTATTGATAAACAAGTATCATATATTTCTTTCTGCTTTTCATTTGGAAATTTGGCAAGTGTTTCCATAACATTCCCTGCATCCTGATAACTTTTGAATGTTCGAACAAGTTTTATTGCTAGCGCAATTTTGTCTCTATCAATATTTCCATCTGAATTTTTTACGTTTTCTAGAATGGTTTTAATTTCATATAATTCTACTGGTCTATAAGAATTAACTTTTCTATTTGCACGCAAAAGACTGTACATATAATTCAAATTGGATTTTTCAAATTCTCCATCTTTATTTTTTAAACATTCAATAATTCCAGTAATTTCATCACCAAATAAGGATCTTGTTACTTTTGGTAGTGCAGCTTTTTTTATAGAATTTTTTATTGTAGATAGAGTTCCTTTTATTCCTTTTTCTTTTTGTTGTGGTGGATAAAATAATTCAATAACTTCTTGTGCGATAGGACTAAATTCGCCTGTTTTCATATCAATACTCGCAAGTGCTGTTCTTCTTGAATCATATGAATCAACACCAAGTTCTTCTAGTTCCTTTATTTTATCCATTATTTTTTTATCAAATAAATTTGTTTTAGGATTTAAATAATTTTGTGTTGCATATATAGCCGAATCTATTGGCATTTCATCTGTTAATGCTTTAAAATCTTCAATATTTGAATCATTTACAACATTAAATAGTTTCATTAACGTAAGTGAATCAGATGTTATGATTTTTTCATTTTTTTGTTCTTTTTTATCTATTAAAAAGGATACTGTTTCATCTACAAAATCAATATCGTGTTCGAAAATTTTATCCATTATAAATGGAGAAATTTTTACTCCAATATTTTTATAATCTATTAACTTAATAAAAATATCTTTTTTTCTTTTGTCTGTTTCTATATCCTTTGTTACTTTTGCCAAAAATACAGCAGGGTCAGAACTCCAAGAATATTCTGATTTAACACTTCCTGATATAAAATGGTCAAAGTCTTGATTTGGAATTTCTTCATCTTCAAAAAGTGTAATTATTCTTTTTTGTTCTTCTAATGTTAAAGAACTACCTAATAATGCCTCTTTATCTTTTTCTGAAGAAAGAAGACCTTTAAGTTGCATATACGTACTAAAACTTTCATTAACTTCTTCTAGAGATGGAATTTGTTCATGTTTATCCCTATACGTATATTCAGTTAAATTATTTAACCATTTAAGCTTATCAACATCTTCAACATTTTCTTTTTTCAATATTTCTTCTACTATTTTTTTATATTTTTCATGTTCTTCATCTGTAAGCCTAGATGTTGATATATTTCTAATTAAAGATACAGCAGTTTTTACATTATCTTCATTCATATTCGGCATTATTTGTACAATATCTTTTGAAGTATTTTCCCATCTTTCTACTTCTTTATCCATCCACACATTATTAAGTCCATAAATAATGAGTGTTGTGTAATTTTCAACAGCTTTCTCTCCTAAAGGGAGCAATTCTTGCATTATATTTTTCTTCAATTCTAAAGCTTGTTCATCTTTTCTCCAATGAAATGAACATTTAATTCTCTTTAACTGCGTGTCAATAAAATCATTGCTTTCAGAATTATTATTTCCAAAACTTACATTATGTTTTTTTATTCCAACCGCATTCTGCCAATATGAAGGATTTGTAGGTGTTTCTTTTAAATTGCTTTTTTCCGCATTACTAGTTTGTCCCTTTTTGTTTTCGGGTTTATTTTTTTTAATTTTCTGAGGATTTATATTAATCTTATTTATTTCATTGAAATCCATAAAAGACAAACTTCCTTACATTCCTTTATTTTTATCGGAATGATAGTTGAAAACTTTAATGATAATTTTGTTTATGTTATGATTTGTTACTAGGTTAGCCAAACAGAGGGTTTTATATTTTGAATAAGCTTATTACAGCTCAAGAAGCAGCAAAAAAAATAAAAGATAATTCTACACTTATGGTTGGTGGTTTTTTAAGTTGTGGAACACCACATATTATTTTGGATGCAATATCAAAAGAGAATATAAAAAATTTAACTCTTATTAGCAATGATACTTCAGTACCAAATAAAGACAAAAGCAAGTTGATAGAAAATGGTTTGGTTAAAAAAGTCATTACAACCCACATTGGTACAAACCCTATAACAGGTCAAAAAATGCAATCGGGAGAACTTGAAGTTGAATTTTATCCAATGGGTACTTTAGTTGAAAAAATTCACGCTAAAGGTTCAGGACTTGGCGGAGTTTTAACACCAACTGGTGTCGGCACTATTTTAGAAGAAGGGAAAAAGATTGTTGAAATAAAGGGCAAAAAGTTTATTTTTGAAGAACCTTTAGGTGCTGATGTTGCGGTTATTTACGGTACAACTGTTGATAAGTATGGTAATGTTAAATATGAAGGTACAACACGAAACTTTAATACATCAATGGCAACTGCCGCAGATATGGTAATTGTTCAAGCAGAAAAGTTTGTTGATGAAATAAATCCTGATGAAGTAGTCATACCAAGTATTTTTATTGATTATATTGTTAAAGAGGAGGAAAACTAATGACTCCAACTATTCAAGAACTAACAAAAGATAAAATAAAAGAAATTATTGCAAAAAGAATTGCTAAAGAATTTAAAGAAAATGATATTATAACACTTGGTATCGGTTTACCAACAGAAGCCGCTAATTATGTTGATGAAAATATAAATGTTATTTTTCAGTCTGAAAATGGAATTGTTGGCTTAGGAAAAGATCAAAAAGGCCCAGATTTTAACAATAAAATCATTAATGCTGGCGGTGTTTGTGTTGAATTAAATAAAGGCGCTAGTTTTTATGATTCACAAATGGCATTTACTATAATGCGTGGCGGACATATTGATGCAACTGTTTTAGGCGCTCTTCAAGTAGACCAAGAAGGAAGCATTGCAAGCTGGCAAATTCCTGGCAAATTTGTTCCAGGGATTGGTGGTTCTATGGACTTAATTATTGGTTCAAAAAGAGTTATAGTTGCTATGACTCATACAGCGAAAGATGGTTCTAAAATCGTAAAAAAATGCACTCTTCCTCTAACAGCTTATAAAGAAGTTGATATGATTGTAACAGAAAGATGTGTATTCAAAATCACACCAGAGGAAATGATATTAACAGAAATAAATCCAATGTTTACAGTTGAAGACATAAAAGCGTCAACTGATGCTGATTTTAAAGTGAGTGCAAACCTAAAAGAAATGGAAATTTAATACATTTTATCCATATCTTTAGATTTTTTGCGCCAGTCTTTAATGACTTTAACTTGTAAATCTAAGAATACTTTTTTATCTGCAGTAAATTCGATTTCTTTTCTTGCTTCAGAACCAATTTTTTTTAGCATTGAAGCATTTTTGCCAATCAAAATACCTTTTTGAGTTTCATGTTCAACTATAATTTTTGCTTCAATTCTATCTAAATTTTCTTTTTCCTCATAGTTTTCAATGATTACAGCAACACTATGCGGAACTTCATCATGTGTATATAAAAGTATTTTTTCTCTTATAAGTTCACGAGCAATATCTCTCATCGTTTCGTCTGTAATTTGTTCTTCATCATAAACTTTTTCACCAGCAGGAAGTTTTCTTGTAATATTTGTAGTTAAAGTATCAAAGTTTCTTCCCGTTTTTGCTGAAATTTTTATGCAAGGATAATTTTTCTCAAATAAAGTTTTATATGTTAATAAGTTTTCTTCACGCTTTTTAATGTCTTTAACTAAATCATACTTATTAACAACAATAAGCATATCGCCTTTATAATCTTTTAAAACATTTTCAACAATCCACTTGTCACCGCGACCAGCAGTTGTAGAGCCATCTACAACAAATAGAACTAAATCAACATCTGGAATTGCACTTTTTGCTTCATCAACAAGACACTCACCTAGTTTATCAATTGGTTTGTGAATACCAGGTGTATCTACAAAAACAATTTGCGCCTCATCAGTTGTTAAAATACCGTTAATTCTTCTTCTTGTGGTTTGAGCTTTATTTGTAGCGATAGCTATCTTTTGCCCAATCAACCTATTTAAGATTGTTGATTTACCTACATTTGGTCTTCCAATTATTGCAACATATCCAAATTTATAGTGTTTCATCTTCTTCAACAATCTCTTCTTGTTCTTCTTTGTCAACAAATGGAGTATCTTTTTTCATAATTACTCTTGAAATTCTAATACCATCAAGTTCAATTACTTCAAAAGATAAGTTTCTATCTTCAACTTTGTCGCCAACTTCTGGTTCTCTGCCAAGAAGACCAAATACATAACCACCAAGTGTTTGGAAATCTTCATTAGGAATATCCAAATCATATTTTTCATTAATATCTTCGATATTGATTTGAGAAGAAACATTCAATGTATATTCATCTATTTTAATTAATTCTGATGTTGGCGCTTCGTCAAACTCATCATAAATTTCACCAACAATTTCTTCAATGATATCTTCAACAGTTACAATACCAGCAATACCGCCGTGTTCATCAACTACAGCAGCAATTTGGTTTTTTGTTGAAGTAAAATCATTCAACAAATCGCTGATAAATTTATTTTCTGGAATAATCATAATTTCACGAGCAAGAGATTTAATTTCAAAACCTTCTTGTTCGTTTGCTTTATCTCTTAATGCTTTTAAAGCATCTTTTGCATTAATCATACCAATTACATTATCAACAGTATCTTCATAAATAGGAATACGAGTATGACCTTTTTCGATTATCAAATCAATCAATGTATCCAAGCTGTCTTCTGCGTCAATAAAAACAACTTTTGGTCTTGGGACCATAATTTCTTTAACAACCGTTTGAGAGAATGAATAGAAGTTAGAAAGCATATCAGCTTCTTTATCGTCAAATACCTCTATTTTTTCGCCTTCTTCAATCAATTTATCAAATTTATTTTCCCAATTTTCTTCAGCATCATTTGAGTCGATTTCAACAGAAACGTGAGAAATATTATTAAAATGTTCTCTAATTTTACGTTCAACCATTTCTGTAATATCATCAGCTTCTTTTACTTGTATTTCTGGATCAACTTCAATTTTAATATTAACAATTAAACCAGAAGTACCCATATTCATTGTTTTTAATTCTTTTACACAGCTCACACAATGTAAGTTTTCAGCAATTTGTTTAATAACTTCTTCAACTTGTGGTTCAGCTGATAGCCCTGTTAATAAGTTAACGTTATTTTTTAGCATATAACCAGCTAAGAATAAAAGCATTAAAGCAATAATGCCTGATGCAATACCATCAGGAATATGAGCTAAATTTTCTGGTAAAAAGAACTTAGAAATACTAACCGCAATAAACGCAACGACTACACCGGTTAATGCCACAACATCTTCATACCAAACAAATTTTGTTGTTGGGGTATTAATTTTATGAACATATTTCATAGATTTAAAAAAGTCTATAATAGGATTTATATGTTTCACTTTAGATTCATCTAAAACTGCATTAACAGCACTATTAACAGCCCAAGATTCAAACAAAATACTAGCAATTAAAATAACAGCAAGTATTTCATAGTTATTAATCATAACCAAAACTTCTTCGTGGTTTTTATCAAGTAACTTATTATAAGCACTTAATAATGACACAGCAGAACCAAAGAACATTAATATGCAAGCAATAATTGTCCAAATATTTGTTTCTAAACCGTGACCAAAAGGATGAACTCCATCAGCTGGCCTAGAACCACGTTTTAGCCCTACCATTAAACAAACACTGTTAAATGAATCAACCGCAGAGTGAACAGCTTCTGCAAACATAGCAGAAGACTTAGTAAAATACCAAGAAATCAATTTTATTAGGGCGATTGAAATATTTGCCAAAAATGCACGAATTACTGCATTAAATTTTAAACGATTACTTTTTTCTTTAGAGCTCTTTTCAACTTGTTGAATATCCTGCTCTGGAATACTATCTGATACCATTTTAATCCTTAATTTAGTTAAATATCTAACCCTTTTATTATAGTTTAAAGGATTGAAAAAGTCCATTATTATAATATATTCAACAAAAAAGAGGACTTATAAAGTCCTCTTTTTATTTATGAAGCTTTTGGAACAAACTCAACTTTTTGAGATTGCTTTGCCATCATAACAACATATGGATTACCTGCGTGGTCAATTGAAACTATTTCTCCTGGATCGATAACATTAACACCTTCTAAAGTTTCAATTTCTGTTCCTAATTCGAACATTTTAAATTTACCAAATGCCTGTTTTGTTGCATCAATAACTTTTCCGTATTCTAGTGATGCTGGATTTTGATAATTTAATGTACCATCTGCTTTAAATGCTGCAGTATCAACGTAAGAACCAGCAAAAACTTCACCATCACAAACAGCCATATCAGCCATACCGTCATACATCATTATCATTTGCTCTTTTGATGTATCAATCTTAAATGGAGCACTTGCATCCCATTTATTTTTTACATAGAAAGAACCATCTTCGCCTTGAAAAACACCTGGATTATTAGCAAGGATTTCTTCCGGAGTTCCATTTGGATTAAATCTGTATGCTTGAACATCATTTGGTTTACTCTTATATGGCATTGTATCTTCTCTAAGTTCATTACAATGTGCGTGAATTTTTCCTGTTGTTAATGTAAGAAGATTTGCTTTTGCATTTCTAGCACTTACGCTTAACGCTTCTGGTGCAACTTTTGCACAATTTGCAAGATTTGTTATTGGATTATTTGTTGCTAAACCATTAGCAGATTTTACGCCTGCATTTGCAGCTGAATTTAATGCTTGTTTTGATCCAAGAGCAGAAGCTGCAAGAGCAAATGTTCCATTACCCATTGTTTCAAAGGCTTGTTTTGCCTCACCATCTGTTTTTGCAGTTATGGCTTTATAACCGCCATAAACAATACTTCCAGCACCAACAGCCGCCCCTGCTACAGCCATTAAAGGAAGTGCTGCGCCACCTGTCAAAATACCAATTCCAACACCAGCACCAATACAAGCTAATGTTTTAATTGGATGATTCTTTACTGATTTAACAATACCAATTAAACCTTTACCGTAACTTGCTAACCCTTCTTTGAAAGAAATTTTTCCATCATCACAGCCATCTGTTGAAACTTTATCTTGATCATCAAACCAAGCTTTTAAAGAATTTGGATTTTCTGCTTTTTCAAAATTTAAAAGAGCCTTTTCTTCATTGTTTTCTTTTACATTTTTAACAACAGAAGGAGTTGCAACTGGAAAATCTACTTTTTTCATTTCTAAAATATTGCTCATTAAAAAACCTTCCCTACCTACTTACATAGAATTAAAAAAATTTTCAAATAATGAATTTTAGAAATTCAAAAAAATATTTACATTCTTAATAAAAAAGAGGACCTTTTCGTCCTCTTTTTATTTTATACAGATTGTTTTATTTCCTTTTCAACTTCTGCAAGAACTTCTCTTAACTTGCTTCTGTCTTTACCAGCACCTTGCGCATATTGTGGACGTCCACCACCTTTTCCACCAGTTGCAGTAGCTAGCTTGTTAACAATTTGTCCTGCATTAATTCCTTTTTTAACAAATGAATCATCCACCTTAACAACAAAAGTAATTTTATCCTCATCAACAGAAGCTAAAACAACAATTGCTTCACCAAGTTTTGCAGATAAAATTTCACTACCAAGTTTAACAAGGTTTGCTGGGAATGCCTCAATTTCGCTAATAAATAACTTGCCACCATTAATATCTTGAGCTTTTGATATGAATGATTGGAACTTAGATTTTGCTTGTTCCGCTTTAACGTTTTCAAGTTCAATTTGAAGATTTTTATTATCAACAGCAAGCTTCATCAATCTATCACCAAGTTCAGAAACAGGGCACTTAAATCCTTGAGTCATTTTATCAACTAATGTTGATTTTTCATTTAACACTTCAAGTGCAGCTTTACCACAAACAGCTTCGATTCTTCTTGTGCCAGCTGCAACTGCTGCTTCAGAAACAATTTTTGTTAATCTAATTTTGCCAGTTGAAGTTGCGTGCGTGCCACCACAAAGTTCTGATGAAATATTGCCAAACTTAACAACTCTAACGTCATCATCATATTTTTCACCAAATAGCGCCATAGCACCTGACTTTTTAGCCATTTCTATGTTCATCA
Source organism: bacterium (assembly GCA_017396025.1). Lineage (GTDB taxonomy): Bacteria > Cyanobacteriota > Vampirovibrionia > Gastranaerophilales > Gastranaerophilaceae > Avigastranaerophilus. The sequence goes on from JAFQNF010000040.1 coordinate 41,509, forward strand.
CTTCAGTATTTTGTTCAATATCTTCGTCAATCCAAGCATTGATGATATCTTCAACTTCTTGAACTTCCTCTTTTGTCATAGCACGAGGGAATGTAAAGTCAAAACGAGTTCTGTTATCTTCAACAAAAGAACCAGCCTGGTGTACTTCTTCACCTAAAACTTTTCTTAATGCTGCTTGAATTAAGTGAGCATTAGAGTGGTGAATAGTAATCTCTTTTCTTCTTGCTGTATCAATTGAAGCTAATACAACATCATCAACTTTTGCTTCACCATTAATCATTTGAACACGATGAACAAATAACTTATTTACTTTGAAAGTATTTAAAACTTCAGCTTTAAAATCTTTACCTTCAATTATACCTGTATCACCAACTTGACCACCTGATTCAGCATAGAATGGTGTTTTATCAAGCATAATATCAATAAAGTCACCAGCTTCGATGATTGCAATAATTTTTGCTTCAGATTCTGTTTTATCGTATCCAACAAATTCAGTTGAACCAAATTTATTTTCAACATCAACATAAACTAAATCATCAGTTAAGCTAATTTTATGAGCTGCAGCTTTTGCTCTTTCTTTTTGTTTTTTCATTTCTTCTTTGTAGCCTTCAGCGTCAACTGTTACACCCTTTTCAGCTGCAATTTCAATAGTTAACTCTAAAGGGAAACCAAAAGTATCATATAATTTGAACGCATTTTCACCATCAATTACTTTTGATGTTTGCATTAAATCTTCAAGAAGTTTATAACCTCTATCTAGAGTTATTTTAAATCTTTCTTCTTCTTGCTTAATTGTAGATTTAATTTTTTCTGCATTCTTTTCAAGTTCTGGATATTGTCCTTTGTATAAGCCAATAACAGTATCAACAATTTCACTTAAAAATGGCAATTCTAAACCTAGTAATTTACCGTGTCTTAAAGCACGACGTAAAATCATTCTTAAAACATAGCTTCTACCTTCATTACCAGGAGTTACGCCATCATTAATCATAAATGATACACATCTTGCGTGGTCTGTGATAATTCTTAGAGAAATATCTGTTTTTTGGCTTTGTTTATATGGAACACTGCTCATTTCAGATACTTTATCTAAAATTGGTTTTAAAAGGTCAGTCTCAAATGTAGAATCTTTACCTTGAACAACCATTGTAATACGCTCTAAGCCCATACCTGTATCTACATTTTTCTTTTCTAATGGAGATTGATTTCCTTCTTCATCTTGGAAAAGTTCTGTAAATACTAAGTTCCAAATTTCAACCCAACGGTCACATTCGCAAGTTGCAATAGAACAATCATCACTACATTTTAAGTGTTCACCCAAATCATAGTGAATTTCAGAACAAGGACCACAAGAACCAGTAGCCCCAGGAGGTCCCCAGAAGTTATCTTTTTTCCCTTTTCTAATAACACGTTCAGGGGCAATACCAACATCTTTTGTCCAAATTTCAAAAGCTTCATCATCAGTTTCATAAATTGTAATCCATAGACGTTTTGGATCTAATTTCAAGTAATTAGTAACAAAATCCCAACTCCAAGGAATAACCTCTTTTTTGTAGTAATCGCCGAATGCGAAGTTACCTAACATTTCAAAGAAGGTATGGTGACGTGGTGTTCTACCAACATTTTCAATATCAGAATCTTTACCACCAGCTCTTGCACATTTTTGACAAGATACAGCTCTTGCTGGATCAAATGGTGGCTTTTCCAACCCTAAATAATATGGTAAGAATTGCAACATGCCAGCTGTTGTTAATAAAACTGTTGGATTATCAGGTACTAAGCTAGAACTTGCAACTTCTGTAGAATTATGTTTATCTCTAAAAAATTCAATAAATTTTTGTCTTATTTCATTTCCTGTTAACGGAGTTATCATTTTATATTCCTTTTTCTTAATTCTTTATAGGAATATTTTACAACAAACAAAAAAGGCTTACATAATGTAAGCCTTTTTATATTTCCCCCAAAAATTTTTCTTCCTAGTCTGTAGTTCGCTCTTTAGTCAATCCAATCTCTTTATTTGTTTGTTAGTCCAACAAAGACTCTAAAATGTTTGCATTTTTAATTGCCAATGCGTTTTCTTTAACTTTTTGTTTATGAATGTAAGTTCTTAATGCTTCACGAATCAATTCGCTTCTTGTTCTGTTTTCGCCATCTGCCACTTGGTCTATTTTTGATAAAAACTCTTCGGGCATTGAAATCAATACTCTTGCCATTTCTATATTCCTTTTATATGTTGCTCTCTTACTTATATAAAAACAACCAATAGAGAAATATTGCATATTTTTTATATACAAAATATAAAACCCTTGCAATGCAAGGGTTTACATGTTTACATTTGTTAACAATTACAAATCCTCATCTTCAAAACCTGGAGAACGCGTAGGTAAATTCTTATAACCAGGATTTGTATATACAGCCTTTTTGATATATTTGCTACTATAATCACCTTTTATAAAAAGTTTTTTTAGCATGTTTTCTCTAGATACTAAACTAGAAGCACTTTTTTCAACCGATGGATTTTTTTCTGCAAGTTTCATCCATACTGCAGCTTCTAAAGTCCATGCATATGTTTCTTCATTAAGAGATGCAAATTCATCTTGGTGAATAGCTTCGTGAGATAATAGAGCTGCCAAAGCTTCTGGCGGAGCATTACGATGTTTTTCATTGATATAAATATATAATCTATTTTTCTTTTTCCAACCCAAAGCATCAAAAGAAGCATACTCTTGACGAATTTCAGCTATATTTTTAAATTCAATTTTAAATGGTTTTTCTGTAAGATTATTTCCCATTAACGCATTATAGGAATACTTTGCAATGTTTAACTTTTCCATTAATTCCATTGCTTGCATAACTGCACCATCTTTTGTTACTTTTTTATATTTTTTTGCATATTCATCCGTATCAAATTCTGGCTTATTCACACTCATCCCCTCTGCGATTTGAGAAGATTGCATTTTACTTTCATCAATTCCTGGGGCTGCATTATTAAATGCAAAAGATGAAAGTCCAACCATTAATACAAAACTCGTTATAAATAATTTCTTTTTCATTTATTTCTCACTCATACTAACTCTTAAAAACATTATTACTTATTTACTTTTTAAGGACAAATTTTTTAAATTCAAAAATAAACTTTTTAAACAAAAAATCAATTTATATTTGATAGAAAACAGACATGTAAATTTAATTTAAGAAACATAAGTTATAAAACTAAACAAAAAAATTGAATTTATTTGAAATCATGTAAAATTTAATATATTCTTTTCATGTAGATTTTGCGGGAAAAGAGAATTATTATGGAACAGTTCCTTGATGAGAATGTGTATGTCATAGACTTGGGAGAAGTAAATACAGCACCTGAAATCATATTTCAGTTAAGTTCTGTATTAGATAAAGAAGAAGCAAAAAATAGAAGAGTTTGCTTAAAACTTGGATATGTTGATTTAAATCAAGCACAACTTTTAAGCATCAAATCACTAATAAACGGTATTGATTCAACACTTTCTTCTATCGACACAAAATCTATTGAAACAGAAAAAGTTGCTCTTTCTTTGGGCATTATAGTTTCTAATATTTCTGCAGAGAATACAACAGAAGTTGCACCAGCAATGCCATACAAAATGGCTGAAGAATTGAAAGAAGAAATTATAGAACAACAATCAGAAGTTTCTGTTGAAAACTACGACATAGTTGAAGAAACTGAACAAACAGTAGATATACAACAAGAACCAACTCAAGAAGTAGAAGTTCAAGGTGAAGTAGTTGAAGAACCTACCCAACCAGAGGAAATCGTCACTTCATATGAGCATAAAGAGGATGTTCAAGATGAACTTGATGTGATTTTTGGTTCAAACCCTATTGGTTCTAGCATATTTGATATAGAACAACCAAACGAAGTATATGAAGAACGTGAAGAATTGAATGATATTGTTGTACCAGAACAAGAATATACAAAAGAAGATATTGAACTTGAAGGATTCCCAACAAAATACATAAAACAAACAATACGTTCTGGACAAGTTATAAACTTTGAAGGAAACATTGTGATTATTGGTGATTGTCACCCAGGCTGCGAAATTACAGCTTTTGGCGACATAACTGTATGGGGAGTATTAAGTGGTATTGCTCATGCTGGTGCAAGTGGAAATCAAAAAGCTAGAGTTCGAGCATTAAAAATGAATGCAATCCAATTAAGAATTGCAAATTGTTACTCAAGAAGACCAGATTCTTTAAACACAGTATTTATTGAAAAAACAAATTCTTTCACACCGGAAGAAGCAAGAATTATAAACAACGAGATAGTAGTATTTAAAATAAACGATTAGGAGCGGATTAGATGGCAGGGAGAGTTATAGTAATCACATCCGGTAAAGGTGGTGTTGGAAAAACAACAACTAGTGCTAATATCGGTACTGCGCTTGCTAAAAATGGACATAGTGTTGTCCTTATTGACACAGATATCGGTCTAAGAAATTTAGACTTGTTATTAGGTTTAGAAAACAGAATTGTTTATACACTTGTTGATGTTGTTGAAGAACGTTGCAAATTAAAACAAGCATTAGTTAAAGATAAAAAGAATCCTAACTTATGTTTATTAGCGGCAGCGCAAACTCGTGATAAATCATCAGTAAGTGCGGAACAATTAAAGAAAATTACTGAAAAATTAAAAAAAGACTATGATTTTATTTTGGTTGATTGTCCTGCTGGTATTGAACAAGGTTTCCAAACAGCTATTGCTGGCGCATCAGAAGCCATTGTTGTTACAACACCAGAAATGTCTGCAGTAAGAGATGCGGATAGAATTATCGGCTTATTAGAAGCAGCTGAGGGCATTGAAAGTTATAAATTATTAATAAACAGAGTTAGACCAAGTATGATTAAGTCTAATGATATGATGAGCGTAGAAGACGTAGAAAACATTCTTTCTTGTCAAAAAATTGGTGTAATACCAGAAGATACTGGAATTATTACTTCTACAAACAGAGGTGAACCAATTGTTAATAATGAAAAATCTCTTGCAGGAAAAGCATACTTAAATGTTGCAAGAAGAATTAACGGGGAAGATGTTCCTTTCTTAGACATAGATGAGCCAAAAGACCTTGTAGGAAAGTTAAAAAAATTTTTTTCGGGGTTAGGCAAACAAGGAAAGGAGTAAGAAGATGAAAACACTTTTTTCTGAAATTTACAACAAGTTTTTAGAAATATTCCAAATAGAAAAATCTGAAAATACAAGTACTGATGCGACAAATAGACTTAAAGTTATTTTAATGCACGACAGAACAAAACTTGACCCTCTTATTATGAGCAAAATGAGAGAAGAATTAATCGAGGTCTTTTCTAAATACGTGGTTATTAACAAAGAAGAATTAGAAATCGACTTGGGCAATAATGGTGATGCTGCGGCATTAATGTTAAACATTCCAATTATTCGTGCTAAAACGGAAGAAGAACTTGAAGAATTAAGAAAACAACTTCAAGAAGAAGAAGAAAAAGTTTCCGATGCTGACGATGATGAAGAAGAGGAAATTGTTGAAGGAGAGGCAACAGAAGTGATTGAAGAATCAATTGCCGAACCAACAGAAGAACCATTAGAAAAAGCTGAAAAATCCGAAGATGATGAAATCGTTGAAGAAGAGGAAGATAAAGAATAATAAAAAGAAAAGAGGGTTTAAAAGCCCTCTTTTTAAATGTTGCTTGCCATAATTACATCGCCAATTATAGCGATAATTACAAGGATAGCAACAAAAATATTCCAAACTATCTTTTTCATAAGATTATAATAACATCATAATTTATTTTGTAAAATGTATTCTCTCGGAGAAATCGGGTCAGAAATAATAGAACCTGTTTGTGGATTTCTAACTAATTCAAAATAACCGTTGATTGTATCAACTTCCCCCTGAGCAAGTCTTGCCAAATCAATATCATTACTTATATGAAAATCTTCAAATTTTATTTTCACATTTCCAACTGCTTGCATAAGTAAATCAAAAGCTTCTTCATCAAATTTTTTTGTTAATGGATTGAAAGCCTGAGTGAAAAATTCTTCAAAGTTGGTATTTTCATCATCCACATCATAGATAGATGACAATTTGATTATAGCTTGTGCAATTTCATCAGATTTTTCTGGTTCTAAAGATGTAAAATCTTTTAAAATTTCACTTCTGTGGGGAACAAGTCTTTCTGGCAAATACACTGGTGTATTTTTTATTAATCTTAATAAATTATTAGCGAACTTAAAATCTATTTCACCATTATCACTTTTTGATTCCTTTATAAAATCATCGACAACACATTCACCAGAATAGTTTGTTTCAAGTTCTTCAAGCTGTGTGACAAATTTTATCTTTTTTTCTAAATTTGACTTGTCAAAACCAAAAATATCAATAAGTCTTGTTGTACGAGAAAGAGCTTGTTCTTGCATCATTTCATCTGTTTGATGACAATCAGCAAGCATATCTTTGGCATAATCTCTTCTTAATCCATCATTCGAGATACCATTAAAAAAGGTTGTAAGAAAATCAGCTTCGGGATTAAGCATTGTTTGTAATATCGATTCTCTAGCTTCATCATTAGGGTTTAAATACAATATTTTTTGTTTCTTTGGGCTTTTTTCTTTACCATTTACAATAGAAGTTAAAAAGTCTCTTTGCTTAGAATCTTCATCAACAATCCCTTGTAAAATAGTTTTATATATGGAGACAAAACCATCTAGTTTTTGTTTATCAACACCACCATTTTCATCTAAAAGATACCCATCAATTAATTCAGAATCAAAATTAAGTTTATAGAGTTTCCCAGAATCTAATGTAATTCTACTTGTAACCATTCTTACATTTTGATTCTTTTTATCAACAAGGTAAAAACTAGGATTTGAAATACCAAAAGAAATATTATTATACGCTTGTAAGCTAGATAAGGGGCAAGTAGTAAATTTAGATTGTTGATTAATACTTGGTATTTTATCTATTTTTGTAGTTTTACTTGAAAGTTTTATTTCATTTTTTAAATTAATACCGCTAATTTTCATACAGATTTTACCTTTTGAACATATAAAATCCAAACATATTTAATATTGCCATAAGATAAAATTATAGGGGTTGATTTTTTATATTCAGCAAATAATAATAGTATTATGTTAGCGCGGGATGGAGCAGTCTGGTAGCTCGTCGGGCTCATAACCCGAAGGTCGTTGGTTCAAATCCAGCTCCCGCAACCATTTTAGTGGAAGGCGTAAATACACCTTCCACTTTATTTTTGGCGTTTTTTAAATCTTCCATGAACATAAAAAATGGGTTTTTATAGTGTTCGTAAAAGTTTACTTATGTGAATAAGGTAAAGATTTATTGAATAAGAAAGAATAATTTATTTGGTTACTAGATTTGCATTGTATAATTCTCATAATTATAGTTGGGGGATATTTATGAACAAAATATTAAATCGAAAAAAACATACTCCTATAAATACATACAATGAAGATATTTTAGACTTGGATTTATTTATTGATGGTATTCAAACAGAAATTCTACAAGCATTTTCATCTAAAGATAACTATACAATAGGAATTGTTAGCAATTGGGGTGATGGAAAATCATCCGTAGTAAACTTGTTGATAGAAAAATTATTAAAAAAATCAAAATTACTAAAAGGACAGATATTTTCTCATATAATTTTGTTTGCATCTGCACTTGTATTACCATCTATCTGGATATTTTTTAATTGGCAAAATATTATTAAATTTTTTACCATAAATTTGATTCTTATTTTGGGTGTGATAGCTTTATTTTTATTCGTTTTTCATAGAAAGATATATGATATTTCTTTATTTATATGGGATAAAATAGTAAAAATATTCTATAAAAAGGATATTGTTATTATAAGATTTTCACCTTGGAGTTTATCAAATATAAATCAAATTTATACAGAATATTTAAGTTCTTTAGCAAAAAATCTTGATTCTTCTTCATCTCTTTTTCCTAGTTTATTATTGTTATATACGGAAACCCTTTTACAAAAAGATTTATCTTTTTTAAAAAAATACATTAAAACAGAAAAAAGTATAGAAGAATTAAAAGATGAAATTTCTAATTTATTAATAAAAACATCTCGAAAAATCATAGTTATAATAGATGATGTTGATAGAATTAATGGCATAGAAATTTATAACCTATTTAAATTAATAGGAAGTGTTGCAAATTTTCCTAATATAGTAAACATAATTGCATATGATAAACATTATGTATGCACAGAATTAAACAATTATTTAAATAAAGAAGAAAACTCAATATCCAATGCTAATCAATATTTGAAAAAAATAATTAATAAAGAATTTATGTTGCCTAAAATCAGTAATGCAAAACTATATGAAATATTTGCTAGTGAATTAAAATCAATCATTGGCGCAACAAATTTAAATGTTTATAATGAACAAGAACTAAAATATAATTATATCAATACTATTGGTTTCTATATTCAAAATATCAGAGATTTAAAACTATTATTAAATGCATTTGAATTCCATTATTCTATTTTCAAAATAAGAGGTATAAACATAAATATAATTGACCTTTTGTTAGTAACTACATTAAGAGTTTTTAAATATGAATTATGGTTAGAATTATATGAGTATAAGCAAAAACAAGATTATAATATTGGTGGAATAAATTTTATAACAAATTCAAATAATGATGAAATTAATTTCCCTGATTTTGCTAATCTTGAATTTGAAAACAAAAACATTATCGCTACTCTTATTAAACCTGAATATAGGGGATGTTCACCAATTAACGATAGATATAAATATGATATTAAACGTTTTGGAGTAAATTTAGAGACAACAAATCTTTATTTTGAATTTAATCCACCATATTCAAATATAGAAAATATAATTAAAGCGATAATATCTGAAAAAATTGATATGCAAATCTTTGAAAAAGATACTTCCGAAGATGTTTATAGTTCTGATTTTTATGATTTATTGTTTTCCAGACAATATGAACACCTATGGACTGCAAAAACAATATTTAATCTTATTGAAATTTGCTTGTTTTGCAATATAAAAATAAAATTCCCAAAATATAATTTTATTTTCTTTTTTGAGAGAGACAAACATTATATGAATGGAATTTCAGTAGAAAACTTTACTAATTATTTACTGGAATTATCATTATTGAAAAATATAGATATCAATATGTTTATCTATATAATTCATGGTTATTTTATATATTCAAGTTCAAACAGTCATCACGAAAACGATATTCCTATTAATGAAGTACCTTATTTTCATAAATTAAGTGATTTTATTATAAGCAGACTTCTCATATGTAAAATAGACTTGTTTGAATTCGATAATATAATACATTTGCTCACTAGATTTTCTAAATATGATAAAGAATATCAAAGTTTAATTCTTTGTAAATTTGAACAACAAATCAAAGATATTGATAATGATGAACTATTAAACTTTATAATGAAATATAAGGAAATTTCAAATACTAGTAATGGTGATGAAATATACTTTGATTCTTTTATGAAATATATATGCAAAAATGAAATAAGAGAGATACTAAAAAACAAATTATTATCAATACAAAAAAATGAAGAAATAATAAAAAATAATAATTACGTTGATACATATAAATATGGTCTAAGTGGAGAACATAAAGAAACACATCTTGTTGAATATTTATTAGATTTTTATTTTAAAGAAGTAAACATCAAATAAAATCATCATTAAAATTACTTATGTTTCACATACCAAGCACCACGAGTTTTTTATATTTCATCCAAACAGTTTCAAAGTCTTTAACAAAAAATGGGTCATAAATGGGTCATTTTTCAATAATATAAAAAACATCCAACAACCTATAATTACTATCATTATTGAAACTTAGACTATATTATAATTTTGTTAAAAATGGGTCATAGTAGGAAAATGGTTAAATATTTTTATATCTAATAATTTATACAAATTCTATATTTTAAATAGATTTTTTAATTTTTCATTAGAAAAAGTGTAATAAAGTATCAAATATTCGTTAGAAAAAGTGTGAACGACCATTGAATTTTCGTTAGAAAAAGTGTAATATTATATTAGATTTTCGTTAGAAAAAATGTAAAAGTGGTGTTTAAATATGGATAGAATAGCTCTAAAACAGTTAAAAGAATGGAAAAACAAAAAGAATAGAAAACCATTAATAATCCAAGGTGCAAGACAAGTTGGAAAAACTTGGTTAATGAAAGAGTTTGGAAGTCAAGAATATAAAAAAATTGTCTATGTTAGTTTTGATAGAAACGAAAGTCTAAAAGCAACATTTACAAATACTGTTGATGTATCTGTTCTTATTGCTGCACTTGAAATAGATTCTGGTATAAAAATTACTGCTAAAGATACTTTGATAATCCTTGATGAGATTCAAGAGTGTCCAGAAGCACTAACAACACTAAAATATTTTAATGAAAATGCACCAGAGTTTCACATTTTAGTTGCTGGTAGTTTATTAGGTGTTTCACTACATAAAGGAACTGGGTTCCCTGTTGGCAAAGTAGATTTTATGACTTTATATCCACTAAATTTTATAGAGTTTCTTAATGCTATTGGTGAAGATAGATTCTCAAAAATAATAGAAGAAAAGAATTACGAATTAATTTCTTCATTTGCAGAGAAGATAACATATTTATTAAAGCACTACTATTATATTGGTGGTATGCCAGAAGTTGTTCAAAACTATGTTAATGAAAAAGACTATAACGAAGTAAGAAAATTACAAGAGAATATCCTCATCTCTTACGAACAAGATTTTTCAAAACATACTTCTCCTTATATGGCAGAAAAAATAAGAGGTCTATGGAACTCTATACCATCGCAACTAGCAAAAGAAAATAAAAAGTTTGTATATGGTGCTATAAAACAAGGTGCGAGAGCAAAAGAATATAAAGAAGGAATAAATTGGCTTAGAGATTCTGGACTTATTTATAAGGTTAATAGAATAACAAAGCCAGATTTACCAATAAAAGCATATGAAGATTTAGAAGCATTTAAATTGTATCTGATGGATGTAGGTTTATTAGGTGCGTTATCTAATCTTAGTGCTAAAACAATAATTGATGGAGATAGAATTTTTACAGAGTTTAAAGGCTCATTAACTGAACAATATGTTTTACAACAATTAAAGAGTGAATCAAAGAAATCAGTAAACTATTGGACAAGTCGTTCTAATGTTGCTGAATTAGATTTTGTTGTTCAAATTGATAATAATGTTGTACCTATAGAAGTAAAAGCAGAAACGAACTTAAAAGCGAAAAGTTTGGCTCAATATAGAAAAGAATATAACCCAGCAAAAGTAGTAAGAACATCGTTAGCTAATTTTAGAATTGATGATGGATTATATAATATCCCTCTATATATGATAGGACAATTAGAAAGTATCTTATAAGTCTTACCTAATAAAAAAGGCAGACCCATTTTAGCATTGCAAAGAGGCTTGGTCTGCACTAATACTGTAATTATAACAAGAATAAGTTTCTTATTCAATGTAACCCAATTATATTAACCTTAAACATTATTTAAGGTTTACTTTCCTATGTACTTATAGATGGCTCTTCTGTTTCCTCTACCTGGTCTATACTCAAACTTTTTCGTACGCTTGATTATACCTTTTTTAATTAGGTCTTTTATAAGCCACGAGCATTGTTCGGGTGATAAATCGGAGATTTTTTCCATGGAAACCCTCGTAAACTCCTTTCTCTTTTTTATCCACAAAATTATAGCGACTGAAGATGCCTTCACGACTTGTTTTGTATATTTCCACTTACATGTTTTGTAAACTCCCGCAACCAATTAAAGGAAGTCGAAAGACTTCCTTATTTTTTGTAGCATTTTTCTCATAGTTCACGAGGCACACTCTCCGCCCATTCATTTCGAACACCCCAGCTTCCGCAATTAATTATAGAAGATCAAAAGATTTCTTTAATTATTGTAAATACCTAATAATACCTAATTTTATCTAATATTATTTAATATATAAAATAAATTTTCGTTAGAAAAAATGGCAAAATCCATCCAACTTTCGTTAGAAAAATGTGTAATTTTTTATTTTTTTTCCGCATGGTTATTTTTCATTAGCCAACGGAGCTATTTTTTTAGTTCTATAGAGCTAGAAAAATTAGGCAACTGCCTAATTTATTACAAAATTTTAGCTTTTTATGATTATTTAATGGAATCAAGAAGAAAATTATCAATTTTAGATAATAATTTCACGAATAAAGATATTCTAACGTCAAGAGAAATAGAATATCTTTCCTTGGTTGCATTAGGTTATAAAAATAACGTTATTGCGCAAACTTTATCTGTAACACAAAGTACTGTTAAAAAAACATTAGAAAATATTTTTAAAAAATTAAAAGCTAAAGACCGAACAAATGCAGTAACCATTGCTTTTGTTCACAATTTTCTTTCCGTACAAAACTTATATAATTTCATCGAAAATCACAATTTAAAATAAAGTTCAAAATACAATTCTTTTATAATAATTATATTAAATTCCCTGTCATTCCTCTTTGTGATACAATTAAGTAGATAAATTGACTAGGGAGATATTTATGACAAGCCAAACATTTCTAGAACAAGAATTATATAAATCAGTAGAAAAAAATACTCCAGATTACATAAAAAATAACAAATATATTGATATAGATAATAAAGAAGAATTTACTTTTGTTCTTAAAAAAGAACATCTTTCACCATATAATGAAACAACAAATCCTGAAGGTTTAAACCTTGATAATTGGTTAAAAAACTACGAAAAAGAAGCAGCTGTTTCAACAGCTGGCATACGTGGACCACAAAATATTTTATTTCCTTATGATGTTCGTTTCCCAATCAATATTATGGGTATTATGCTTGCAACTTATGCAAAAGCACTAGTTGCCAAAGAAAAATATCAAGGTAAAAAGTTAATTAAATTAGCGGGCAGAGAAGTAAGATACAATTCTGATAAATTTTTAGATTTAATTGCAAGAGTTCAAGCTGCTCAAGGCATTGAAACACTTACAACTTACGAAAGAAAAACAATGCCAATTTGGATGGCTTCATTCTTATGCTTCAAGTTAGACTTGCTTGGCGGTGAATACATTACATCAAGCCACGGCATTAGCGTTAAAAATGCTACAAAAGACTTAAATTCACAAGGTAGCCAATATTTACCAGAAGAATCTATGGAATTTGTAGACAAAATCAAAGAAGTATTTGAAACAGTAAAAAAAGAAGGCAAATACGAAATTAAAATTGCAAAATCTGATGATGAATTAATCAATGAATCATTTATGAAAACAATCAATGATGGTATTGATTTATACAAAGAATACTTAGAACACGGCGTTGCAAACAAAGAAAACTTAGAACTTATCAACGATTTAAAAGAAAAAGTTATTATTGAAAATGTTGGTGGTAGCGCATACAACACTTTAAGCAAAATTTTAGAAGCATTTAAGGTTAGCGATAAATTCGTGTGGATGAACATAGAAGAAGATCCTTTCTTCCACGGAATTGGCAAATATGATACTGATCCTAAAGGCAATAAATGTTTCTATGATTATTCCGTTGACGCTACTGTTTTAGGCAAAAAACAAGATGGAGACGCATACTTCCCTGTTATCGATACTTTAAATTACAGCGAAAAATTAAAGCAATATCCTGTTGGAACTGTTGTATTAATTACAGACCCAGACCACGATCGTTTGACAGTTTGCCAAATCGAAAATACACAATCAATCGATTTTTTGAATAAAACAGGCATTAGCTATGCTGAATTAGATGGCGATAGAATACTTTGCGTTTATACAGCAAACCAATCATTCTTGTTAATTATGGATTTCTGGGCGAAACAATTAAAAGCTTCTGGACAATGGAACAACCACCCACGCTTTATGATTAAAACAACTGCAAGCGCAAAATCTTGGGATGAGTGGGCTAAATTTAACGGCGTGAATGTTGTTAATGTTCCTGTTGGTTTCAAAGAAATTGCAAACATAATGAAAAAAGTTGAAAAACAAATTATCGATAATCCAACAAAAGATGTTGTTGTAACAGATGTATTTGGAAAAGAAGTAAACTTGGGTGTAAATCCGAGAATGATTTTTGGTGGCGAAGAATCTGGCGGTATGATTATCGGTGCTGAAGAATTGATTAAGTCAAAAGCTGGCAGAATTGCTATTGCAATGAGAGAAAAGAGCGCATCAGAAGCTATTATTGTTGCTTCTGCTCTTGCTTCTAAACTAGAACAAGAAGGAAAAACTCTATCTGTTGCGTTAGATGAAATTTTCACATCAAACAACATTATTGCAAAATATGATATGAGGGAAGATATCGCATACTACAATGAATCGGAACCAGATATCGTAAAATTGACTCAAGCAAAAAAAGATGGTGAAGCACTAAGAACAAAAAATGATTTATTTTATTTAACAATGGCTTTAGCTGAATTTGACGGCAAAATCACTTTAGATAATGTTAAATCAATTTTAAAATCAACATTCCCTACACTAAACTTTGATAACTTGATTGATATCAAGTTTGTAGGTGATGGCACATTCTTACAATTTACAGATAAATTCATTGAAATTCGCCCTTCTGGTACAGACGCAAAAACAAAAGCGTATGGTGCTGGTAGCAACAAAGAAAATATCTCAGAATTTGCAAAATTATTAGGCAACTATTCGGGTGATGTAAATGAAGAATATCTTGCACTAATTGAGAAAGATTACTACAATAATGCTAAAGATAAATCTATGGAAGAATATTTAAAATTCACTAATAAAGATTTCGATGATAGAACATTTGAAATACCAGATTATTCAAAAACACTTAATATATAGTTTGAGAGGAAGAAACAAATGGCAGAAGAAGCAAAAATTTTAGCTACTATTCCAAGAAGCGCAACAGAACAATTACAAATCAGTATTAATTCTTACAAAGAGAAAAAATACTTAGATATGAGAATTTACTACACAACTGATGACGGCGCAAATTGGCTTCCTACAAAGAAAGGTGTTACAGTTTCTCCAGATAATTTACCATTATTAAAAGACGCTGTTGAAGAAGCTATGCAAGAACTTTTAAGTGAATTAGAAGAAGAATAATGTGAAAACAAAGATTCTTTTAGTCAACACAATTGCAATATGTCTTTTTATATTCTTTATTAATTGGTACATAGAAAAAGATCCACAAGGAAAAATCAACAGTTCTATTCTCAATAGATATACAAAAAATTTTGATATCAAAAACATAGATATTGCAGAATATCCAACAGAAGATTCTCTTGTAAAAAGAGTAGAACTAACAAAAGAGAATATGGAAAAATTTTGTGGAAAAACAAAAATAGAATATGGAGAAACAAAAGAAGAAAAAAATCCAATTGTAGTTTTGGGTTGTTCATACGCTTATGGTCAAGGATTAAAAGATGAAGAAACATTTTCTTATTTATTATCAGAATATACAAATAGACCTGTAATCAGCTTTGCGCATTGCGGTTCTCAGGGAGTTGAAAACTTGATTATCGCAAAGAATTATGAAAAACAAGATAGATTAAAGTCGGCAGATTACTTCATATATGTTTATATGCACGACCATATTAACCGTTTCTTTTCATTTGATAATATATCCACAAATTATAATTCTTTCTTTAAGACAACAAATATAGAAAATTTACTTCTTAAAATTCCAGTCACAAAATATATTTTAGTAGATATAAGAACAAGAAAAATTTTAAAAGGATTCCCATACACAGATAAATCTAATGAATTTTTAAAAAAGAATATATTACTTGCAAATGAAAAAATAAAAGAATATAATCCAAACGCAAAATTTATAGTTATTCTATACAATGAAAAAATGATAAATGACTATAATCCTTGCTATATAAAGTTCAATTTAGATAAATATAACGATAATATATGGGATGACTTAAGGAAATATAATATAACTATAGTAAAAACAGAAGATATTATGGGCTTCCCTTTCGACAAAGATTACAAATTAGAAGAAGATATTACAGATTGGCATCCAAATGCAAGAGCCTGGAAAGAATTTACTCCAAAATTTGCTTCTAAATACATAAAAGATATACAAAGAGAAATCAAATGAAAAAAATTATTGGCATCATATTCATCAACATTATTATTTTTATTTTTTTTACAACTATAATAAACGTAATTATAGAACGCCTGGCAAACAATTATACTTTAGATGAAAAACTCAGTTGGTTTTCAAATAACATAACAAAGAACTTTAATGAATTAACTTTAGAAGATATTGAAAATTTCCCCATTGAAGAAAGAATTGTAAAAAGCCTTAAACTTGACGAGGAATCATTTGAGGCATTCTGTGGAGAAGAAAGAAAAAAATATGAAACATCAAGAAACAATCCTTCAATAGTAACTTTAGGTTGCTCATATTCATATGGTCATGGTTTAAAAAAAGAAGAAACTTTTCAAACTAATTTACAAAAAATAAAGAATTATAACATATATAATTATTCTAAATGTGGAGGGGAAATTCTTGAAAGTATTAAAGATCTTAATCAAGAAATAGATATAATCCCTGATAGAAACAATGTTGAGTACGTAGTATATGTGTATATGCATGACCATATTGGCAGGCTATTGTCAATACGAACAATATATAAACATTATGAATTTTTATTTGATAATTCTACAAATAAATTTATAAAAAAACTAATACGTTTCCCTTTACTGAAATTAGTTTTTTCATCATATAAATTTTATGAAATAAAAAAGGGACTTCCTTCTATACAAAATATTGAACAATTTTATAAATTAGTAATCCGAAAATCATATAACAGAATAAAAGAGTTATTTCCAAATTCAAAAATTATTATTATCTTATATAATGAAAAACTTGCAGAAGATTTTGGAGTTTTCCATATATGGTATGTTTCTCAAATTATAGAATCAAAAATATGGCAAGAACTTGAAAAAGAAACAAATGGAAATATACAAATAGTAAGAACTAGAGACATTATGGGTTTTTATTTTGATAAAAATTATAAGTTGGAAGAAGATATTGCTGATTGGCACCCAAATGCGAGAGCCTGGAAAGAATTCACCCCAAAATTTGCTTCTAAATACATAAAATAAATGATAAAATAAGTTTATATGGAAGATAACAAAGAAAAATTAAAAGCGAATACACAACAAGGCATATCAGGCAAATATGCCTTGTGTATTGTTGACGTTAGAAACTTAGGCACAAGAACTTTCTCTTATTTAATCCCTGAACATATAAAACCTAAAATCAGAGTAGGACAAGCAGTACTTGTTCCATTTGGAAGAAGAAAACAGCATATAATTGCTTTTGTTACAGGTTTTTCTGACTACTTACAACCAGATATTCAAGCAAAAGAAATTATTAAAATTATTGATAGAAGAGCTATTTTCACACTTGATTATCTAAAAATGCTGGATTGGATTGCAAATTATTATTGTTGCGATATAAACGCTGTTATTCAAGCAGCTGTTCCTATGAAGTTTTTGAAAGAAAATTCGGGCAAACAACAAAAAGAAAAAACAGAAAAACATGTAATTTTCAAAACAAAAGAAGGCGCGACACAACGCCAAATAAAAATTTTAGAACAACTTGAAGAAAAAGGCGAAGCCCCTTTAATAGACTTTGAAAAAGAAATAAAAACAACAAGAGCAACAATGCAAAAACTAGCTGAGGCTGGTTTTGTAACTATTGAAGAAAGAGTCATTTACCGCAATCCACTTTCCGTTTTTAAAGATAGAGAACAAGATGAATTCCTACCACTTTCTGAAGAACAACAACTTGCATTTGATGAAATATCAAAAAAAATAGAAGCTGGTCAAACAAACCCTATTTTGTTGAATGGCATAACAGGTAGCGGAAAAACCGAAATTTATTTTAGAGCTATAAAAAAAGTACTCGATACAGGAAAAAATATTCTTTTCTTAGCTCCAGAAATAGCACTAGCATCACAATTAACACTCCGTTTGATAAGACGTTTTAACCCTGAAGAAATAGCAATTTGGCACAGCAGTATTTCAGAAGGAGAAAAATTTGATGTTTGGAATAAATTAAGAGATAACAAAATTAGAATTATCATTGGTGCAAGAAGCGCTGTCTTCGCGCCATTAAAAGATATTGGCTTAGTTATTATTGATGAAGAACACGAAAACACATACAAACAAACATCCCCTGCACCAAGATATGACGCAAGACTTGTAGCTGGCAAAATTTGCCAAATTTACGGTGCTTCATTAATAAAAGGTAGCGCTACACCTGATGTAAGTTCATATTACAAAGCAAAAGCAACAAAGAATTTAATCAATTTAAAAAACAGATTTAATAACGTTAACCTAGCACACGTTACAGTTGTTGATATGAGGGAAGAATTCTACCGAGAATCTAGAACAATTTTCTCAAACACATTATTAAACGCTGTTTATAAAACTCTCGAAAACAAAAAACAAGCAATTTTATTAATGAACCGCAGAGGATTCTTCACAAGCGTACAATGCAAAACTTGTGGTGAGCTTGTAAAATGCCCTAGCTGCGATATTCCAATGATTTATCATGCACCAGATAAAACTGTAAAATGCCATTGGTGCAACACTTCTATGCCAGCACCAGAACTCTGCCCATCTTGTAAATCACCGGAAATAAAAATGGGCGGAATGGGAACGCAAAGAATTGAAACTATTGCTCAAAAATTATTTCCGAAAGCAAGAATAGAGCGTATAGACTCTGATGTTTTATCATCAAAAACAAAATATATTGACATTTTAGACCGTTTTCAAAATGGAGAAATTGATATCCTCATCGGAACACAAATGATTGCAAAAGGTTTAGATAATAAAAACGTAACCCTTGTTGGAGTAATTGACGCAGATATAAGTTTTGCACTCCCTGATTTTCGTAGCGGAGAAAGAGGCTTCCAACTTTTAATGCAAGTAGCTGGACGTGCAGGAAGAGGCGAACACGACGGACAAGTTATATTCCAAACATATAACCCAGATTTATATGCAATAAAAAATGCAAAATCACAAAACTATATAGATTTTTACAACAACGAAATCCATAGACGTGAAATGTTTGATTATCCACCATTTTGCCAAATTATAAAAGTTGTAATTTCTTCAACAGATGAAACAAGAGCAGCACTTTGTGCAAACGAAATTGCAGAAAGATTGAAAGCACAAATAGATAAATTAAACCTAACAGAATACATTGAAGTTAATGGTTCAATGAAATGTATAATGGCAAAAATCAATACAGAATATAGATATCAAATCATTATAAAGAATAAAATGTACAAAAAAGGTCAATACCTTGTATCGACCTTTATTAAAAATACATCTGCAGCTGACGACATCAAAATGATTATAGATATTGACCCTGTTGATATTATTTAAACTTATTTATTAAATGCCCAATTATAGAAATCTAGCAAAGCACTGTATTCTCGCATAGTTTCTTGATATTCATCAGATTGCACACCAGCTGCATACTCTTTAGAAGTTAGCACACCATCTTCTCCTGCAAATTTATTTAATATTTCAGCTTGTCGCATAGAAATTTCATCTGCTTTTGCTTGTATATCAGGATTATCACCATATTTTTGTTCATTTAATTCAGCCTTAGATTTATATATTTCAACAGCAGATGTTTGACCATCCCTGTTCCCATCAGAATCATATCTAGACAAACCTTTAATATCAGTTTCACCATTCAATGCTTCAACTTCATTTTTCATTTCCCAATATTCTGCAATCAAAACACCCATTTCATCTGATTGTAAAGCAGCATTGTATTCATATGCATCAAGTACTCCATCTTCACCCGCATATCTAGAGTATAATTCACCTTGTGCGATTGCAATTTCTTCCCCTCTTGCTGCATATGCTTCATGTCCTTCAAAAACAAAAGCACAAGTTTCGGACCAACTTTTATACATTTCAATCCCAGAAACTTGACCATCACCATTTCCATTTTGGTCAACATGAAACAATCCAACATTACAGTCTTCAACAGTTTGTTCATCCATGTTATTACGAAATTGTTCAACTCTACCATCAATGTAACTTTGTGAAATTTTGCTAACGTCCATAAAATAAATCCTCCTAATCCCTCGCTTTTTTATAAAGTATTTTTTTAAAAGCGAATTTCAGCAGGCTTAACATTTCTTAACGATTAAATGTTTTTTAGCAATCCCTCACAAAGCAAGAAACGCCCTAATGGCACTACTTCACAGTATTTTTCTAAAGATTCTACAAAACACTTATTTTCACAAAAACCACCAGACAGATAAATTTTAGATGGTTTTTTTGCAAAATTCCAAGCGTTAAACGCAATACCATGTATGAATTTTGAAATAGCAGTTTTTGCATCAGAACCTTTTGCAATATCATCCATAATTTTTTCTAGTCCAAAAATCCCACAAGTAATTACATATTTTTCATCACTAACTTTTAAATCCTTAACATCAACATTATAAAATTTTAAAAGCATTTCAATCGTGGCACCTGTTGAACTTGAGCAATTATTATTCCAATCCAAGTCTTTAAATTTTCCTTCCTTAAATTGAGCCCACTTAGAATCCCTACTACCCATATCAAGAATTATCGCATCTTCTTCTATCTTTTTTCTAAAACCTTGAATTAATGCAATAACCTCATTTTCGTAGTCCTTTTTATCATTTAACATACTTAAAGACATATGTCCTGTTGCTTTATCAAACTTAAAATCAATATTTTTTAGCACAGATGAAGGAAGAACATAGTAATTAAATCCATTTTCAGATTTGATAAGATAATCAGCATAATCTTTCATCAAAGATGATGATGTCTTTTCAATTATTTTAGACCAAGTCGTCCCTGCATCTAACACAATATTTACCATTATCTTAACCTCAAAAATGCTTCAATTTTTGCTTTTGTTGAATTTGTCACAGTATCATCAATATCAATATAAAGTCCGTTATATTTATCCGCTAAATATTTCGCTAACTGAGCTTTAGAACAAAATGATTGAGAATAAAATACTGTTGGAACATCTTTATCAATAAACATTTCAAGTTCTATATCAGCTGGCGTCATAGCCTCAACACACCTTGTCCACCCATATATGTGTGTTTCATCTGGAAACAACTCAAGTATTGATAAATCATTAGGTGGCACACCCCAAAAACCAAACTTTGCCTTACAAGGTGTTAAATCAAGCTTTTGAGGTTCATAAATATCTTTTGTAATTAATTCAACTTTTTGTCTTAATGGTAAATTTGAAGTTGAAATTTTAACATCTCTTTTGTAGGTTGTTTCTTCAAAGATACAAGATTCAATTGGATAGTTCATATCTTTTAAAATTTCATAGGCAAACCAACCACTATCACATTTATCTTTTCCAATAGGCGCTAAAATCGCTATAAGATTTTCTTTATAATGAAACGCACAGTTAATTATATTTTTAATAATCGAACAATACGATTCTGGCAACACATCTTGCTTTGCAAAACCATAATCGATATCAAAATCCACCCATTGTGCTTTAGGGTACATTTTCCTATATTTAGCTATTAGTTCAGGATGTGGGTAACCCCAAAATCCTATTATATTTTTTTCACTCATAAATAAATTATAATATAAATGATGTTTTTTATTCATAAACCTTGTATAATTTCTTTATGATTAAATTAGTTGTTACAGATATTGATGGCACAATTTATTGTCCAGAAAATGGTATAAGTGAAAGCGTAAAAGAGTGTATGCGCAATCTTATGGAAAAAGGAATTCACGTTGCAATTGCAACAGGAAGAACTTTCGGTAGCGCAAAATCTGTGGCAGACGAAATCGGCATTAAATGCCCACTTATTTGTTATCAAGGTGGACTTGTAAATACTTACGAAGGCAAAACACTTGATGCCAAATATTTAAATCCCAAAATAGCAAAAGAGATTATAAAAGATTGCAAAAAAAGAAATATCCATCTGAATGTATATGTTGAAGATAAACTTTATGTTGAAAATGACGACCAATACATAAAAGATTATATTGGAGACAAGGGAATTGATTATTTTCTTGTAAAATCATTTGATGAACTTGATTTTAGCAAGTTAAACAAATTGTTAGCAATTGATTATGACCCTGAATTTATAAATAATTTAATTAAAGAATATCAAGAAAAATATCCAGAAATATATGTGGTTCGTTCATACAAATATTTTTGCGAAATAGCAAATAAAGAAGCAACTAAAGGGAATGCCATAAAAATTCTTGCTGAAGAATATGGAATAACTATCGATGAAGTTATGGCAATTGGTGATCAAAACAATGATATAGAAATGGTAGAAACAGCTGGTGTTGGTGTTGCAATGGGCAATGGGACAGATGAAATTAAAGCTTGCGCAAACTATGTTACAGACACAGTTCAAAACAATGGCTTTGTAAAAGCTGTTAATAAATATGTTTGGGAGAAAGATAATGTATAGAATTGGTCAAGGATTTGATATACACAAATTAGTTGAGGGCAGAAAACTTATTCTTGGCGGAATTGAGCTAGAGTATGAAAAAGGTCTACTTGGGCACTCTGACGCTGACGCTTTAGCACATTCTATAATTGACGCATTATTTGGTGCTCTAGCACTTGGGGATATTGGAACCCATTTCCCAGATAATGACCCAAAATACAAAAATATAGATAGTATGATTCTTTTAAAAGAAGCTTACACATTAGTAAAAGAACAAGGATATGTAATCAACAACCTTGATAACACAATCTTTGCACAAGCTCCAAAGATGAAACCATATATTCCAAAAATTCAAGAAAATTTAGCACAAATTCTTGAAATAGATAAAAGTTTAATTTCAATCAAAGCAAAAACAATGGAAGAACAAGACTCTGTTGGACAGAAAAAAGCAATTTCAACTCAAAGTATAGTACTTTTAAGAAAGGCTTAAACCATGAAAGTATCCTTTGGAAGAATTATCCCTATAAATTCAATTACAGCACCAGATTGTAGTTCAAAAAAGAAAAGAGTGGATAACTCAACCTATGATGTTTCAAAGGTATTAAATAGTGAAAAAACAAGTGCATATTCTCGAGCAGAAGCTGCGAGTATAAGAAACTTTTTCCAAGGGGTTCTTGGTGATTACAACGGTAAAAACGGTATTTTAATGAAAAGGACTCAACGCGGAGATGATGTTCTCATTTCTGGAAAAGATGCATTAACAATAAAAGAAATTGAAAAAGGTAAAACGAAAAATCCAGAAAAAACTCAAGCAAAAATAGAAGAATTAATCTACGCAAAATTAGAAAATGGAAATGGCAAGAAACAAGATAGTACAATTATTCTTCGTTCTTCAAAAGTATCACGAGATAATTTAACAATTTCTCAAATATGTGGAGAAACACCAATCAAGGCAAAACTAGACGAATTTTCATACACAAACATTCAAAGTTACTATACAGCTCAATTAGATGGTTTTATAAGAAAAGATGTAAAACCAACAGAAAAAGAAACTTGTGAAAATCAATGTGCCAACATAATTGCAGAATACCAAGAGCTTAAACTTTAATACTCTGTAATTGAGATGTTAGTTACACCACTATTTCTAGCTTCATCCATAAGTTTCACAACTGCACCGTGTGTTGCATTTTCTTGAGTTATAATCAAAAGTCCGTCTGGATTTTCTTTTGCTTGTTCAGCAATAACATTACCAACTTGGGAAGCTAAAATTTCTTCATCATTCAATGTATATTTATCTTCATTAGTTACAACAACTTTAACAAGTTTTGAATCTTTGATTTCATCCTGAACTTCAATCATATTTGGAACAGCCAAATTCAAACCTTGTTGGTCAAGAAGTGGCGCAATAACCATCATAATGATAAGTAAAACCAAAAAGATATCGGTTAAAGGTGTAATATTAATTTCGTTAAATGTCTTTCTTTGCCTTGCCATTTTAGTTTTCCTTATTCATCCCAATCATAATTTTTTGTATTAATTGGGGATTTTTTCTCAACTGATTTTTGTTCTAATGTCTTTTGTTCTTTTTTGGTTAAAGGTTCACCCGCAAGAATTAACTTTCCATACTCAGCGGTTTGCGCAGCTTTCATTATCTTTTGAATTTCACTACTTTTTGTTTGAGTATCTGCTTTCACAACTACTTCTGCTTTTTCAAGAGTTGGTTTAAGCTCAGTTAATTCTTTAACTAAATTATCTGAAGATATTGGTCTACCATTTATATAATAATGACCTTGTTTTGTCACAGATATTTCAGCATTTTTTTGTTCAACTGCAACACCACTATTAATTTCAGGGATATTAATATCTTGATCAACCGATTGAAAAGAAGGAGCTATTACCATCATTATGATTAGTAATACCAAAAATATATCGGTTAATGGTGTGATATTAATTTCAGTAAATATACCTTTATTATTGTTGTTTGAACTTGAAAATGACATTGTTTAATCCTATACTAATGCTTTTGTTTGAGTTTTTTCTTCAGAATCAGTAAAGCTTAAGAATAATAATTTAATAAGTTGAAAATCGTCTTCATATCTTTTTACTGTTGATTGGAACAAGTTATACAGAACAACGGCCACAATCGCAACACCAAGACCGAAAGCAGTAGCAATAAGAGCAGAACCAATACCCATCGCAACAGCTGCTGACTGATTACCTTGTGAAGCTAAATCTTGGAATGTATAAAGAATTCTAACTACTGTACCAAACAAACCTAAAAATGGACAAACACCGCCAACTGTACCTAAAATTGTTAAATGTTTTTCCAGTTTTCTTGTCGCCAAATTAGCAGAAATATCAAAAGAACGAGAAAAGCCTTGTTTTTGTTCTGAAAAAATTCTAACGGCTTCTTCTGAAACTTCCCCAATTACACCACCAAGTTGAATACTTAAATTTTTTGCAGAATCTAATCTATTATTAACTAATTCTGATTTTAAGCTTCTAATAAATTTAACAACATCTCTTTTATTTTTGTTGTAAAAGCTAAATCTATTAATTGCAACAGCAACTGTCAAAATTGAACACAACAAGATTGGCAACAACACAGGCCAGTCAAGTTTAATTGAGTGTAATAGTAATTCCATAGTTTATTTTCCTCTTTTCTTATTTTTAGTAAATTCCGAATACGTTGTAGTCAAATGTAAATTGGATATCAACATTATCACCTCTAAAATCAGGTGGTAATGGTCTAAATGGAGCCGTTAATTTAACCGCATCAATAGCTGCCTTATCTGCAGCTGCAAGACCAGATGAACGATGAACTTTTACATTCAGTAATCTACCATCTCTTGCAATAGAAAATAAAAGAACAACGCGTTTACTTTCATTACCCTTTGGTGGATCCCAATTCATTTTTATACGTCTTTGTAATTCTTTCATATATGGACCAAAATCAGGTTCTCTAATTGCGTCAATTCCAGGTGCACCTTTTGGATTTCCAGGTCCAGGATTACCAACATTTCCACTGCCAGAACCAGTAGCATTATTAAATCTTCCACCACCACCCGCAGTAGAACCAGCCCCGCTACGTCCAGAAGTAGTTGGAGAGAAACTTGGAGCAGGAGTTGCCCCACCAGATGCTCCACCACTTGCAATTTTTGGTGCAGAAGTAACTGGTGCAGTTGTTGGCTGTGCTATTTGCGGAATAACTGATTTTGGAATTGGTATATTAAAATCTGATGGCAACTTCGGAGTCGGAGTTGGCGCAACAGGTTTTGGTTGCGGTCTTGGCGCTGGTGTTTTTGGCACAGGTTTTGGCGCAGGCTGCTGCACTTGTTCAACTTTTGGCTGTGGTTTTGGTTGAGGTTTAGCAACAGTTTGTTGTTTTGGTTGTGGCTTTGGCTGTGGTTTTTGAACAGCTGGTTTTTTAGCAGGTGGTGTTGGTTTCTTTGCTGGAGCTTTTGGAGCCGCGCTTTGTGGCAGAGAAACTGCACGCTTAGGATCGTGTTTTCCACCGGCTTGAGAATCCTTATCCGCCCTATTTTTTGTATTTTTATCAATAGGTGGTGCTTCTTTTTCTACCAAAACAAATTCTATATCTTTTGGTTTCATTTCAGGTTTTTTGAATAATTCAATTCCCAAAAGTGCAAAAATTAATGAAGATAACATTAAAATCAAAACAACTAAAGGATGTATAATCAATGCAATTATAAGAGCCTTTTCAAAAGATATTTCTTCCTTATCTTTTCTAATCACAGCAGGAATTTCATACTTAGAAGCTTTAACATTCCCGCCATTTGATTTTATATTATCTTCATTTTTGATTACTGACATTCCCTAAATTCCCATTTGATAGTTATTTTATCAAAAAATACATGATAAAACAAATAGCCGATTTACTATCTAATAAGGAGTATTAGAAGAAATTGTAATAGGTTGGTCAATAACAATATTCATTTGTGCATTTTGTGGAATTTCAACATTTCCGCCTTTTTCAAATACTGTTTTAATAATGCCCAATCCACCACCAACGGCAGTACCATATACAGCACCTTTTCCAACGCTACCACCAGACAATGCACCCATTACAGTACCTAAAATAGCACCAGAAGCAGCACCAACACCAGCATCTTTAACATATTCTTTCGTTGTATCTTTTGCAGTACCAGCCTTTAAAATACCAGTACCATCTTCTGTTTGAATATGAGCAGATAAAGGTATCATTTGCCCTGTTGGAGTAACTATATTTGTAAATTTAATTTGTATTTGTCCATTTCTTTGTCCGAACGAACCTTTTTTCGCTTTTAAAATAGTACCATTGATTCTACTTCCAGCAGCAGCAATTAAGTCTTTACCATAGTAAAAATCTGAACCCAGATAGAATGAAACATTATCGCCTATTCTTGCTGTTTCAGAACTAATAGGAGTCATTACACTTGCACTAAAAGAAGTATTTGCAGGAACCATTACAACATTTCCTTGCAATTGGTCATAATTATAATTTCCTGTTGTATAGCCTTGAGGTTGGTATGAATTCACAGGAAGTGGATACTGTGTTTGATAAACATAGTCTTCAACAGGAGCATATTGAACTGCCGGCGTTGTTTGAGCTTCATAATTCATAGCTGCAAATGAAATACTTGGAGAAGCTATCATAACAGCAATAAGTGATATAGTTAATAATTCTTTCCTCATGATTTCTCCTTCTTACTATATTTATTCTTATACTTATTTTTTATAACGAGTAAAGAATTTTATAGTTCATTTTGCAATTACATCTTCTTCCAAAATCAAAAATAATTCAGCTCCTGGAAGAATAACTGTGTGCTTACCCATTTCAAAAACATTCAACGGTGCAACTTTCAACATAGGCTTTAAGCCATGGTTGTAGTGTGCAACTCTTCTATAATAAACGGCTTGTGTTGGCTTTCCACCAATATAATTATCATTTTCAGTATATATATGACCTTTTGCCCTATAAACCTTTTTATCTGGAGTTATCATTTTATAAATTGATATTTTTATTGCACCATCTCTACCCTCAACAGGTTCCAACACTTCTTCAACTTCTCCGTATATTTTAGTATTGGCAGGAATAACATTTGTTTCGTACACATACATATCATTTAAGTTTAAAAAAATAACTTCATCTTCAGCATCAGCCATTAAAGACGAAATTTCTGTTAAATTCAAAACTTTTAGAAAAGTCCCAGAACGAACTTTCACAACATTTTCCGTTTCATCCTGCGCTTGAGCAAAATGAAATACAGAAAATATAAAAAATATTGATAAAATTAACAAATTTTTAAACATAATTCCAGTTTAACACATTTTTAATGAAATTTGTTATAATTTCAATATGAATAATGTGTTCATAGCAGGCATCAATAGCGGTTGTGGAAAAACAGTAATATCTGCAGGTATTGCTGCTGTTATGCAATCTTTAGGATATAAAACAGGGGTCTATAAACCAATCCAAACTGGTGCAATAAATAAGGAAAAATATCTAATTTCCCCTGACTTAGCATTTGTGAAAATGCTTGACCCATATATCACAACACATTCAACATATATGTTTGCAGAAAAAACATTGCCTGCAATAACAACTAATTCTATAGAGATGCAAGATATTTCAAAAGATTTTCATCTCCTATCAGAAAAAACTGATACTTTAATAGTAGAATCTATTGGTGGACTTATGACCCCACTAAACAAAAACCTGTTTACATATAATATTCCCCTTGCATTCAAATTACCTGTTGTTTTTGTTGTTAGCCCATCAAATGATTCTGTAAACAACTATTTTAACGAGATTAACACAGCTAAAACTGCTGGTTTAGATATACAAGGTGTTATTATAAACAAATATCCTGTTGATAGCGAAAATCCAGAAATAAAATCTTTCCCAACATTAATAGAGGAATATTGTGACGTAAAAGTTTTAGGTTTAATTAGAAGTTTCAAAGGTGACAGCGTTCAAGCTAACACACTAATAACAGAAATATTAAACGGAATTGATTTAGAAGATCTATTTAGAATGAAAATACCAAAGTTAAACGGCTACTAATTTTATTCAACAACTTCTTCTGTTTTATCTTTTCCCCTAATTCTATCTATTAAACCATCATTAATTTGAACTGGTATTTCTTCAAAATTGCCTTCTTCAGATTTTTTCTTAGAACCAAAAGGTAGAATTGACATAAAACCACCATCTTGTTCTTCTTTCAATTTTTCTTCTTGTTGTTTTAGCAATTCTTCATAAGGAACTTCTTCATAATCAATAGTAAAGTCAACAGGTTCATAGTCAAATTCCGGACTTCCGAAACGCTCTGTTGCCACAGTCATCATATCCTTCCATATTCTAGCAGGAGCACTACCACCAGTTAAACCAATACTTGTATTATCGTCATTTCCCATAAATACACCTGTTACAATATCTGGAGTATAACCAATAAACCAAGCATCTCTATTTTCGTTTGTAGTACCTGTTTTGCCACCCATTGGTTTTCCAATATTTGCGCCACGTCCAGTACCAATTGTAATTACTTTTCTTAGCATTGCTGTCATAATTCCAGCAGTATCTTTATCAAGAACTTTTGTTATTTTTGTTCTTGGCGCCTGATATATAACCTTTCCACGCTTTGTTTCTATTTTTTCAATAGCATAAGGCTGAACTCTATAACCACCATTTGCAAAATTACCATACACAATAACCATATCATATAACTTAACACCATTTGAACCAAGTGAAATTGTGTAGTCATACGTTAATGGCGTTGTAAGCCCAAGAGCTTTTGCCATATCAATAACCATTTGAATACCAACATCCTGAATCATTTTTACAGCAATAACGTTAGAAGAAATAGCCAAAGCCTTATACATTGGCATAATTCCTTTATATTTTTCACCATAATTGCGTGGTTCCCATTCCCCAACTGTTACAGGAGAATCTTCAACAGCATCTGTTGGCATCCATCCTTTATGTACAGCTGCTGCATATACAATTGGTTTGAATGCAGAACCAGGAGGACGAATAGCCTGAGTAACTCTGTCGTACTGGCTTTCTGTATAATCTTTTCCACCACAATAAGCATATATTGCACCAGTAGTTGGAGAATAACTAAATAACGCAGCTTGATTTTTAGCTTGCTTCTTACCAAAATTAGCTAAATTCTTTTCAATCGCCTCATTTGCTGCAACCTGTGAATTGTAATCCAAAGTAGTTGTTATTTTATATCCACCTTGTGAAATTTCCGTCTCATCATAGCCTAACGCTTCAAGTTCTCTTAAAACATAATCAATAAAATAAGGAGCAATATTTACCTTAGATAACGTAGGTTTTTTATTTAAAACAATTTTCTCTTTTAATGCAGCTTCATATTGTTTTTTTGTAATGGTTTTCATTACATACATTCTTTTAAGAACTTTATTTCTTCTCTTTTCAGCAAGCTTTATATTTTTATATGGAGAGTAAACTGATGGAGCCTGCGGAAGACCAGCAATTAAAGCACATTCTGCCAAAGATAATTGAGACAATTCTTTATTAAAGTATGTAGACGCTGCTGCACCAACGCCATATGCACCAGAACCCAAATAAACATTATTTAAATACATTTCTAATATTTTATCTTTAGGAATAGATTTTTCTATTCTTGCAGCTATTTGAATTTCTTTAATTTTTCTAATAAATGTTTTTTCGTTAGAAAGGAAAAGAATCCTTGCTAGTTGTTGTGTAATAGTGCTCGCGCCTTGGCTTGCTTTTTTGTTCATAATATTAACAACTACAGAACGTGCAATTCCGAAAATATCATAACCATCGTGAGAATAAAAATTCTTATCTTCTGTTGAGATAATCGCATCTTTCATATACTTTGGAATTTCATGAATAGTTGCTTCTTCATAATGGAATGTTTGGAATGTTTTAATCAAATGACCATCAGAAGAATAAACCTGAGTCACAATATTTCTATTATAATTATTTAAATGAGGAATTGGTTCTAGCCCATTTAAATACATTTTAACTGCAGTATAACCAGCAAGAGTAAAAGCAATCGTTATGACAAGAATAACTTTCAAAAAAGTCATAAAAAAATTGCGTTTATTTTTCTTTGACGTCATTTTTCCCTCTGTGCCTTAATATGATATGATTATATTTTAACAGATAAATTTATTAAGAAACGAATTTGTAAACAAATGTCTATAGATTTAATAAAATCAATATATTATGAAATACTATCATACTTTATTCCTCAAAAGATTAAATACAAAGTGGAAGGAAGTTGTAACAAGTGTGGTAATTGTTGTCGCCAAATTAGAGCCTATGGACTAAAAACAGAAAACGAATTCAAATTTATGCAATTAATTTTTCCTTGGTATAAAAGATTTTTTATAACTGGAAAAGATGAAAATAATGATTTTGTATTGAGCTGTAAATATTTAACAAAAGACGGAATTTGTAGCGTTTATACAAGACGGCCTTTTGTTTGCAGAAATTATCCAGCAAAAATAATACATTTTAACGCAGAAATGCCAAACAACTGTGGATACAAAATTATGAAAAAAGAATTTAAGGACTATTTATAAAATCATTCCAAGCTTTTTTATACTTTGCTTCTAAATCTTTAGTAAATTCTTTTTCATTAACTCTTATATCAGAATTATTAATTTTGGTTCTTAATGTTTGTCTTAATGTAGAAAGTCTATCTTTATCCGCCGCCAATTTAAGAGCTGCATTAATATATTCTTCACCGGTTGAAGCATTAAATTCTTCAAATCCCAACAATGAATTAATTCTAGCAGCACCTCTTGACTGCATTCCTTCTCCAATCAAAGTTATTGTAGGAACACCCATTGATGCAGTTTCAATTGCAATTGACATCCCACTAAATGGGTATGGATCAAGAGATATATCTGCTTTTGAATATGCTCTAAAATGTGGTGATAAGCTCTTTGAATCAAAAATCAATCTGTCTTGTGATATACCCAATTTTTCAAATTTTTGTTTTAGATTTTTAATTATACTTTTGGTTAACTGAGTTCTATATATCAGTAATTTTGAAGTCAAATCTTTCTTTAATATTTGAGCCCATATAAATAAAATTGAATCACTAAATTTCGAAGTGCAATTAAAACTTCCATATGTAATATAACAATTTTCTTTATACGGACAAGCCGTTATTTCTGGAAAATCTTTTTCTGTAAAAATTTGATACCCTTTATCTAAATACAGTGGCTTTTCAGTATATAAATCAGCATACTCTTCTGGAATCGTATACCTATCAGTCAAAATATAATCGACTTCTTTTATACCAAGTGTATTTAAATATCCCAAATAAGAAATAATAATTGGAGCCGGCTTATAGAAAGCACTCATTGTTTTCAAATGAGTATAACCACCCAAATCAACTAAAATATCAATGTTTTCATCATATATTAATTTCGCAATTTCTTCATCCGATAATTTAGAACAAGAAAGCATTTTAATTCCTGTCTTTTTTATCTTTGCAGTAGTTGTATCATTTTTATCTGAACCATTGAAAATTACAAAGTTAAATTCTTCTTGATTATGATTTTCCCAAATTGGCAAAATATAATTCATCATTGTATGTGCATGACAATCTGAAGATAAATAACCAATATTTAATTTCTTATTAGGATTTTTTTTCTTATCAGAATGCTCATATTTTTTTATATTTTTATATAATGAATTTTTTACCAAATCTACTTCATACTCAGATTCTTCCTTAATATCTCTTTGTTCATAAAAAGAAGACTTTGTCATCGCAAAAAGCTTGCAAGAAACATCATATTTAGTAACTTCAAGATTTAATGCCTTATTATGATAATCAATACTTTTATCTTGATCTATATAATAATAAGCATGTGCAAGCCTAGAAAAGACACTAGTTTGCCCCTTCGGAAACACCTTCAAATATTCTTCATAATAGTGAGTAGCCTTATCTTTGTCTTCTAAACAATAATATGAATTAGCTAGTCTAATATACAAAACAGCTAGAGAATTATCATCTAAGTTTTTTCCGTACATTAATTGAGCCAATTTGCACAGTTTTATTGCTTCTTTATAGTTTTTTTCTTTAAAGAAAGTTGAACTTTTATCCATTAACTCATTAAATGAAGTATTTTTTGTCTCTTCAGTCAAAGGCTCGCTCCATTACATTAACTTATATTCTTCTTCTTGTTTTAGTTTTCTGTTCATAAGTTTATTTAAGACTTCTTCTGGTGTTATATCAGTATAAACAGCTTCATAAATAGCAGATGATACAGGAACTTCCAAACCAAGTTTTGCAGCCAATTCACATAATGCTTTTGATGTTTTTACACCCTCAGCTACAGAACCAAGTTCATTTAAAATATCATCTATTTTTTTACCTTTACCTAACATTGAACCAACTGTAAAGTTACGGCTGAATGGGCTTGAACAAGTTGCAATCAAATCACCCATGCCAGAAAGTCCATAAAGAGTAGATGGGCTTGCTCCAAGTTCAACACTAACACGAACAATTTCTGCCATACCACGTGTTAATAATGAACCACGACAGTTATCACCTAATTTCATAGCATCAGCAAAACCAGATGCGATAGCGATAACGTTCTTTAAACTACCACCAAGTTCAACACCAATCACATCAGAATTGGTATACAATCTAAATTTAGATGGAACATTACAATGTTTTTGAACAAAAGCAGCTGCTTCCATATCATCTGATGCAACAGACGCCGCTGTAGGACAGCCATTTAAGATTTCTTTTGCTAAAGTTGGACCAGATAATACAACTAATTTAGAAGTTGGTAATTCATCCTTAATAACTTCTGACATTCTTTTTAATGATGGCAATTCCAAACCTTTTGATAAGTTAACAAGAATTTGATTATCTTTTAAACCAGCAGCTTTAAGTTGTTGACAAACAGGACGAATACCTGATGTTGCGACTACTAGAAGAATAATTTCCGCCCCATCAATTGCTTTTGTTAAATCATCTGTAATTTCAACTTTATCATCCAGTTGAACAGTTAATGGTTTTGTTGTTCTTTTATATTGTTTTAATTCATCAGATATATCTTGAGTTCTACCCCATACACACACTTCATCAAAATTATCATTTAAAA
Source organism: bacterium (assembly GCA_017396025.1). Classification (GTDB taxonomy): domain Bacteria; phylum Cyanobacteriota; class Vampirovibrionia; order Gastranaerophilales; family Gastranaerophilaceae; genus Avigastranaerophilus. The sequence goes on from JAFQNF010000040.1 coordinate 75,138, forward strand.
GCCAAGCTAAAGTTAATCCCCAACATCCTGGTCCTAAAACTGTCAACTTCATTATATTACCTCCGCAAATACTTTTTTTGCTTCTTCTCTATCATCAAAATGGATTGTCTCATTCTTTAAAATTTGATAATCCTCGTGTCCTTTTCCTGCTATTACTATAACATCTTCTGGATTAGAAATTGTTTTTAAAAATTTTATTGCAATTCCTCTATCGGGTTCAACAAAAATTCTCTGGGTATCAACAGTTTTAATTCCTGTCATAATATCGGAAATGATTAACTGCGGATCTTCACTTCTTGGATTATCGGAAGTTATAACCACTTTATCAGATAAATCATCTGCTATTTTACCCATTTTAGGACGTTTTGTAGTATCCCTATCACCACCACAACCAAATAAACAAATTAGTTTAGATGTATCTGGGGTTAATTCTCTTGCCGCTTTTAATACATTTTCAAGTCCATCAGGAGTATGCGCATAATCCACAATAACAAGTGGTTTTTTTGTAACTATTTCAAATCTGCCTGCAACACTTTTTGTTTTTTCTAAAGCACTAATTATAATTTTGTAATCAATACCCATAGCCAACGCTCCAGCAAAAGCTGCTAAAGCATTATAAATACTAAACATACCATTCAAGTGCAAGTTCATTTTTTCTGATTTTCCATCAAATTTAACCGTAAATTTAGCACCATCAATAGAAAAATCAATATCAACAGCTCTTACATCTGCATCATTTTTAACCCCATAAGTGTATGTTTTAACCCCATTTGGAACAACAGATAAGAAGTCTTTTGAATACTCATCATCAGCGTTAATAACAGCAAAAGAACCTTCTTTTAAATTTTCGAATAAAATTGCTTTTGCCTTAAAATAATTTCTCATTGTAATGTGATAATCTAAATGGTCTTGAGTTAAATTAGTAACAATTGCGCCATTAAAATCACAACAACCAACACGATTTTGTTCCAACGAATGCGAACTTACTTCCATTACAACATTTTTTATTTCATTATCTGCCATCAACCTTAAATCACGTTGAAGTTCTGGTGGTTGCGGTGTTGTATGCTTTGCATCTTTGTATTCATCATTACTTGAAAGCTTATAACCCAATGTTCCAATAAGAGCGCACTTTTCACTATTTTCTTCTAAAATTCTTTGCAAAAGATGAGTAACTGTTGTTTTACCATTAGTACCAGTTACACCATATAAATTAATTTTTTTAGATGGCTCAGCATAAAAAGCTGCAGCAATATTTGCCATTGTCCTTTTTGTGTCATCTACAATAATTTGTGGAACATTTAAAGGCATTTCTTCTTCACAAAATAGAGCAACAGCACCTTTTTCAACAGCACTAGCTGCATATTCATGTCCATCTGAAGCCTCACCTCTAATGCAAATAAAAATATCACCCTTTTTTGTTGTTAAAGAATTATATGAAATTCCCTGAACATCAACATCAACAAAGTTTTTCACTTGATACTCATCTAATAATTTAACTACATCTTTTAACAACATATCCTTACCACCTTTTTATTATTCTACAACATTTTTGTCTGGCGGGATATTTAAAATTCTCGCACATTGATTTGCAACTTCTTTAAATACAGGTGCTGCAACAGTATTACCCCATACAGGACCACCTGTCGATGCAGAGTCTATTACAACATAAATTAAAATCTGAGGGTCACTTGCAGGTAAATAACCTATTACAGATGCATATAATTGGTCAGAAAAACCCTTTTTACCTTCTTTTGGTTTTCTAGATGTTCCTGTTTTGCCAGCAACTGTATATTTATCAAGATTTATATATGATTTTGAGTTAGAAACACTCTTAGCTAACAATTCTGTAACTATTTTAGCTGTTTCTGGACTAATAGCTTGGATTTTCTGAATTTTCTCTACCTCTTCTTCTGGAGAATATTTTATTACATGCGGCGTCACTCTTACACCACCATTTGCCAAAGCAGATACCGCACTTACCATTTGCATTGTTGTTACAGATGCACCATAGCCATAGCCCATAGTAGCTTGTCTAGACATATCCCACTTAAATGCTTTTGGTAACAATCCAGATGATTCACCGGCCAAATCTATTCCGCTTTTTTTACCAATACCAAGGTTTGATAATATTGTATAAAATTCACCAGCAGACATCATCATTGCAATATTTGCACTACCAACATTACTAGAGTGTTCCAGCAAATAAACAAGGTTTATCATGCCTGGATTTGGATGTTTATGATAGTCATAATTTTGGATAGTCCACTTTCCAAGCTTCATTTTACCAGTATCTAAAATTTTTGTATTTGGTTTTATTTTTCCACTTTCAATGCCAGCTGCGACTGTTAGTGTTTTAAAAGTAGATCCTGGTGGATAAACATCTGTAAGAGTCCAATTTTTAAGCCTTTCTGCAGATGTTTTTTTATAGTTATTCGGGTTATATCTTGGATAAACAGCATAGCCTAGTATCTCACCATTTTTAGGATTCATAACAATAACACTTCCACGAGAAGCCTTTTTGTCATTAATCATATTTAAAAGTTCACGTTCACATACGTGCTGAATCGCAGAATCAATAGTTAATGTAACTGTTTTACCAACTTGAGGTGTTGCTGCAAGAACGGGGTCTGTAGATGTTTCATAAATAATATCTCCTCGTGGTGTTCTTTGAACAGAAACATCTTGTTCCACATCTTCTAATTTTTCTTTTGCTGTTAATTCAACACCAGAAGCTGTGTCTGCATCTGGATTATAATAACCAATAATATGAGCAGCAAGCTCATCTTGAGGATAAACACGTTCATTCTTTTTATCCAAGCTCAATTCTCTTAAGCCAAGTTTTTTTATAGTTTCTGCGGTTTGCCTGTCAACATCTTTCTTTAAAAGAATTACTGTTGAACCTCTATTTATAGAATTTATTATTGACTTTTTATCTATATCTAAATACGGCGACAAAATTTCCGCCAATTCTTCTGGTGTATGGTCAAAATATTCTCTGTGCGCATATAAATTATATGAAGTTTGGTCAACAGCCAAACGAACACCATTTCTATCAACAATTTGACCACGCATAATAAAATTTTTGCTATATCTTTGATTTTTAGCTTTTACGCGATAATGTTTTATATCAACGATTTGAAGCAAAAACAAATAAACAATAGAAATACAAAATAATCCCAACAAAAAGATGTGCGCTATTTTAACACGCTTTTCTATCATCTTTATTTTATCATTTTCACTTTTTTGACTCATACCACAAAACCCTATAAACAAGGTAACACAAAGTAATACAAAGAGAAAATAATTAACTAAATTTAATATCCGATAGACCAATTATAATTAACAGGTATTGGCACAATTTTATGACTAGACATATCATTCACAGCAGGAATTTCCATCACTTTTTTTGCTGTATCTAAAAGAGTTCTATCTGCAATTATAGTATCAACTTTATTAAAAGAATGAAGATTATCAATTTTATTTTGAAGTTCAATGTTTTCATTAGTTAGCGCAACAATTTCTCTGCCAAGAGAATTCATTGTTTTCTCTCCATCAGAAACAAAATAATAACTAACCAAAGACAAAACCACCAATCCTAAAAGGATCATACTTAAAAATTTATTTAATTTTTCAGCAGAAGATGTTCTTACGGCATGTTTAGGGAAACGTCCGTAAATAACAGGATTAGTAACAGGACTAGCAACTACCTGTTGTCCATACATGTATGTTGTATCAACATATCTTATTGAACTTCTGCTCAATTATTTCTCCCCTGAGTGATTATTTTTTGTTTATTTTTCTGGCAATTCTCAGTTTTGCCGACCTAGACGGTGGATTAATTTTAACTTCTTCCTCGCTTGCCATATAAGGTTTTTTGTTAATTAATTCAAGCAAAGGCTCATTATAATCAAACACACCTTGTTCCCCAACCCATTCCCTAGAATAGTGTTTAAAAAATTGCTTAACTATTCTATCCTCCAAGGAATGGAATGTTACTACTGATAGTATAGCACCATTCGCTAATAAAGTAAGCACATCATTTAATGTATTTTTAATATTGTCAAGTTCGTGATTTACCTCAATTCTGATTGCTTGAAAAACTCTTGTTGCAGGATGTATTCTAGATTTTATTCTAGGAGTAGCTTCAAAGATAATATCCACAAGGTCTTTGGTTGTTTCTATCTTCTTTGTTTTGCGAACCTCAATTATCTTTTTTGCAATTCTCTTAGAAAAGCGTTCTTCCCCGTATTCACTAAATATTCGGACTAATTCATCCTCTTTATAATCGTTAATAACATCATATGCGGTAAAATCAGCATCTTGGTTAAAACGCATGTCTAATTTTGAATCACTTAAAAAGCTGAAACCCCTTGTCTTTGAAGTCAATTGAGGGACAGAAGCACCCAAATCAAAAACAACTCCGCCTGTAATTTCTTTAATATTATTTTCTGCTAAATATTTCTTAATGTTTGTATAAGAATCGTTTACAATCGTTAAATTTTCGTAATCTTTCAAGCGTTCCTTAGATGCATTAATTGCAGCAATATCAACATCAAAAGAAATTAGTTTTCCAGAAGGTGAAATTCTTTGCAAAATAAGTTCACTATACCCGCCACCACCAAGTGTAGCGTCTATGTACAATTTACCCTTTTCGCACTCAAGCGCATCAACCGCTTCTTTTGCCATCACAGGATAATGTTTAAATTCCTGCATTTATCTCCCCAATCTGATTTTTAAAAAGCCGCCACAATTGTAGCGGCTAAAAAATTTTAATTAATTTCTGCCAATTTTTCAAGTTTTAACTTTTGGTCATGAGTCATTAGCAAATTCAATAAATCATCTAAGTCTCCATCTATTACAGTCCAAACATTTAAGTTTTGACCAATTCTATGGTCAGTTAAACGACCTTGAGGGAAGTTGTATGTTCTAATACGTTCAGAACGGTCACCCGTACCAACTTGAGAACGTCTTAAATCTGTAACTTCTTTCATTTGTTTTTGAACTTCAATATCATAAAGTTTTGCTTTTAAGATTTGCAAAGCTCTTTCTTTATTTTGAAGTTGAGAACGTTCTTCAGTACAGAAAATCATAATTCCTGTTGGTTTGTGGAATACACGAGCAGCTGTTTCAACTTTGTTTACGTTTTGACCACCAGCGCCACCTGAACGTGCCGTTGAAATTTCGATATCATTCATGTTTAATTCAACTTCAACATCATCAACTTCTGGCATAACGGCAACTGTAGCTGTTGACGTATGAACTCTGCCTTGTGATTCTGTAGCTGGAACTCTTTGAACACGGTGAACCCCAGATTCATATTTAAGTTTTGAATAAATGCTATCACCTTTTATTGAAATAATAACTTCTGATACACCACCAGCTTCACAATCTGTTTTTGATAAAATTTGAGTTTGCCAACCTTGTTTATCAGCAAATTTCAAATACATTCTCATAAGGTCACCAGCGAAAATATTCGCCTCATCACCACCAGCAGAACCACGAATTTCAAGCATAATGTCTTTATCATCCATTGGGTCACGTGGCAATAAAAGAACCTTCATTTTTTCTTTAAGTTCTTCCATTTTAGCTTCATTATCAGAAATTTCACCGCGAAGAAACTCTCTCATTGTTTCGTCAGATTCACTTTTTAAAAGTTCTTCTGCATCTTTTACAGCACTATCTGCATCTTTCCAAGCTTGATATGTTTCTACAGTTTCTTCCATTGCTTTTCTTTGTTTAGAAAGCGTTTTAAATCTGTTGTAATCTTGAATTACTTCAGGATCTGATAAAATTTGTCCTAATTCTGTGTACTTGCTTTCAATTTGCAAGATTTTATCAATCATATCTTTCATTATTGTTGTCCTTTAACCGGCATACGACCACAAGATTTATCTTCGTCGCAGAATCCAAATCTTTCACATTTTGGAACCAAGTAATCTTTTAACCAAGGTTCTTCTTTAACTAATTCATCACACATTCTTTTTACAAGAATTCTAATTTCTGTTTGAGCACGTGTGCAAAGTCTTAAATTTGCAAGGTGAATCATCTCCCTTAAATTCAAACTTGCAACCATAGAAGTTGAAGCAGCATTTGGAAGTACTGCACGAGCATCTTCCGCAGGAATTCCAGCTTCTGTAAGTTCCAAATAAAATTCAGAAACTTTTGACATAAATTCATCAAACTTCTTGTTTAATTCTTCATTTTTTTCAATTGTATTAGGAGTTAAATAATCAAATTGACCTTTTTCTTTAACATATCTTTGAGATTTTTGAGAAAAAGACATGTGTCTATGTCTTACCAGTTGATGAGAGCATGCTCTTGAAATATTAGAAATAGCAAAGCTAACTTGAATATGTTCAATTGTGCTGTAATGACCAGATGAAACAACACGGCTAATAAGTTTAAGCATTTTTTCTTCATCTTGAGCAGAATCGCAATCATAAATATTTAAAGGAGAATCAGCACTATAACAAGTTCTACAAGCAGTATAAATTGTCTTAAGCATATTTTCTGGTTTAGATATCAACCTAACTTGTGCATATTTTTCTTGAGCCATATTTCCCTCCATTAAATACAAAAACCCACTTTAGAAAGCGGGTATAAAAAAGCAGTGCTCCTCTGTGAAAAGCACTGCAAAAAGCTATTTTTGTTGGTAACGTTTTTTGAATTTTTCAATTCTACCTTCTGTGTCAACGATTTTTTGGTTGCCAGTGTAGAATGGGTGGCAGTTGTTACAAATTTCAACTGTTAGGTTTTCAACAACTGAACCTGTTTCGATTTCATTACCACATACACATTTTATAACTGTTTTTTTGTAATCTGGATGTATTTCTTTTTTCATAATCATTACCTCTATAATTTGTTTTCTTTGCTATAGAATTATAAACAGCTAAAAATTTTATATCAAGTAGATTTTAGACAATCTCAAAATTTGTAAACTTTTTTAATATAAAAAAACGAGTTGAAATTGATAAATTGTGGTATTATATTATTATATATTGTAGTATATAAGTCACATATGTGAGATATAAGGAATATTAAATGAAAAAAGCATTTACTCTTTCTGAAGCACTGGTAACATTAGCGATCTTAGGGGTTTTGGCTGCAATCTTAATCCCAGTAATTGATAATGTGAGACCAGACAAAGACAAGATTACATACAAAAAAGCTTTGTATACAATGCAAGGTGCGGTTTCTAATGCTTTAGATTCAACAGTTTATACAATGGCTGCTAATACACAAGCTTATTGGAAAGATGATTATTTCAAACCATCAGGACAATGCTCTGGAGCTGGTTGTGGCGAACATATGTTCTGTCAATCTTTAGCAGACACAATGAACACATCAGGAAAAGTAAGATGTAAAACTTCAGAACTTGATGGTGGTGCAAGTTCATATGAGCAACCAAACTTTGTTACATCTGACGGTGTAAGGTTCTGGGGCTTAGAAGGATACAAATGGGATCAAGAAGGCAACCAAGCACGTGAAATTTATGTGGATCGCCAAATGAGCACTGATGAACTTAAAAAAGTAAAAACACTAAGAGACCAAAGTGGCGAAGGCATGAAAATAAGAGTTTGGTACGACGGTAAAATTGATACTGGTGATTCAGAAGATTATGACTACGTTAACGAGCTTATTGAGACATCACTTCAAGTTACAAACAAGAAAGATTAATTACAAAAACATAACAAAAAGAACCAGCAAAAACTGGTTCTTTTTTTATATTTATTGTTAAATAGTACTTATCTAGAATTTAGGAGATAAGTATGAGCGAAAAATTACAAGCACAAATCGGTATTATTGGCGGAAGTGGATTTTATAGTTTCTTTGAAGAAGCTGGTACAAATTGCGAAGAAGTTGTTATTGATACTCCTTATGGACAACCTTCTGACCCAATAACAATCGGTGAGTTATTTGGCAAGAAAGTTGCTTTCATTCCAAGACACGGAAGAGACCACAGATTTTTACCTCATACAGTAAACTATAGAGCAAATGTTTGGGCATTAAAATCATTAGGTTGCACACGAGTTATTTCACCTTGTGCTTCAGGAAGCTTACAAACAAATGTAAAACCAGGTGAATTTGTAGTTTGTGACCAATTCGTTGATTGGACAGATGGAAGAAAAAACACTTTCTTTGAAGGTCCCGAATGTGTTCACCCTAGCGCAGCTGATCCGTATTGCCCAGAATTAAGAAAAATAGCCATTGAACAAGCAAAAAAACTAGGAATTACAGTTCATGAAACAGGAACTGTTGTTGTTATCAATGGCCCAAGATTTTCTACAAAATCAGAATCTAAATTTTTCACAAATCAAGGTTGGGAAGTAATCAACATGAGCCAATACCCAGAAGTTCATTTGGTTCACGAACTTGATATGTGTCCTATTACAATTGCGTTAATTACAGATTATGACGCTGGTCTAGTTGGCGATGTTCCACCTGTAACTCACCAAGAAGTCATGCAGGTATTTAAATCTAACATTGCAAATCTTAAAAAATTATTAGTAGCAATTATAGAAAACATTCCAGTAGAAAGAAATAACTGCGAATGCCATAATACATCACACACTTCATAAGGGTAAAAGAATGATATCATTTGCAGTTAGCTTATTATTTAAGTTTATTTATTTAGTAATCTTAATTGTAGTCCTTTTAAGTTGGATTCCAATTTTTGATAGAAGAAAAGAACCAATTGCTACTCTAATAAAAATATATAGCGCAATAATGGCACCATTTAAGGCTATCATCCCACCTATAGGTATGATTGATATTTCACCATTAATTGCATTTATCGTATTACAAATTTTAGAACAAGCAATTATAAGAACACTATTATCTTTTGGTCTTTAATTAGCCCATAATTAACCACAGTATTTTTCGGCATCCTTTTGCAATCAATAATGCAAGGATGCCAAATACTATGTCATATAATATTTTAGATAAAGATTGATAATATATCCAATTAGATACAAAGTGTATAGAGTCGTGTCTAAACAATGCAATGATTGCCATATATATTGTTCCAATAACGTGAACAGTAAGTACGCCATATAGAACAGCTTTTATTAAAATTAAGACAGAATTATCACGTTTTAGTTCTTTAGCGGTCAAAAGCACAGCAAATATGTATGCAAAAATATATCCAAAATTATATTGAAATACATAAGAAAGCCCACCACCCAGTGCAAAAACAGGGAACCAAGGACTTAATCCCAAAAACACGTATATTAATATTGCTAATAGTCCCCAACATTCACCTAAAAAAGCTGCTATAAATATTACGATAGGAATTTGAGGAATATATTCAAACTTAAGATAACTTCCAAGCCCCATATCAGCAGGAATATTAAAATTTATTCTTATTTGAGTAAACGTAGCAATAATTAAAAGAACAACACACAAAAACACAAGAGCTACAGTACCAAGACAAAATCTAATTCTTGTATTTTCCTTATGAAATTTTTTTATTCCTGCTTTTACCCTCTTATTCATCATAGCAAGCTTCAACCTTGTTAATGTTTTCTTTTAGTGTTTGAAAATTATTTTTAAATTTATCATACCAAATATTTTGAGTAAACATAATAATAGCATTTTCACCATTATCTTGATAATAATTTTTCCTCATGCCTATAGATTCAAAAAGAAATTTTTCATACAGAGAAATTGCTGGAATATTACTTTCTCTAACTTCTAGCGTAATATACTTAACCATATCTTTATAACAATCTTCGATTGCTTTTATTAAAAGAACTTGAGCCAATTGTAAATTTCTAAATTCAGGATGAACCGCAAGTGTTGTTATATGTGCTTCTTCAAATATATGCCAAACTCCAATATAAGATAATACTTTTTCATTCACATCTTTTGAACAATAATAATGAGCTAAATTATTTGAAATTTCATTATAAAATGAATCTTTTGACCAATGATGATTTGGATGAACAAGTTTTTCTATTTCAAAAACTTCTTCAACATCTTCTTTTGTCATTTTTAAAACATTAATTTTTTGCATACGCACATCCTCTGTAAATTTTAGCACAATACTAACAATTTTTAAATTTACGTTTTTTCATGCAAACGAATAAGTGTTTCAATAAGGAGTTATATAATAATGACTGTTTCATTTTTTAAATATGGATTACCACAGCAAAAGGCGGATACAACGGTTCAAACAAAACCTCAAATTAATAACGAACATAAAGTAAGAAAAGAAAGACAAACACCAAGAGAAATTGCTGATTTGCCAAGTGGATATACAGTAACAACAAACATACCTAAAATTAAATTTTCAGCAGAAGAACTTTTTGATTTACAATACAAATCTGCAACTACACTTGCAAACGGTTCTAAACTATTAAGACCAGTTTCTTTAGCACTAGGAAAAGTTGACATACAACCAACCGAAAATATAGGAGAATACAACGTTACAATTTCTGCAAACAAATGTGCACCAGAAAGAAAATACAATACACGAATAATGAGTGAAAAAGAATTATTATCAAACAGAGCTCTTTCTCGAGGAACACTCAAACCATCAGAAGAGCATAAAGGAAAATACGAAGTTCATTTTCAAGATAAATATGGAAAAGAACAAAGATTTCTTGCAAATAAAAAAGGTTGTTTAAAGTTATTAGAAGAAAATCTTTTATATATGTAAAATAAATTTTTAATAAGAAATAAACCCTACTTTTTCTAGGGTTTATTTTTCAAATATTAATTTTTATTTATTTTTTTCAAAAATTTATCATGATTTTTCAAAAAATTCTTTTTATATAAAAAGGGGAAAACAAACAATGTTTATTTAATTAGGAATACTATGTTCCAAAGCTACAGCTTTGGGTATATGAGTATTTCGAAAAACAATATTAGTAAAAGATTCAACCAGAATCAAATACTAATATTCAAATTTCATATAAAGGAGAAGCAAACAATGTTTACTTTATCTGGACTATTTGGATTCAAAGCAACAGCTTTGGAGAAAAAGTCTATTTCTTCGGGGAAACAATCAAGATTATCTCAAAAAACAGTACAAACTGAAAATAAAGCAACAAACACACAACAAAAATTACCAAAACATCCGTATGCAAGTGCCAACTTTTTTATAAAAAGTTTTAACTCTGCAACAGAGCTTTCTGATGGTTCAAAATTACTACGCCCAGTTTGTACACAACTAGGAGTAATTGATATAAAACCAACTAAAGAAAATAAAAAATACAAAATTTCAATAACTCCACCTCATTTTTCTAAAGATCAAAAACCAATAACGCAAACTTTGCATGAAAATGAAATTTTAGAAAACAGAATTCTTTCAAGAGGAACAATCAAAAAAGGCAAAATGCCTAACACATACATTATCGAGTATAAAGATAAACAAGGAAAAACAAAAAACATCGAAGCAAGTGAAAAAGAATGTTTAATTTTCTTGCAACAAAATTCTCTGCGCTTGTAATATAATCTTTCTATGATTGAACACGCATATATACACATACCTTTTTGTAAAAGGAAATGTCATTATTGTTCGTTTATTTCTGGTTTAGATATAAAAAATAAACGAAAATATTTAGATGCCTTATTACAAGAAATAAAAACTAAATATAAAGGTGAAGAATTAAAAACAATATATTTTGGTGGAGGGACACCAACATTACTTGATGTTGAAGAATTAAAAACAGTTCTTTCAATGTTTTCCTATAATCAAGAAACTGAAATAACAATTGAAGCAAATCCAGAAACAATAACATTGGGGAAACTTACAAAAATAAAAGAAGCTGGATTTAATAGAATTTCACTTGGATTACAAACATTTAATAACGAGATACTAAAAAGCATTGGAAGAAATCACTCAGAAGACACTATTTATTGTGCAATCGAAAACATTAAAAAAGCTGGATTTTCGAATATAAGTATAGATTTAATATACGGTCTTCCTAATCAAACAATGGAATTATGGAAAATCGACTTAGAAAAAGCAGTTAGTCTTAATATTCAACACATATCAAGCTACGGTTTAAAAATAGAAGATGACTCATTCTTTGGAAAAAATCCTCCAAAGAATCTTCCAGATGATGAAATTCAAGCTTCAATGTTCACAGAACTTTGTAAATATTTAAAAGAAAATAATTTTTCTCATTATGAAGTAAGCAACTTTGCAAAAAAAGGTTTTGAATCAAAACACAACTGCGCATATTGGAAAAATAAAAATTACTATGGATTTGGTTTAAATGCCAGCGGTTATGAAAATGATATAAGATATAAAAATTTATGCGATTTTGAAAAATATATTAAAACACCACTAGAACACGAAGATGAAGAATTTTTATCAATAAAAGAAACAATGGAAAATGAAATATTCCTTGGGCTCAGATTAAAAGATGGAATTAACATTACTAGCTTAGAAAAAAAATATAAAATTAATTTTGAAAGCAAATACAAAAAAATTATTGATAAATACACAAAATTACAACTTTTAAAAATTGAAAATAACAACTGTTATTTAACCGAAAATGGTTTTCTTCTAAGCAACGAAATAATGAGTGAATTTATTGATTAACACTCTTTTTGTTGCATTCCTGCTTTTGCACCAGGAATAATCATTGTTAATGGAAGAGCTTTAGATGTTATTGATGAAATAACTTTTGTATCTTTTAAAAGCATATTAGCAGTTAAACAAATATCGTCACTATGCACAAGCATATCCTCTGGTGCAATTGAATGTTTAACATCTTCTTTAAAAATTTTATTATTAACTGTATTCATTAATTTATTACCAACTTGCATACCACCAATCAAAGATGCAAGCGTAACAACAACTTTAGGCGCAGCTGCTAATGCAACATTTGCTATTTTCGCAATTTTAGATGTTGAATTTATTTGCGGTAATTTAAAACCAGATTTATCTAATGCTTTATTAGCAAATGCAGATGTTACAATTGGGAATAAAGTATTTCCAACAAATTGTTGAGATGCTTCCCTTAATTTAGGATTAATATTTTCTTTGTTATGGTCAGCAATTAATCCACCAGCTAAACCACCAACAATAGAACCAGCACCAATTAACAGTACATCTTTTTCTGCATATTTAAGATTCAATAGAGATGTAGCAGGATTGCCTTTTTTCGCAATTGCATAAAGACCAGCAACTGTGCCTGCAACACCAAGCGCACTACCCGCTATTGATGCTGCTGTAACAACCGCTTTATTTTTTCTTTGATTATTATTTTTTTGAGAAACGGTATTTATGCTATTAATTTTCATATCGGCTCCATAAGTGCGTCACTTACAGAAACGTCCCTAAAAAAATTTTTTGACAAAGTTAAAACACAAATTTACATTTTTTTATATTAAAATTAAGAAATGATTGATACACACTCACACATAAATTTTGAAGATTATAAAGAAAACTTTGACGGTTTTATTGAAGAGTTAAAAAACAATGAAATTGACAACGTAATCATTCCTGGCGTTGAACCTTCAACTTTTGATGAAATCATTTCTCTTTGCGAAAAATACAATATGCTATATGCAGCAATTGGGGTTCATCCTTCAGAAGCAAAAACATATACAAATGAAACTGAAAAAACGATTTATGAAAAATGCAAAAATAATAAAGTAATTGCAATAGGCGAAATCGGGCTAGATTACTATTGGGAACAAGAAACAAAAGAACTCCAAAAAGAGGTTTTTAGAAAACAACTTAAAATTGCAGAAGAACTTCAAATTCCAGTACTAATCCACGATAGAGAAGCGCACGAAGATACGTTTGAAATTCTCCAAGAATTTAATTTAAAAGATGTTGTATTTCATTGTTTTTCTGGGAACGTAGATTTTGCAAAAAAATGCATTAAAAAAGGGTATTATATTGCAATTGGTGGCGTTGTAACATTTAAAAATGCAAAAGATTTAAAAGAAGTTGCAAAAATCGTTCCACTTGATAAACTTCTTTTAGAAACAGACGCCCCTTATTTAGCTCCCGTGCCATACAGAGGAAAACTTAACACACCTGCATATTTAAAATATATTGCACAAGAAATAGCAAACATCAGAGAAATAGATGTTGAAGAAGTAAAAAAACAAACAACAATAAACGCACAAAAACTTTTTGGGATATAGAAATGGTAAAAGAAAGATTAGATAAAATACTAACAGATAAGGGGTTTTTTGAAACAAAAAGCAAGGCACAAGCTGCAATTATGGCTGGTGATGTTAAAGTTGACGGGATAACCATTACAAAAGCAGGCTTTCAACTTCAACCAAAAGAAAATACTATTTTTGAAATCAAATCAACGCCTTTTGTGTCTCGTGGCGGTTTTAAACTAGACAAAGCAATTAAAGCTTTTAATATAAATTTAACAGATAAAATTTGTTTAGATGCTGGAGCTTCAACCGGCGGTTTCACTGACTGTATGCTTCAAAATGGTGCAAAAAAAGTTTATAGCGTTGATGTTGGATATGGTCAAATTGCTTGGAAACTAAGAACTGACGAGCGTGTAAAAGTTGTTGAAAAAGTAAACGTAAAATCCTGCACAGTTGAAGAAGTTTACACACCAGAAGAAGAAAAAGCAGAGTTCATAACAATGGACTTATCTTTTATTTCAATTACAAAAGTTTTAGAAAACGTTTTGAAACTCACACGAGAAAAAAACTTTGAAATTGTTTCACTTATCAAGCCTCAATTTGAGGCAGGGAAAGAGCAAGTCGGTAAAAATGGGGTTGTAAGGGAGAAAGAAATTCACATTGAAGTTATAAATAATGTTATTGAATTTTGCAAATCACACAATCTTTATGTTAAAGATTTAACCTTTTCTCCAATCAAAGGACCAGCTGGAAACATCGAATACCTTGTTTATTTAACAGATGTTGAAACAGAAAATGAAATTAATATTGAATACGTTGTAAACAAAGCACACGAAGAAACAGAATAATACTATTGATTTACAGCCAAATTTAGCTTTTGCTGAACAGGTTCAGCTTCAAACAAATCACCAACGCTGCAACCAATTGTTTCACAAAGTCTGTCCATGTTTTCATATGATGGCTGAGTGCGACCACTCGCCCAAGAATATACTGTTTGTTGTGGAAGATTTAAAACTTTTGCAAGCTTATATAAGCTCCATCCTTTTTTTTGTTTAACTGTCTCTTTTATCTTAATTTTCATTTTTCCTCCCTAAACAAAATGTTTAGTCAACATATACGTATAACATTATACATATGTTACAATTGTTAATATAGTACATGAAAAAATTTTTCATTCTTTTAGATGAAAGAAAAAATTAAAATTCCTATAAAATAAGTATATGTAATATGAAATTTACATATTTATAATTAAAATACAATTAATAAATTAGGAAATTTCCCAAATTGGGTATATAATATAGTAAGGTTCAAAGAACCAAATTAAGAGGATTTCATATGAAAAAGTTATTTATACTTGGATTAGTTTTTTCAGTTATAGGTATGTTTAACATCTCGATTGCAGATACAGAAAGCACAGATGTAATAAAAGATGCCATTGAAAAGTATAAAAATAAAAATTACCTTGGTTGTATTTCTGATTTAAGAATGGAAACGACAAAAGATCCAACAAGTACGATTTCTTGGTATTACCTTGGTAATGCATATATGAATATTGCAATGAAAAAAGAAGCACATGAAGCATTTGACAAAGTTGTATCTTTAAATACCGTACCAAAACTAACTTCATATGCGCTTCAAGCAAAAATTTGTATGGAAAATAAACAAAGATGCCAATATCAAAACTTTAATGCAGAGCAAATTGCACAATTAAAAGCAAATCCTGCAACATTTATAGAAAGCTATTTTGCTAGCTTAAGTGATGCAAATAAAAACCAAAAAGATTTAGAAATTGAAAGATTAATTAAAGGTGGATACAACAGTAAAATTCACCCAGAAGCATCAAAGGTTATTTTACAAGAACGTACAAAAATGGAACAAAGCAGAATAAATAGCAAAGCAGCTCTTCCAACAGATAATTCAGCAATGGCAATGATTATAGAAACAGATTCACTGGATGTATTAAAGGAATCAATGCAAAACTATAAAAATGCACAAGAATAAAATAAAAGAACTTTTTTATAAAAACAAAGATTACTCCAAGATAAAAGAATTACTTCAAAATTCTAATGAGTCTTGGAGTTTTAACTTGCTTGGAAAAATTGCCCTATACGAGCAAGAACCAGAATTAGCATATGATTACTTTAACAAAGCAGGAAATATATGTGCTTGTTCTTATGTAAGATTTCTACAAGGAAATATAGAAGAAGCAAGAATTCTTTTATTGTTAATAAAAGAACATTCTTCAGCAACAAAATGGCTAATTTTTTTGATTAATATGCTATTTGATAATAAATTTCACGAACCAACTTATTTTCAAATAAGAAATTTTTACGAGCAAGATTTAGAAATGCTTTTTTTATACAAACAATCAGAAACAATAAATGAACTACTAAAAAGAAATAATTTTCTATCAAACTATAATCGAGAAATTTACAAATATTCTGCGAGAGTCCTGCACAATAATAATTACACACAACAAGCAAAAATATTATTAAAAAAAAGCTTAGAAATCTGTTATAAAGACCCTGAAACGCATTTTCTAATGGGTGAAATATATGAAAAAACAGGCGAAATAGACAATGCAAAACGTGCATATCAAAAGGCACTTGACGCTTGCACAGAATACATGCCTGCGAAGCTAAAAATTAACCATTTAAGTAACTGATTGTATAATTTGTATTATCGTGTAAAATAAATAATATAGAGTCTTATTAGGAGAAGTAAAGCAATGTTCGAACGTTTTACGGAAAAGGCTATAAAAGTAATAATGCTTGCACAAGAAGAAGCAAGAAGACTAGGTCACAATTTTGTAGGTACAGAACAAGTTCTATTAGGTCTTATTGGTGAAGGCACAGGTGTTGCAGCAAAGACACTTAAAGCAATGGGTGTAACACTAAAGGACGCAAGGGTAGAAGTTGAAAAAATTATTGGCAGAGGTTCTGGCTTTGTTGCGGTAGAAATTCCTTTTACGCCTCGAGCAAAAAGAGTATTAGAATTGTCTTGGGATGAAGCAAGACAACTTGGACACAATTATATAGGTACTGAACACTTACTTCTTGGTTTAATCCGAGAAGGAGAAGGTGTTGCGGCAAGAGTTCTTGAAAACTTAGGTGTTGACCTAAACAAAGTTAGAAGCAACGTTATAAAAATGCTAGGTGAATCAAAACCGACACAACAAACTGCAACAGCAGGAACAGCTTCTGGCGGAAAAACAAAAACACCAAGCTTAGATGAATTTGGTACAGACCTTACATTAGCGGCTCAAGAACAACGTCTTGACCCTGTTGTAGGTAGAGAAAAAGAAATTGAACGTGTTATTCAAATTCTTGCAAGAAGAACAAAAAACAACCCTGTATTATTGGGTGAACCTGGTGTTGGTAAAACAGCAGTTGTTGAAGGTTTAGCAGCAAGAATTGTAAACGGTGAAATTCCTGATATTTTAGAAGGCAAAAAAGTTATCCAATTAGATATGGGACTTTTAGTTGCTGGCACAAAATACAGAGGTGAATTTGAAGAACGTCTTAAAAAGATTATGGATGAAATTCGTCAAGCAGGAAACATCATTCTTATTATTGACGAAATGCATACATTAATCGGTGCTGGTGCGGCAGAAGGTGCTATTGACGCTGCAAACATTTTAAAACCCGCACTATCAAGAGGCGAAATCCAAGTAATTGGTGCTACTACTTTAGAAGAATACAGAAAGTATGTAGAAAAAGATTCTGCACTAGAACGTAGATTCCAATCAATTATTATTGAAGAACCTTCTGTTGAAGACACAATCGAAATCATCAAAGGCTTAAAACCAAAATATGAAGAACACCACAAATTAAGAATTTCTGATGAAGCTATTGTTGCTGCAACAGAGCTTTCTTACAAATATATAACAGATAGATTCTTACCAGATAAAGCTATCGACATTATTGACGAAGCTGCGTCAAAATTAAGAATCCAAACAAGCGCACTTCCTCCAGAAGGAAAAGAACTTGAAAAACAACTAAAAGCTGTTATCAAACAAAAAGAAGAAGCTATCAGAAATCAAGAATTTGAAACAGCTTCTAACCTTAGAGATGATGAAGCAGATTTAAAAGAGAAAATCCGCGAATTATCTCTAAAATGGAGAGAAGATAACGACGAAAATAAACCAACAGTAACACAAGAGCAAGTTGCACAAGTTGTAAGTATCATGACAGGTATTCCTACAACTAAGATTACTGAAGGCGAAAGCGAAAGATTGCTTAAACTTGAAAGCACTCTTCACGCAAGAGTTATTGGCCAAGACCAAGCTGTTGTTGCTTTGTCAAAAGCAATTAGACGTGCAAGAGTTGGTTTAAAAGCACCAAACAGACCAATCGGAAGCTTTATTTTCTCTGGTCCAACAGGTGTTGGTAAAACCGAGTTGGCAAAAGCATTATCTGAAGCAGTATTCGGTAGCGAAGATAATATGATTCGTGTTGATATGTCAGAATTTATGGAAAAACATTCAACTGCGAAATTAATTGGTTCACCTCCAGGATACGTTGGTTATGACGATGGTGGTCACTTAACAGAAATCATCAGAAAGAAACCTTATAGCGTAATTCTTTTTGACGAAATCGAAAAAGCACACCCAGATGTATTCAATATCATGTTGCAAATCTTAGATGACGGTCGTTTAACAGACTCTAAGGGCAGACACATCAACTTTAAAAACACTATCATTATTATGACAAGTAACGTTGGTGCTAGTATGATTACAACAACAAGCAAGCTAGGCTTCTCTGTTGCTGAAGATGAACAAAAAGATAAGTATGAAAAATTAAAAGATACAGTAATGGAAGAAATGAAAAAATCATTCCGTCCAGAGTTCTTAAACAGAATCGACGATATTATTGTATTTGCTCACTTATCTAAACCAGAAATCAGAGAAATCGTTGACTTGATGTTGAATGACCTATTTAAACGTTTAGAATCTCAACAATTAACAATCGAAGTAACTGATGAGGTTAAAGATTACTTAGGTGAAGCTGGTTATTCTGAAGCTTATGGTGCAAGACCATTAAGAAGACTAATCCAAAAACGTATTGAAGACGGTTTGGCGGAAGAAATTCTTTCTGGCAAATACAGCTCAGGCAACAAGATTGTTCTTAAGCTTAAAGATGAAAAAATCATTTTTGAGTGTGAAGAAAAATAGAATAAAACATAATAAAAAAGTCCTCCAAACAGGGGGGCTTTTTTTTGAACAGAGAAATGCTATAATGTAGGCATGAGAAAAATATTATTAAACTGTTTATCTTCTTATTCATCTGACACCTGAAGTGAGTGCCCCTCATTTATAGTGTTAGATTTTAAGTTTTAAAGAAGAAAAGGCGGTTTTGTATGCATAAGTTTGCTACGTGTTTTTCGGTAATATTTTTATTACTATCAATAACGATGCTTTTTAGCGTTTTATATTTCAATATGCCACAACTATTAAGTGGTAACAGAATAACTTTATTTGTATTTTTAAATTCAATAATGCTTGTTGGTGTAGCAGTATTCTTTATGACATTTAAAAATAGAATTCTACTATACTTAGAAAATTATAGAAGAGAAAAACAAATTTAGTTTTCGTTAAAGACTTCGTATGCTTTATATGAACTCCTTGTTAAAGGAGAGAAGAAAGTATGTTTTATACCAATTTGTTGTGCTATTTTTGCAAGCTCATCATATTCGTATGGCTCATAAAATCTAGCAACTTCAAGGTGTTCTTTTGTAGGCGCAATATATTGTCCTATTGTGACTATATCACATTTTATTTTTGCCAAATCTTCAAATGTTTGTATAAGTTCTTCTTTTGTTTCACCAAGTCCAACCATTAGCCCTGTTTTAGTTAAAATATTGGAATTTTGTTTAATATAATTCAAAAAATCTAACGAACGCTGATAACTAGCCTGTGGGCGTGCCTTTTTATATAACGAAGGTACTGTTTCTATATTATGATTAAATACGTCAGGAGCTGCATTTATAACAATATCAATGCTTTCTTTTCTACCTTGAAAATCCGGAGTTAAAACTTCTATTTTTGCGTCAGGAGAAAGTTCACGAACCTCTTTAATAACATTAGCAAAATGCAAAGCACCACCATCAGGTAAATCATCACGTGTAACAGATGTAATTACAACATAACTTAAACCTAACTTTTGAACCGCATCAGCAACTTTCTTTGGTTCTAATTCATTTAATGGTTCTGGTTTAGCACAAGATATATTACAAAAACGACAATTACGAGTGCAGTTATTTCCCATAATTAAAAATGTAGCAGTATTTTTTGCATAACACTCACTTTTGTTGGGACAACGAGCCGCTTCGCAAACAGTATTCAAACAATTAGATTTTAAAATATGTCTAACTGTTTTTGTTTTTTCTGTATCAATAATTCCTCGTTTTAGATAATCTGGCAATCTTTTCATATATAAAGAATAAAATGCTAAAGAAAAAAAAGGAAGCATATGTTACAATAAAAATAATACGAATTCAGATTTTTAAAGGAATTACAATGCCTACTGATTACATAAAATATCAAAATATAGAATATGTTATGCCTTTTATGTTTTGCAATGATTTATATATTCCTTTACTAGCTGAATTTTTTAAAGAAGAAGAAAACCCTGTCAAACAAGTTTTTGGGACACTGCAAACAATGTGGGCTGGAGGACGTGTTACAGAACTTCTTCCAACAAAAATTGGAACAATCAATGCATATTTGGCAAAACTCAGCAAATACAACATTGCTGCAGCGTTTACTTTTTCAAATTATTTTCTTAATGATGAAGAAGTAAATGACGAACTTAGCAATCAAATTTTAGATATCACTTCTCAATACAATTGTTATTATATTGTTTCGTCTGAAAAACTCTATAAACACATAAAAAAAAGATATCCAAACGCAAAGATGGTTTGTTCAGTAGTTATTCCTTTTATAAAAAGATTAGAAGGAACCTTTAAAGAAACTGAATTTTATAACAAAATGCTAGATAAATATGAAATTGTTGTTGTACGTCCAGAATGGACAATAGAAAACGCAGATAATATAAATAATATTATTTCTGACCCGAACAGACTTGAAGTACTTATCAATCAACCTTGCGAATACAATTGTCCAAACGCCAAAAGACATTATAATTTACTTGTGCAATGGGGACAAAAGAAAATTACAGAAGAATACTTATCAGAACAAGAAGATTTATTCTGTGGAGCAAGGAAGCTGAACTCAAAACCCCTTATGTTTGATAATTCACTTATGCAAAAACTAATAAATCAAGGAATAAAAAAATACAAACTTCAAGGCCGAACAGCTGACTTTGATTATCTTTTTGAAGATATTTATAGATACTGTATAAACCCTAAATATTCAAAAGAAGAAATCAGAAATAAATTTGATTTTATTTCTGCTCGTCTAATACAAAATCTGCCGAAAAGCGCAGTAACAATGTTATAATCCTATTCTTCTATAATTTCAATTTCATTACCATCTGGGTCATTAACAAATGCAATTTTCTTAAATGATGAATTACCATTATCATCTTTTAATTCCAATTCAAATGGTTCATATAAAAACTCATAGCCCATAGATTCTAATTTTTTAGAAAATTCATCCATATTTTTTGTTGCAAAAGCGAAATGTCCAAATGCATTTCCATTTTTATAACCTTCTTCTGGCGTTTCATAGTTATATGTTAATTCTATTTGGCAAGCATTTTCATCTTCACCTAGAAAATACAAATCACAATCTTCTAAAGAACTTTTTGAAATTAAATTTAAGCCAAGCAAATCCATATAAAACTTCAAAGATTCTTCTATATTCTTAACCCTAATCATTGAATGTAAAAATTTCATACAAAACTCCTTCATGTTCGCAAGATAATTATATAACAAACTATTTTACAGTTATAATTGCTTTATCATTTTCATCAAAAAAGAATTCGACCATAGGGTTTTCATTTGGCATTTCAATTGTATTCACAATTTTGGATTTTGGAAGTTTTACAAAAGTATCATTTATATAATTTATGCTCATAAAAATAGATACAATGATTAAAGATGAAATCATAACCCCAAAAACAACAGCAGCTCGGCAATAAATATTATCAAAATTATCACACCTTTCTTCTTTTAGTTTTTTGATAATTTTTTTCTGAAAATTAATATTTAAATCATTTTTAAAATCAATAACCGAATGCTTAATGTTATTTTTCAAACAATATGCTCCAGCAAGTTCGGCTCTAGCCGGTTTAGATTTCAAAAGATATTTTCTAAACTTTATGCTTTCATCATAAGAAAGCTCATCATCTATATAAGGCGAAATATTTTTGTAAAATGTTTCATATTCACGTATATTAAACATTTTACCGGCTTCTATCCTTTCAAATTCACTTACTAACTTTTCATATTCAAAATGCAAATTACTCATTATTTCTTTCATTTCAAGAAATTTTTGATAACAATCACTACAAGTAATAAAATGATTTTCAACAAAAATCTTATCTTCAATATCTAACTTATTTTCAATGTATAAAGAGAGTAACGAAACAACTTTTTTACATGCCGATTTATCAATCATCTAACCTCCAATCATGTTAAATATGGTTTTAAACATTCCTGTAATTTATTTCGAGCCCTAGAAATTCGCGATTTAACCGTACCTACATTTGTTTGTGTAATTTTAGCAATTTCTTCATATGATAAACCTTGCAACTCACGCAAAATAATAACAAGACGAAAATGTTCTGGGAGTTGACAAATCAGTTCTCTAATAATATCTGTAAGTTCTTTACCTAAAGTTTTTTCATCTGGCATTAATGTGTTATCGCAGATATGCAATATACAATCATCATCTGAATCATCATTAATCCAATAAGAATCTATCGATATTGCTTCCGGTTTTCTTTGTTTTTTACGCAAATCATCATAAAACAAATTTGTAACAATTTGTCCAAGCCAAGACTTAAATAGTTTTGGATTTTTTAGCTTTTTTATATTTTTTGACATACGAAATAAAGCTTCTTGCGTTAAATCAGAAATATTTTCATTTGTAGCACCTAAATAACAAAAAGAAGCAAAAATATTTTTCTGTTCTCGTTTAATTAATTCTTCAAGCGCATCATAATTATCATCTTGAGCAGAACAAACTAAATCATATAAACTCATATCTCTATATTTTTTCTTGGAAAGCCCTTTCAAAATATACCCCTATCATCAAGTAAAATTTATATATAATTAAATAAGCAAAAGGACTACATTCCACTATGACCTAACAGTATAAACAAGTAGGTATATATTAAAAAAAATATGAAAATAAGTAGTGTAAAAAAAATAATTATAATTTTTAAAGAAAACACTTGACTCTAATTTATGCTTTAGATAATATAATATTTGTCGATAGGCTCCCATCGTCTAGAGGCCTAGGACACATCCCTTTCACGGATGCGACAGGGGTTCAAATCCCCTTGGGAGTACCATTTTAAGAGCCATAAGGCTCTTTTTTTTGTGTTTATTTTCATATTTCTTCGCATTTTGGCAATTTTAGTAATTGACGAACTTAAAACATACAAAAGAAAGGTCATATATGATTACTAAAATTTGTTCTCTTTCACAAATAAAACCATTTAATAATACAAGACAAGTGAGTTTTCGTTCACAAGAGCCACAAACAGATACCTTTGTAAGAACAAATAATAATTTTAAACAAGCGTACGATTGTGCAAAAAATAAAATTATTCAAGCAATCATAGATACGAATACAGAATACAGTGTTGTCTTAGCAGAAAATGGCCAAGTGTTAGATGAAAATCAAGGTACAGAACATCGCTGCACAATTGATTCTAGAAAAGTTGAACAAAATAGCGTACTAATGCATGGACATCCAAAGCCATTACCTTTATCTAGTGGCGATATTGCTTGTTTATTGGCATCTAAAGCAAAATCGCAGGAAGCAATAACTAAAGATGGAAAATATTCAAGATTAACAAAGAAAGAAACAAATAGACCACTATTAGATTACAGAGAAACATATTTTCAGTTAGAAAAAGCTCTTTGTTTAAAAGCTTTAGACAAACTAGGCATTGACTATAAATTAAACAAACACGATATAGCCGGAATGTTTAAAGATTACTTAAATTATCAATGCGGTGCAAATCAAGAAGAAATAAGTGATGAAGAAGCGTTTAAAGAAATGCCAAAATATGGATTAAGCACCGAAGATGATAAATTATTGAACACATATTCACAGTTAAAAGAAATGATGTGGTGGCAATTAATGAGTGACCCTCAAAAATATGATAAGGAACACCACACAATAATGGATAACTACGATTTGGTAAATTCATATCTTGATTCTGAAGAAGGATTTGAAACAAGAGTAGAATTTGTTAAAGAAGTTGCAAATCAATATAACTTAGAATATGAATCAAATTTATAATTTTTACCATCTAAAATAATCATCAGCATCATGAACAAATTGAGCCAATTCTTGAACTTTTTCAGAAGATAGTGGTTTATTCATATCTTCATCTTTCAATATATTATATAGCTTATACCACATATATGTTCTGTCAGTACCTTGATGGCATCCAAAATAAATAGGCAATGGAATATCTGGATTATCGCCATTCATTGTTTTTATAAACATTTTAAGTGCCGAAATCTTAGAATTTGGTCTGTCTTCAGTATATGATGACGGATCTTTTATTAATTGTTTCATCATATCACCATTTACATCGAAAACACATAGTCTAGAATTATTTAAAGAAAATAAATCACAATATTTAATCCCAGACTCAATTACTGAATCCTTTTCAAAATAAGGAACCAGTCCAAAAATACTTTTTATACCAGCTTTTTTTAAAGCTTCAAGTTCTTCTGGTTTGCAACATAATTGTCTACCAGAATATAATTCATTTTTTCTTCTTTCTTTAAATGAAGCAATTTTTAATGATTCCAATAATGGCACATCAACTTTTAATTCTGTTGACTGTTTCATTGGTGATTCCGAAGGTTTAGTAGAAACAGGTAATGTATATTTTGACAATGCGAACATTTCTCTTTCTTTTGCCAATTGCTCCAAATAGAAAAAATAAGGACCTAATTGATCTTCAAAATGAGCACGGACAATATCATGTGTATTATCTTGTTTATGAGGAATATACCTATCCTTATACACAACATCACCACGAAAAGAGATATTAGGAACACTTATATTCATAAAATTGCCTTAGGTTATAACAACTTTAGTAACACCCGTAAATTTATTTTTTTACTATTTTAGCTTTTATATTAAATTATTTTACAGCATATTCCCATAAAGATTGTGCTTTACTTATTGTTTGTGCAACTGGTGAATATCCTTCTAAAGTCAGAGCATCTGTCGTATCATCTTCAAAATAATCTAACATCCTACTGTACATGACATTAAGATTATCCTCTACAACAGGCAACGTCCAAGATGTTCTTTTTCCATCTTTTTTAATGTCACAACGAATCTCTGGTAATTTTTGGCAGGTTCCATCTGGTGAAAACTGAGCATCATAGTCCACAACAACATCAGGTTCATCATCATCATCGTTTAAGTATACTTTAACAAGTCGTTCTCTTCTTTTATCTAATCTATCGCCCATTTGCAAGTCAGAATTAATATAAATACCGTCTTCAATTCCTTTAACTTCACTTAAACTAAGACTAACTCTACTTTGTGTTTGTTCTTCAGGAGTTGCACTCATCGTTGAACCAACTAAATCAGTTAAACCTGTAGAATACACTATTTGCAATGCATGCGGAAGTTCTTGGGCAGGAGGATCAATTGTTAAAACTTCATTTTGTTTATTATATTCAACTTCAACTTTTTGAATTTTAAAAGTCTTATCCATGCTATCAAATTCTTCTCGATATTGTTCAACTAATTCTGGATTCGGAATCGGCTGACCTTGTAATTTAGCAAGTAAATTTTTTGTCATTGTTGTTATTTGAGAATAATACCAATTAGAAGCAACAACAGTTTTCATGCCTTGTTTTTTCACTGTTGCTAACATTTGGCGATAAGCTTTTTGATCAGGAGTAACTGGTTTTGGTAAAATAATCTTTTTTGAACCCTTTTCAGCTAAATCATTAAAAAGCGCAGGAATAAGTTGTGGGATAAGCGCAATTTCGGTAATAGATTGTTTAACCACATCTTCAGGAACATCTTTTAAAGATTTGTATGTAGGCGTATCACCAAGCCTATACGTATCGGAAAGAACCAATTCATCAATTTTAGGGTCAACAACGCCAACCAAATCAGCATTAAATTCATGTTCTTTATATTTACGACCAACAAGACCATTACCATAGCGCCCAGCGCCAATTAATACAACATTCATTACACATATACTCTCTAAAAATCAATATATTGTTATTAAATCCCAAAATTATTTTTTTTGCGCATAAAAATATTATGCATGCGAATAAAAGCGTAGGCAAGCAGAAAATTAATATAAAAGGAAGAAACATTATTTACAAAAAGTGTTATAATTTAAACACAAAGAAAAATTAATGGTGAAAAAATGGATAAAAAGAAATTTGCTTTTACTTTAGCAGAGGTACTCATAACTTTAGCAGTAATTGGTGTAGTCGCAGCCATCACAGTACCAGCAGTTAGTCAGCATACAAACAATGAACAATATAGAGTTGCAGCATATAAAAATGCTTCTGTCTTAAACAATGCAATTCGTTTGGCTTATGCATTTGATAGTATAAGAATAAACGAATTCAAAGACTCAAATGATTTAAAATCAAACTTTTTCTTCAAACATTTTAATATTCTAAAAAAGGATAGTGAAATTTCAAACAATTGGGGAGATAAAATAGAAGTAGAATCATCTTTTTACTTAAATGATGGTACAAAATATGGTATTACTGAAAAAATTACAGATAACTGTGAATATGACGTAATAAATAAAGAAGATAATATTCCTTGCTTTTTTGTATATGTTGATGTCAACGGAGAAAAAAAACCAAACAAAGTAACAATGACAACAGATTTATACAAGGATATAAACACATTTTATGCATATGCAGACAGATTTATTCTTGAGCCTGGAGAAATTCATTTTAGTAACAATACGAACACTCCAGAAGCGAATCCGCCAATAAATAACAAACCAGAAGATAATACTCCTGAAGATAACACACCTGAAGATAATACACCTGAAGATAATATTCCAGAAGATAATACACCTGAAGATAATACACCTGAAGATAATACACCTGAAGAAGATACACCTGAAGACGATAATAACGATGATGCACCAAAAATGGAAAAATGTCTGGATAAAAGACCTTATGATGAATGCGTAAAATTCTGTGAAAAAAATGGATACCACAGTGCATTATGCAGATAAAAAATTAAAATAAAATATTTTAAGAAAGGTTTGTTAGTAAACCTTTCTTTTTTAGATTACAAAATAAAAAAGACTCTTTTCAGAGTCTTCTTTATGGTGGGCGTTAATGCTTAAATCGTAGGCAAAGAATGAGCCTTACGAGAGAAGTATGCGCAGATTGCGTAGAAAATCAAGCAAAGCTTAGACTTTCAAGTAGTCCAGCTGAGACGTAGGCTCGTAAACGCAAAAAGGACTACCGAAGTTATGAGACTTGTCTTGCTCGTTCGCAATAAACGGCATTACGTGTCGAAGATTCATCATCTCCGCCTCTTCAGCCTCTGCTCACTCGCGCTGAACTCTTAGACATGGTGCGCCTTGTAGGAGTTCCTATTCTAAAACACAGCAAAATAAAACCGAGAATAACTAATGTCATTCTCGGTTTTATGGTGGGCGTTAAGAGACTTGAACTCCTGACATCCTCCTTGTAAGGGAGGCGCTCTACCAACTGAGCTAAACGCCCTCAACAATTATTATAATACTTGCTAAAAATTTTGAGTCAATAGCTAAATTAAAAAAAAGAGGAATTTTTTCAAATTCCTCTTTAATTTGGAAGTTTACTACTTAGAATAATCTTTTTAGTAGACCTTGGAATCCTTGACCATGACGAGCTTCGTCTTTAGCCATTTCGTGTACTGTATCGTGGATTGCATCATAGCCTAATTCTTTAGCTCTTTTTGCAATATCCATTTTTGATGAGCAAGCGCCAGATTCAGCTTCAGCTCTCATTTCTAGGTTTTTCTTTGTTGAATTTGTTACAACTTCACCTAATAACTCAGCAAATTTTGCAGCATGCTCTGCTTCTTCAAAAGCATATCTTTTGAATGCTTCTGCAACTTCTGGATAACCTTCTCTTTCAGCTTGACGGCTCATCGCTAAGTACATACCAACTTCAGTACATTCACCCATAAAGTGTTCTTTTAAGCCTTGAACAACTTGCTCATCTGCACCTTTTGCAACACCGATAACATGTTCTGTTACCCAAGTTAAACCTTGTGATTCGTCTAATTTATTAAATTTTTCTGCAGGAACTCCGCACAATGGGCATTTTTCTGGAGCGTGTTCTGCTTCTACTGAATATCCACATACTGAACATACAAATTTTGACATTGTTTACCTCTTTTCATTTCCTTTTTGTTTTTATTTTATTTATTTACAAAATTATATTACCATATTGATTAAAAAAAGAAAAGTGATATTTATTATCACTTTTAATATTTCTTAATAATTATGCTTTTGCAATGATTATTCTTTCTATTGAATTATAATCTTGAACTACATTTATATCGCTAAAACCATTATCTTTCAGACATTTTTCAACTATTATATGCTGGTTAATCCCAAGTTCAAACAACAAATATCCATCTGGTAACAAATATTTTTTTGCTTGTTCTATTATTTTAATGTAAAACTCAACCCCATATTCGTCTGACGTGTATAATGCAGAAGCTGGGTCATAATCACGAACTTCAACCTGCAAAGTTTCTTTGTCTTTAATCGGAATATACGGTGGATTAGATACAATTATATTGTATGTCCCGTCTACATTTTCAAACAAATCAGATTGATACAATCTAACTTTTTCAAAAACATTATGCAATAGCACATTCTTTTTTGCTGTTTCAATAGTTTCAAATGAAATATCTACTGACTCTGCAAATATATTTTTATTTTCAACAACTAATGTAATTGGAATACAACCTGTTCCAGTTCCAATATCCAATATTTTAGGTTTTTCAAATTTAGTGGCAAGCTTTAATGTTTCTTGAACTAAAAGTTCAGTTTCAGGACGAGGAATAAGCGTATTTTCATCAACAAAAAATTTCCTCCCATAAAAGAATGCTTGTCCTATTATTTGTTGAATTGGTCTATGAGTTGAAATACGTTCATTTAAAACTTTTTCCAATTTAGCAAGTTGCCATTTTTCAATGCTTTTACCAAGCATAAAGTCTTTATATGTATAATTAAAAAGCACCTCAAGTGCAAAATCTACCTCTACTTTTGCCTCATCAAATGAAAAACCATTCTTTAGATATTTATCAATGAAAATTTTTCTATACATGCTTATATTTTACAGCATGAGCAGAAAAACGATAATCATCTAAATAAATCTTTAAAATTAAATTTACCTTTTTTATTAACCAAATTAGAAAAAAACATTTCTTTTAATATTGGATTTGTTTGTAAATTAGCATTATTAACCGTCTGACGAGGTTGTTTTTGTACCACATCAGACGGTTTAATATCTAGTTTTACAATTTTTTCTTTATCCATACCAATATAAAATCAGATTTTAAAAAAAATTGCCAGTTTTTTTGTATTTTTGTAGAATTATTATAAGGAGAAACATATGACTCAAGAATCAAGTTTGTTTTATATATTGAATTCACAATATATGAACTTCGTTGAAGAAAATAAGAATAAAGATACTATTTCAAGATATATTACAGAAATGAATTTCATAAAAAAGTTAGAAGAAATTGCAACAAAAGAAAAGTTAATTAACGAACTAGAGCATCTTAAGATAGAAAAAGAAAAAGTATTAAATTTTTTGAATAAAAAAGGAGTTAAACCCAAAAGTTAGTTAAAGTTTTCTATAAACTCGTCGATAAACTTAAAATGGAGATGTTATACGATGAGTTTTAGAGATTTCACCAGCCTTTTTAACAAAAAACTAGTAGAAATACCCTCTCAAGTAGATGTAAGACCAAACAATGCAACAGAGCATTCTCAAACAAATGATATTGCTGGGTCTATTTTTGATGTAAGCGAAAATGATTACGATATAAATGAAAGTATAGAAAACTTACAAGACGAATTTGCTGATTTATTCAATTTTTTCAAAAACTTGAAAGAAAATAAGCAAACAGAAGAAGTTGTTATAAATAAAGAAAAAACAATTGATGAAATTGTTCAAAATGCATCAACCGGTGAAGTATTTGAAATTCCAGGAGAACACTTTGCATATATAAAAACAGGAGATGGAGAATATGAAAAATTAAACATCTCAATAGACACATATAATGAATTATTTAGCGGGGAACCTCAAACTGCAACAGGGCTTAAGGGATTGCTAAAAGGCAAAGAAAACCATCAATTTAATGATTTTTCACAAATTTATAATAATGAAAACAGCAGATATTATTTCTTAAATTGCTTTTCAGAAGATGGGAATGGAAATATAACTGTTACAATTCCAAGCACAAGCTACAGTTTTACTTTTAATAAACAAAATAATTATGGTGATTTTGGATTTATAGATGGAACTGATATAGGGATTCAAATGATGTCTACTGCATACAATGCAATGTGGCAAGAAGAAAAAATTCCACAATTAGAAGAAGAAGCTCTGTTTTGGAATTTTTTGCTTGAAGAAGAATCTCAAAATTATTCAGAAGAATTCAACGCACAAATTAATGAAATATATCAATATGCAAATGAAAACAAAGTAAGCACTTCGTACATTTTTAGAGCCTTTGACATCTTTCAAAACGGAGGTAATTTAGAAGATTACCCAAAAGTTTTCAATGATGAAGAACTAAATTCACTATTGAAAGAACTTCCACAAGATGAATTAAAAAATTTGAATAGCGAAACCCTTTTCGATTACCTCTCAATTTTGAATAATAAATATTCTTTCGAAAATGCATTAAAAAATTTAACTGAAAATCCTATCGGAACAGTTAATATGAATGATTATTATGACAATGCTCATATTCTATCTTCCTTAGGGTTAGATATAAATGGAGATCCAATTAGTTCTGAAGCCATTGAATTAGCCCAAGACTTTATTGAATATTATGAATGCCCAATATCAAGTGAGTTTAACGAGAACTATATTGCAGCGTATTTAAATAATAATCCATATGGAGAAGAAATTTTAAATGCAATTATGCAAAATGAAGAATTAAAATATGTTCCTACCGATATTACAATTTTATTAGAGGAAAGCTTAAAAGAAGACGCTGATATTGATTATATATTAAAAGCAGCAGGACTAGGTTGGCATCTATCTTTTTTCTTTGACAACTCTTTCATTAATCCAGAAAATATAGATTTAGCAATTTTATTCAATGAAACATACGGAGATGAAAAAGATGTTATAGATTTTAGAGAAATAGGTATTGCCAGCCAATACCTAGACAATGAAATATTAGAAAAAAGTATAATAGACGGTACATATACAAATTTACACCAAGTTAATGAATATTTAGAAGATATAATACCAAATTATCAAGATGATGGCACAACAAGAAGTGAATTACTAAAAAAAGATATTGAACTTCTTTATACTTCAGCAATAGAAGGAATTCCTATTGAAGATTTAGTTATACCAACAAACACAAATATTCAAGAGGGTCTACAAAACTCTGAAATTGGTGATATTTTTGAAGTAGATGGCGAAGATTATATTTATATAAAAACTAGTAATGGAGAATATGAGCAACTTCAAATATCAAAAGAAGCATATATGGAGCTCTTCCCTCCAGTACAAAGATATATGTCATCACAAGGGCAAATCGGTGATTGTTACTTAGTTTCATCATTGAATAATATGATGACAGATCCAACAACAAGACACTTATTATTACAATGTTTTTCTGAAGATGAGAATGGAAACATAACCGTTGACTTACCGAATGGTGATTATACTTTTACAATAGAGCGAGGAAAAGAAGTCATAGATTATTTACCAGAATATACAGTTCTTGAACAATTTGCGACAGGAGAAGAATATTCAATCTCATCAGAATTTGCTCTTTCAGATAGTTCATTAGGTATGCAAATGCTTGAACTTTGTTATGGAATATATTTAAAAGATGAAGCAATAAGTAGTGAAATGGATAAATTAACATCACTATATGGAGAAATGTCTATTGAAGAAAAAGAAGCAGCTGAAACCATAATTGATTATATTAACGAAAATACGGACAATAATGATAATAGTGATTTTGGAAACAATTTGGAATTAATATTAATATTTAACGATTTAGAAAGCACAACAGATTCAGAAGAACAAGACGCAATAATTTCTCATCTTGAAATGTTATTTTTCTCTGAACCAAACGACGAATTTAGAACTATGCTAACAGACTACATTTCTAATGGATATGCTCCATATGGAATTCCTTTATTAATGAGAGCAGATACTTATTTAAAAAATATTCAAGAGTTACAAGATGACACTTATGGTTCTAAAATCCGAGGAAGTGGAGGATATATCGATAAAGTATTCGAAACTTTTGGTATAGAATGTATATCCTATAGACCATCTTCAACACAGCCAATAAGCGAATTATTAGAAAATCCTAACATAAGAATTATTGCCGGTGGAACAAGAGGTGATAATGACAGCACATATTTAAATAGAGAATTAAATATTGCTGGTCGCCACGCATACACAATTTACCCAATACAACAAGAAAATGGTGAATGGCTATTTGAGGTTATAAACCCTTGGGATGAATCACAAACATCAATATTAACCGAAGCACAGATAAATGAATATTTTTCACATATAGAATACATAGAAACAGATACAATTTCATACAAACAAGCACCATCAAATTAAATGGTACTTGTTTAATAATTTAAATATTTATTCTATTGCAATTCAGATGCACAATGTGGGCATTTTGTTGCTTTAATATTGATTGTAGAACAACAGAATTTACATTCTTTAGTTGTTGGTTCTGCAGGTGCTACACATTCTTCTTTTTTCTCTGCTTTCAATTTGTTTATAGCTTTAACCAATAAAAATACAGCAAAGGAAACAATTAAAAAGCTAATTAATGTATTGATAAATACACCATAATTAATTGTAACTAAGCCTGCTTCTTGAGCTTCTGCTACTGTTGCATAATGTTCTGATGTTGGTGTAATTGAAAAATATAAGTTTTTAAAGTCTACATTGTTTAAAACAAATCCAATTGGAGGCATAATAATATCTTTTACTAATGAATTAACAATTGGAGAGAACGCTCCACCAATGATAATACCAACTGCCATATCAATTACGTTACCTTTTACAGCAAATTCTTTAAACTCTTTTAAAAATCCTTGCATAATTTTTACCTCTACTAACCTTTTATTACAAATAAAATCTAACTTTTAGCTATTTTTTCAATGGCTTCACCAATAGATGTTTTTGCCAAATCTATGTACGCTGATAGATGAGAAAGAATACCATCCATTGTTTTCCACTCAGGATCATGATTTATCTTTTTAACATCATCACCAGTAATATAAACTTCAATTTTGTTTCCTTTTTGTGCTGCTTGAGCCAAAGAACCTGTTGTTGGAGCATACTGATAATATTTTGTCACATCTCTCATTGCGACAAGTCCATTTTGTTTTCTGTAAGACAACCTATCGTTTAATTTTTTTATTTTAGATTCTTTTCCAGAAACAGCTATAACTTTTCCGAAAGAAACGTTTGAGACTTTCAACTATAAATTCCTTTTGTAAAATGCATGTGAACTTACACCTATAATATCACATGAAAATAAAAAAAATTGCTACATTCGTAAGAAAGATGAAGAGTTCTTAACACAAATAATTAGCCACCTGGCGGATAGAATATGAATTTTGCTTATACTATGTTAACCTCAGGAGATTTCTATTTTGCAATGAAAAGAAAATTTATTTATTTTTTGATAGCAACAATAACTGTTGTTTATATTTGTACGCAACAAACAAGCTATATTAATAGCCTAGGCATACTAACTCTTTACACTGCAAGTATAGTTATCTATATAAAAAGAAAACCAAAAATTGATGACATAAGCAATCAGAATAATAAAATCATCGCAACAATTACACACGACCTAAAAACACCAGCCGTAGCACATATAAGGGCAATTGAATTGCTGTTAAAAGGGAACTTTGGAGAAATTAATGATAACCAAAGAAGCTATTTAAATGACATCTTACATTCTTGCCAAAATATGCTTGATATGTTGGTAAATATGCTTTGGTTGTACAAGTTCGACAATAAAATGATAGCAATAGACACAAAAAGTTTTTGTATAAATGAACTAGTAAACGAAATTTTTAAAGAAAACAAATTAATGCTAACATCTAAAAACCATATTTTTAAACAAAACTACAGGACAGCAAAAATCTATATTAGTGCGGATAGGATGCACATAAAAAGAATTATTTCTAATTTATTAATGAATGCAGTAAATCATAGCAAAGAAAATACTACCATTCGATTAGAAAGCTATATAAAAGACAACAAATTTGTATTTAAAGTAAACAATGAGGGAGAATTTTTATCAGAAGATTTATTAAAATGTATTTTTGATAAAAACAATGTTTTTACACAAAAAAGCGATGGTCTTTCTACAGGATTAGGATTATATTTATCTAATTCTTTATTAGAATTAAACGGCGGAAAAATTTTGTATTCTTCTAATAAAAACGGGACAAATTCTTTCGGATTTACAATTAATTTATACAAAGCAATCGATAAAAAAGAAGAGAGAATATATATAAAGAAATAACTGTCGATGGGGGGACTTGAACCCCCACAGGTTACCCCACACGCCCCTCAAACGTGCGCGTCTACCATTCCGCCACATCGACATAATTTTTTGTTTATTCAATTATAATGTTCAGATTTGTCTTTAGTGGCGGATGTTGTGTCAAGCACAACCCTCAGCTTCATAAATTTCGCATACAGGCTCACACATCCTCATTTTACTGCGGTGGTTCGCTTTGTATCGAAAAACGATATTCAATCGTTTTTCTGCGGCAGAGTGCCACATCGACATTACACATTAATCTTAATAGATTTTGATTTTTTTTACAATATAAAATAGAATAACAATATGAACTACATCTGGTATTTTTTAATTGTTATATCAATAGTTTTCGGTGCTATTAATGGCACATTAAATGAAGTTGCAAACGCTATTTTTTCTGGAACACAACTTGCCGTAAAAATCGTGCTTACTTTACTTGGAATTATGACTTTCTGGCTAGGAATTATGAAAATAGCAGAAAAATCTGGAATCGTAGAATGGTTAGCAAAAATTTTAAGACCAGTTGCAAAATGGATTTTCCCAGAACTTCCTAAAAATAGCCCAATTATTGGTGATATTGCAATGAACTTTTCTGCAAACGCGCTAGGGCTCGCTAATGCTGCAACTCCGATTGGTATAAAAGCTATGGAAGGTATGCAAGAATTAAATAAGGATAAACAATCTGCATCTGATCCAATGTGCACACTTTTAGCAATGAATACTGCAGGATTTCAATTAATCCCTGCAACAGTTATTGCAATTTTGGCTGCTGCAGGGTGTGAAAAGCCAACAGAAATAATATTCCCAACACTAATTGTTACAGGAACAGCTTTTGTATCGGC
This sequence comes from bacterium, assembly GCA_017396025.1. GTDB lineage: Bacteria > Cyanobacteriota > Vampirovibrionia > Gastranaerophilales > Gastranaerophilaceae > Avigastranaerophilus. Next base: position 111,015 of record JAFQNF010000040.1, read on the forward strand.
AATTATTATTGCAAAAATATTTAAAAAAGTATTTCCACCTCAAAAAGAAGGTGAGGTAATAAATGCCGATTAGAGAAATTTTTGATTTAATATCACTTTGGGCACTACCAGCAATTATTTTAATCATATTAACAGTTGCAATAACAAGAAAAGTACCAATATACGAAGCTTTTATCGAGGGTGCTAAAGACGGAGTAAAAGTTAGCGCAAACATTATCCCTTATTTAGTCGCCATTATCGTTGCAATTTCAATGTTAAGAGCATCAGGAGCGATAGACTCAATTGCGACACTTTGCGCTGGACTATTGGATAAAATACATCTACCAGCAGATGTGCTACCTTTAGCTTTTGTTCGTTCCCTTTCTGGAAGCGCAGCCGTTGGCGTTTTTTCAGATATTATTGCAAACAATGATATCAATTCATACACATCTAAACTTGCAGCAATTATGCTTGGCAGTAGCGAAACAACGTTCTACGTGCTAACAGTCTATTTTGGTGCAGTTGGAATAAAAAAATATAGATACGCACTTTTAACAGGTTTAAGTGCAGATTTTATCGGAATTATTATGGCAATTATTGTTGCTAGAATTTTCTTTGCATAATCTTTATAAATTAACTAGCAAAAAATTTGAAAATAGGTTTTTATATAAGCAAATTTCCCAAAATTAAATATCATGCATCCTAGACAGTTATCAAACTGCCGTACAGATTATTAAGTGTAAAAAATGTACAATTGACACTTAATAATGTTTTTTGTGTTTATTTCTTACTAAAAATAATGATTTTTTTGCAGTAAATCTATTTTTTCGCAAAAAAAAGCCACTTCGCGAGTGGTCTATTTCTGCATCCTAATGGTCTCTTTTGTGTTTATTATTTAGGAGTTTATATGTGTTCGGGGTTGTAATGTTTCGTTTAGTGTATTGCTTACACTTAAATCTTACATTATTATTATGACACATATTAAAAAGA